>JAFUBW010000005.1 GCA_017459965.1 Bacilli bacterium
GGGGGGCTATCCTCTGTTTTTCTGTGCTAATGAGAAACCGAGGCATGAGGGTCCGAAAAATGTGCATAATCGCGCATATACCCCCCATCTTTTGAGAAAGTAGGTGATAATATGGTAAAAATCAAAGCAGTTAATTTTAAATCGTTGAAAGAATTGTTTAATGAGATGGATAATGAAAAAGGTATGTTAGGATTAGCTTTAATCAAAGAAGCAGAATTCATGAAAACAACTTTAACAAAATTAAAGAGAGAAATGAATAAAGGTGTAGTTACGGAGATGTCTCAGGGTAAGTACAGTATTGATAGAGCCAATCCAGCACTTACTCAATATAATGCTATGATAAAAAATTATCAATCTACAATAAAACAAATAAATGATTTATTACCTAAGGATACTCCAGAGGGTGCTTATGATCCTTTTGACCAGGATGATTTAAGTTGACATATATAGAAGAATATAACAATTGGATAAAAGCAAATCCAAATAAGGTATGTAAAAAAGTAAAAACTGTTTATGCACGAGTAGTAGAAGATTTGAAGACACCTAAAGTTGTGTCTTTTTATAATAAACTTACTGGTGAAACTGAAACACATACTTACATATTTGATGAAAAGAAAAGTTTAAAATGTATTAATTTTATTGAAAGATATTGTAGACAGTCTAAAGGTAAATGGGCTGGCAAACCTCTTAAGCTAGAATTATGGCAGAAAGCTTTCCTTCAAACAGTATTTGGATTTGTTGATAAAGATACTGGCTTAAGAAAATACAAAAAAGCACTATTATTTGTTGCAAGAAAAAATGGGAAATCTGCATTAGACTCTGGTGTAGCAAATTACATGCTTACAAAAGATGGTGAAGGTGGCGCAGAAATATATTCAGTAGCAACTAAAAGAGAACAAGCTAAGGTAGTATGGGAAGAATCAAAAAGAATGATTAAGAAGTCTCCTAGCTTAAATAAAAGAATTAGATGTTTAATTGGTGGAATATATTATGACGCTACGGATTCTTTTTTTAGAGCTTTAGCAAGTGATAGTAACTCATTAGATGGTTTAAATTCATCATTAGTTATATGTGATGAGGTCCATGCTTGGAAAGATAAAAACTTAATGGATGTTATGTATGATTCAATGAGTGCAAGAGAACAACCTCTATTACTTGAAACTTCCACAATGGGAACTGTAAGGCAAAATGTATTTGATATTGAATACGATTATGCAAGTCAAGTGATAGATGGAACAGTACCAGATGAGATATTATTTCCTGTTATCTATGAATTAGATGAAGAAAAGGAATGGTTGGATGAAGAATGTTGGATGAAAGCAAATCCAGCATTAGGAACCATTAAATCAATTAAAGATATTCGTGAAAAGGTTGAAAGAGCTAAAGCAAATCCAATAGAATTAGTTAATTTATTATGTAAAGACTTTAATGTACGACAAAATTCAGTAAATGCTTGGTTGACATTTGAAGATTTAAATAATGAGGAACTTTATTCTGATTGGAAAGATACATATTGTATTGGTGGATGTGACTTATCAAGTACAACCGATTTAACATGTGCTACATTGTTAGGTGTTAAAAACAAAAAGATTAGAATTAAACAAATGTATTGGATTCCTACAAATCTATTAGAAAAAAAGGTAATAGACGACAAAATTCCATATGATAAATGGTTAAAAAATGGTTGGTTACGATTAAGTGGTGATTCAAAGATAGATTATCATGATGTTACTAAATGGTTTTTGGAACAAGTCCAGGAATTTGATTTAAGACCACTTTGGATAGGTTATGACAGTTGGAATGCTCAATTTTGGTGTGATGAAATGAAACAATATGGGTTTCAGATGGTTGAGGTTAGACAAGGATATAAAACTGAATCAGCGCCATTAAAACAAATGAAAGCAGATCTAATGGATAAGAAAATAAACTACAACAATAATCCAATTTTAAAGTGGAACTTATCAAATGTAGTTGTTAAGATGGATGATAATGAGAACATAATGCTATCAAAAGAAAAATCACGTCAAAGAATAGATGGTGCAGCAAGTTTAATGGATGCTTATGTAATATATGTCAATAAGCAACAAGAATATTTAAATTATATTAGTGAGGAGGTATAGAATGCAAAGAAGGAGCTTAATTAGTAGAATATTTGGTAGTGAAAAAGAAGATAAGACACCTCAAACAGCAACAGAAATCAAAATATTTGATAATAGTAAAGCAATATTCACTAGATATAATGGTGATTTTTTTAATGATGCAGATGTAAGGGCTTGTGTTGACACAATTGCACGAAATGGCGCCAAAATGCATGCTAAACATATTAGAAAGAATACAAAAGGATATGAAATATTAGAAGATAGCTTATATAGACTTTTATCAAGAAGACCTAATGAATTACAAAATGCATATAGGTTCTATTATCACGTAATATCAGAATTAGAAATGTTTAATAATTCATTTATTTATGTACAGAAGGATGAAAATTTAAAAGTTACAGGACTTTATCCATTGAATTTTAATTCTGTAAAACTGTACGAATACAAGCAAGAAATATATCTTGAATTTCAGTTTGGATATAGTAAAAAGAGATTTGTTCCGTTAAGTTCATGTATTCATTTAACAAGATTTGTTAGTGAAAATGGTTTATTTGGAGGCACTACAACGCCAATAGTAAAAACTTTATCTATGAAACATGTATTAGATGAAGGAATAATAAATGCTATAAAGACAACACAATCAATAAAGGGTGTAATTAAATCTACCCAAGCAATGTTAAAGCCAGAAGATGTCAAAAAAATGAGAGATCAATTCGTTAAAGACTTTGTTGAAAATGCAGATGATAGCGGAATTGGTGGATTAGACGCTTCAACAGATTTTACACCGGTTAAGATAGAACCAACAACAGCATCTGATGGACAAATAAAATCGATTGATAATAAGATATTAAATTATTTTGGAATAAACGAAAACATAATTCAAAGTAAATATTCAGAAGATGAATGGAATGCATTTTATGAGAGTGTATTGGAACCTATCGGATTACAAATGGCTCAAGAGTTTACTAATAAATTATTTACACCTACAGAGTTATATCATGGCAATGAGATTGTTTTTGAAAGCAATAGATTACAATATGCATCAAATGCAACAAAAATTAATTTATTAAGATATGGTAATAATGTCTTAATGGTAGATGAACAAAGAGAAATATTGAATTTAGCACCACTTCCAAATGGAGAAGGTCAAAAAGTTTTAATAGATCAAAACCATACGCAAAATATAAATGATAGTGGCAATAATTCGATTAAACCAGGAAAGGAAGATGAAACAAATGAAGAAGGAAACTAGAATATTAAATGTAGAATTAAGAACACCAGAAGAAGCAGATAAAATGATAGTTGAAGGTTATGCAATAACATTTAACAGTCCTGCGACACATGGTTATACAGAAATTATAAATGAAAGAGCATTAGATAATTGTGATATGTCTGATGTACCTCTTAAATATAATCACGAAGATTCACATCTTATCATGGCTAGAACTCGTAATCACTCATTAGAATTAAAGAAAGATGAAAAAGGATTATTTATTAGAGCAGAATTAATTGATACTCAATCAAATAAAGATATTTATAAATCAATTAAAGCTGGATTAATAGATAAAATGAGTTTTGCCTTTACTGTTGATAAGGATGAATATGATTATGACACAGATACAAGAAAAATACTATCAATTGATAGATTGTATGATGTATCAGTTGTTGATATACCTTTCTATGATTCTACAAGTGTATATGCAAGAAATGATAGTGAAGATTTCTTAGAACGTAGAAAAGAATTAAGAAAACAACATGAGGACAAGCTTGAATTAGAAAAAGCAAAACAAGAATTACTTGAAAAATTAGGTTAATACGATGATTAAAATGAACTTGGATAAGTTCTTTTTTTTGTTAGTGGATACTAACTAAGTCGTTTAATAAATGCTGGATAGCAATAATGGGAAAGAAAACAGCCCTAAAGAGTATCAAGATAGGAGGATAGTCAAATGGATAGGCTAAAAGAAATTGAAACTCGTATGGCTCAAATCCGTAATGAAGTTGAATCTACTGAAGATATTACAAAAGTAGAAGAACTTAAAAAAGAAGTTGAAGCTTTAAAAGAGGAAAGAAAAGCTATAGAGGAAACAAAAAAACAAAAAGAAATAGCAGAAAAACTTGAAGAAAAAAGTTTAGATGCAAAAGAAATCGTTAAGGAGGAAAGAAAGATGGAAGAAAAGAAATTTGATTTATCAAGCAAAGAATATAGAAGTGCTTGGGCAAAAAAATTAATGAATTTATCAGAAGATAAATTTACAGAAGACGAAAAAAGAGCTTTAGGAGATGCAGTAACTACAACAGCTACTACTTTTGTTGCTAGTACAGCAGATACTCAAGGTATTAATAACGGTGGATTATTTATTCCAACAAGTGTAAGAATGGATCTTATGGAATTAATATCAGAACAATCACCAATTTTCAGAGATATAAGAAAATTGCAGGTATCTGGTAACATTGATTTACCTTATTTATTTGCTTCAGATGATGCTAATTGGTATACAGAATTAACTGATACAGTTAATGAAGGGCAAGAATACAGAAATTTACAACTTACAGGTTGGGAACTTGCTAAAGATATTGTTATAACTTGGAAGTTAGAAGAAATGGCAGTAGAGTCATTTATTGATTTCATTTTAGATGAATTAAATAACAAAATGGGTAAGGCAATTATCACTGCAGTTATTTATGGTGATGGAAACAATAAGCCAACTGGTGTAACTACAGGATTGACAGCTATTACAACAGGTTCAAATGTAATTGAAAGAATTTTAAATACATATAAAGGTCTTTCAAAAGATGCAAGAATTGGTGCAAAAGTTTATATTTCTACAGATGTAAATTTGGAAATTGTTTCTTATAAAGACGGAAACAACAATTACCCATTCTTAAATGGTGTACCTGCAGTAAGTGGATTTTCAATTGAAGTTGATCCATATCTAACAGGTGATGATATTGTTGCTGGTAACATGAGAAATTATATCCTTAATGAAGTTACAGCACCAAGAGTAGATTATGAAAAGACTGTAAAAGGTCGTAAAGCAATCTATGGTGGATATGCTATCTATGATGGTAAAGCAAGACCAGGATATTTTACTCTTGGACAAAAACCAGCATCTCAAAGCAGCGATGCCAATGATGGTGTTTAATTAGAAAGAAGGTAAGACTATGCTAGAAAAAATTAAAAAAATTCAAGGTATTAATCATAATCAATTTGATGAAACAATTCAAATGTGGATTAATGCTGGAAAGTTAGATTTAAAAAGTATCGGCATAGTCGATACTTTAGTTGATAAATCTGATGAATTAATTCAAACAGCTATAATAACTTATGTTTTAAGTTTTATTGATACAGTAAATAGTGAAATGTATTCTAGATCTTATGCATTGCAAAAAGATGTTTTAAGGCGCTTAGCTGAATATACAGAGGGTCAAGATGGAATATAGTGAAATTATTTATTTGTTAAAAGAAGATATAGAGGAAGATGAAATAGGCAATATTACATCTTCCCCTTATTTATCTTCAAAAAAGATAACTGAAATCAATAAAAATTTATATGGTAATCCATGTTATGCTAAAAAACAAAGTGTAAAGGTAAAAGAGTTCTATAATGCTGTAGAGGTAGGTAAAAATCCTACATGTGAATTTGTCGTAAAAAGACTAAATTACAATGGTGAAAATTATCTTGAATGGAATAATGAAATATATTCAATTATTAGGACAGTTGATCCTAAAAATAAAATGGATATAGTTTTGGTATGTGAAAGAAAGATTGGTATAAATGGCAAGTAAAGGTATTTTAGAAATAGCTGATATATTAGATGAATATTCAAGTGATATTCAAGAAACTATTACTGAAAGAGCAATAAAAGTAGCAAAACAAGGAGCTAGCGATTTAAAAGCCAATTCACCTAAAAGAACGGGTGATTATAAAAAAGGTTGGAGAGTAAAAACAACAAAGGGCAAAGGATTTGTTAACTGCATAATACATAATGCTACTGATTATCAATTAACTCATTTATTAGAAAAACCACATTTAAAAAGAAATGGTGGTTTAACTACACCAAAAGTTCATATAGCACCTGTAGAAGAAAAAAGTATCAAACAATATGAGCAAGAAGTAATAAATGTAGTTGAAAATGGAGGTTAATTATGAAACATAAACAGATACGTGACATTTTAAAAACAATGGACATTCCAGTAGCATATGATCATTTTCATTCAGATAAGAAAGTAGAACCACCATTTATGGCATATAGAGAACAAAAGCCAGATACATTTAAGGCTGATGGATTGACATATTATAGACCATATAATTATGAAATAGAACTTGTAACAATTAAGAAAGATCCAGCAATAGAAGAACAATTAGAAGATTTATTAACAGAGAATAATATCCCATATGATAAAGGTGATGAGGTATGGGATGAAGAAGAAAAAATTTATCACAATTTTTATGAAATATAGGAGGTAGAATATGAGTAAAAATAAAGTAAAATTTGGATTGAGTAATGTACATGTTGCACCAATAACAGTAAATGATGATAATACATTTACATACGGAACTATAATTCCAATTCCAGGTGCAGTAAATTTAACTCTTGATCCAAGTGGAGAAGATGTTGATTTTAAGGCCGATAATATTCCTTATTTTAATGATTCTGCTAATCAAGGATACGAAGGAAGTCTAGAACTTGCATTAGTACCTGATAGCTTTAGAGAAAAAATATTAGGAGAATATATTGATAATAATGGAGCATTCTTTGAAAACCGTGATGATGAAATTAAACCATTTGCTTTAGGATTTCAAATTGATGGAGACAAATCCAATAGAAAGTTCTGGTATTACAATGTAACTGCTAAAAGACCTGCTACAGGTTCAAAAACAGTTGAAAATACAAAAGAGCCTGTTACAGAAACTCTAAATATAAAAGCATTAATAAGACCAGAAGATGGTGAAGTTAGAACATTCTTAGAACCAAACGAAAGCAATACAACAGCATATAATGGTTTCTTTGAATCCGTATATGTAAAAGTACCAAAATCAGTTTAATCATAGCTGCTCTTATGAGTAGCAAAAAGGCTACTCATAGGGGTAGTTTTTTTAGTATTCATAAGGAGGTGGAATAATGGCTAATAAAAATATAAAAGGTATAACAATAGAAATAGGTGGAGAAACAACAAAATTAGAGAAAGCTCTAAAGAATGTTAATAGTGTTGTTTATTCAACCAATAATGAGATTAAACAATTAAATCAAGCATTAAAATTAGATCCAAAAAACACAGAATTACTATCTCAAAAACAAGAAGCTTTAAAAAAGAATATTCAAGCTACAACAGAAAAATTAAACACATTAAAAGAAGCTCAAAGACAAATGGGTGCTTATAATTCGTTAACAGAGGAACAAAAAGAAAATTATAGAGCATTATCACTTGAGATAACAAAAAGTCAAACTGCATTAAAGAAAATGAATAGTGAACTAAAAACATCTACTTCAGTTGACTTATCTAAATTAAAAGATGGACTTAAAAAAGTTGGCGATGTTGCAGCAGAAGTAACTAAAAAAATGATGCAAGTAACAGCCGCAGTAAGCGGTGCATTGGCGGGGCTTGTGACTGCAGGTGTAAAATCTTATGCCGATTTAGAACAAAATCTAGGTGGTGTTGAGACATTATTCGGAGATAGTGCAAATAAAGTTGTTGAAAACGCAAAAAAAGCCTTTGAAACAGCAGGTGTTAGTGCTAATGAATATATGGCAGGTGTTACATCATTTAGTGCATCATTATTACAATCACTAAGTGGTGATACTGATAAAGCAGCAGATGTTGCAGATATGGCATTTAGAGACATGTCGGATAATGCCAATAAATTTGGTACTGATATGCAATCAATACAAAACGCATATCAAGGATTTGCTAAACAAAATTACACCATGTTAGATAATTTAAAACTTGGATATGGCGGAACAAAAGAAGAAATGGCAAGATTATTGGCAGATGCGCAAGAAATAAGTGGAGTTAAATATGACATTAAAAATTTAAGTGATGTATATAATGCAATCCATGTAATCCAAGATAAATTAGGCGTAACAGGTACAACCGCTGAAGAAGCTGAAAAAACAATAAGTGGCTCTGTATCATCTATGAAAGCAGCATTTGATAATTTTCTAAATGGTAGTGGTAGTCCAGAACAACTTTCAAAAACAATAACTAATGTATTTAGAAATGTTAGTAATGCTATAAAAAAAATAGCACCCGATATTCTTAAAGGCGTTGTATCATTGGTTCAAGAATTAATTCCACAAATAGTATCTTTAATTCTTGAAACAACTCCACAATTATTAGATGCTGTAACTAATATGATTGATAGTTTACTTGAAATGTTAAGCAACGATACAGAAGGTATATCAAACACAATAACAGTTTTAATTGATAAAATTGTACAATTTATAACTGAAAATTTTCCTAAAATAATACAAATAGGTTTACAATTAATAATTTCTTTAGTTAAAGGTATATCAGATAGTATTCCGACAATAATACCAGCTATAGTGCAGTGTATCCAAACAATTATTAATGTTATATTAGAAAATTTACCTTTAATATTAGAATCAGGTATAAAAATTTTAGTTGAGTTAATAAAAGGTATTGTTGATGCTATACCACAATTAATTGAAATGTTGCCAACAATAATAGAAACAATAGTAAAAATATTGATAGAAAATTTACCTTTAATATGGGATGCTTCGGTACAAATAATGTTTGCATTGATAGATGGTTTAATAAAGTCATTACCTCAATTAGCAATAATGATACCTAAAATAATATTAACAATAGTTAAAGGTATGATAGAGGGATTACCAAAGTTTATTGAAAATGGTGGACAAGTAATTTCTAGTATCATAAGCGGTATAGGTTCTATGCTAGGTACTTTAAAACAAACAGCAGGACAAATAGTATCAACAATAAAAGATAAAATAACAAGTTTACCAGGAGAAGCTTTACAATGGGGTAAAGACATGGTTGAAGGTATTGCTAATGGTATAAAAAGTGCTATAGGAAAAGTTGGAGAAGCAGCATCTAACGTTGCTAGTAGGATTAGAAATTTTTTACACTTCTCAAGACCAGATGAAGGTCCATTAAGAGAATATGAAACATGGATGCCAGACTTTGCAGAAGGATTAGCTAGAACACTTAATAATTCACGTGATATTATGGCAAAAGCAAGTAAAAATCTATCTGGTGAAATAAGAGATAATTTGTCTATAGATGGAATTGTAAGTGATACAAGAGCCGCAATGAGATCATTAAATAGTAATATAGCCGTTTCATTAAATCCTACAATAAATCCAAGTGCAGCAAACGAAATGGAATACTCAAGATTAATAAATGCATTCAAAGAGGCTTTAAAAGACACAAAGGTTGTTATGAATGGTAGAGAAATGGGAAATTTTGTATCTGATGTAGTAGAAAAGGTGGTTTATTCATGAATAATTATGTAATATTTAAAGGAATAGATAGTAGAACAATTAGAGGCTTAATCATACAAGAACTTCCTTCTATTGCTAAACCTAAAATGAGGGTATCAGAAACAGTTATAGATGGTGTAGATGGATCATATATAGAAGAATTAGGATATGAAAGTTATGACAAAACTCTTAAAATAGGTCTTACAAGAAACTATGATATAGATGAAGTTATTGATTACTTTAATGGAGAAGGTTCAATTGTCTTTAGCAATGAACCAGATAAATACTATAAAGTAAAAATAATAAATCAAATTAATTATGAAAGATTAGTAAGATTTAAAGAAGCAACTGTTAAAATAAGAACACAACCATTTAAATATCTTTACCAAGAACATAAACAAGTATTTAATAATCCAACAGAAAGTATAACAATTATAAATAATGGCTTTTTAGATTCTAAACCAATAATTAAATTAGAAGGTAGTGGCACAATCGAATTTAAGATTGATAATGTCGCTATTTTTAGTTATACATTTCCAAATAATGAATCAGAAGTATTTATTGATAGTGATAAGCAAGATGCTTATTTAGGTAATGTATTAAAAAACAGAAATATGAATGGTGAATTTCCATTATTAAAAAGAGGTAAAAACATTATTACATGGACTGGTACTATTACAAAAATAGAAGTTATTGCTAATAGTAGATGGTTATAAGAAAGGAGAATGTAAATGCAAAATATATTTAGTATGGTTAGAGGAGATACACAATCATTTGAACTTGAAATAACTGAAAATAATGAATCAGTAACAGTAGATAGTATTTATTTTACTGTCAAAAATGACACTCATACAGATGAGGTGTTATTTCAAAAAAAATTAAATGATGGTATTACTTTAACAAATGATGTTTACAATATCACTATAGATTCATCAGATACTGATAGTCTAGACTATGGTAGATATGCTTATGATATAGAAATAATAAAAAATTCTATTAAAAAAACAATCGCAGTAGGTGTTCTAGATATCAAAGAAGAAGTTACTTTCGTAAATAATGAGGCTTAATTATGAAAGCAATTTTAAGAAGTATAAATAATTTTAGTTGTAAACTAAAACAAAGCAATAACTTAAAATATAATATCAGTCCTAAAATAAGAAGTAATAAATTTAAAAATATAAGTGGTAATGGTAATGTAGTTATTGAAGATGCAATAGATAAGAACGCTAAGGATTATAAAATATATGGTAATACATATCAGAATAGTACAAGTGGGAAGAATTTATTTAAAGCATCAAGTAGTAATTATCCACAAGGTCTTACAATTACATATAATAGTGATACCGGTGAAATATCTTTCAGTGGAACTACTACAGGAAGTTATCCCACTTTAAGCAATTTTACTGGTACTAATGTTCCACCAGGAGAATACACTTTTTCAATAGATAAACCTCTTCCATATGCTATAGGATGTCGATTTAGAAACTCAAACGGACAATATCCAACAGTTGTGACAATTCCTTCTGGTGAATTATCAAGAACTGTTACAGTTTCATATAATGCTGTTAGACTTGAATTAGTATATAGTGTATCAACATCCGGAATACAAGTACCTCAAACAATAATTAAACCAATGATAGAAAGTGGAACAACTGCAACCAATTTTGAACCATACACAGGCGGTCAACCTAGCCCTAATCCTGATTATCCACAAGAAATAATAAGTTGTGGAGATAGGACAAAGAATTTATTTGATAAAGATAATGCGAATGTTTATGGTGGTTATTTAAGTGGAAGTGGTGTTGTAAGTGGAAACGGGAACCCTTCGAATTATGATACTATTGTATATATTGAATGTAAACCAAATACTAAATATGCACTACAAAAAATGCTTCAACCTGATACTGAAAATAATAGATTTAGAGTTGGATGTACTTCTGAAATTCCGGTTCAAGGAATACAAACTACAAATTTTTTCAAATACAATGATGGAACTACTGAAACAGAATATGTATATACCACATCATCAACTGCAAAATATTTGCTATTCTACTGTACAAAAACGAGTTCTATAACAACCAAACAGCAAATGTTTAACAGTATACAGATAGAAGAAGGAAATGAAGTTACTCCATATGAACCATATTATGATGGTTATAAAATACCAGTTAATGTTAGAAGTGATAATTTAATAAACAATACATTGCAATCACAAACTAAAAATGGAATAACCTTAACAAAAAATCGTAATGGAAGTATTACTGCAAATGGAACTGCAACAACAAATACATTTTTTGATGTAGGAAAATTTGTTCAAAAACAAAATGTAGCATATACGTTGAATGGTTGCCCAAATGGTGGTGGAAATTCAAAATATAGATTATATATCTTAGGTGAAACTACTCCATATTTTGATAATGGCAATGGTGTTAATTTTCCAATAGTTAATACTGATACACAAAGAACATTAAGACTAGCAATTTATAATAATATGACCGTTGAAAATTTGACATTTTATCCGATGATTAGATTAACAGAAACAGGAAATGTTAAATATCAACCATACTACAACGAAACAACAAATATATACCTAGACGAACCATTAAGAAAAATAGATGGATATAGTGATTATATTGATTTTGTAAATAGTAGGGTTGTTAGAAATATAGGAGACATTATCTTAAATGGAACTCAAACTATGTATAGAGTTAACACAAATACAACAGAAATATATAGATTTCAAGTGAGTGAAGTTCCTGAAAACCCAACATCAAGCACTAACGAAATAGGGAAGATATTATGTAGTCATTATAGGAAAAGAAGTGCGGCAGACACATATGGTAAACATGAAGGAATATCTTTTAGAAATCCGGGAGTTAATGGATTTTATATATACGATGAATCTCGTAATAATTACACATTGGAAGAATATAAAGAATGGTTATCTTCAAACCCAGTAACAGTGAATTATCTCTTAGCAACCTCAACAGAAGAAGACATAGAATTACCAAATATAAATTTAATAGAAGGCAAAAACATTATTACTCTTGGTACTGAATTACAAGGTATATTTGACGTTCAATATTATTCAAAAGAAATTATTGATATTTCTGATTACAAATATAATTTAAGAAAGGTAGAGGACTAAAATCCTCTTTTTTGGTGTTATATGATAAGAGTTTATGATAGTAATGAAAAAGTATTTAATAATAATGGTATAAAAATCTTACATCCATTATTTGCAGAAATAACTAAAGCAGATAATGGAGATTATTGTATTGAATTAGAAGATATACTTGAAAATATTGATTATTATCAAAAAGGAATGATCATAAGAGTATCAACACCATGGGGAGTGCAAGGTTTTAGATGTAATAATCCAGAAATAAAGAACAACAGAATAATCTCTAAAGCCTGGCATTTAACCTATGATAGTAAAAATTATATTATAACTGATAAATCAGCTGTAAATAAAAATTGTAATGCAGCACTTGATTACTACAATAGTAATGCAGATATAGAAACACCTTTTATAACTATTAGTGATATATCTACTGTTTTAACAACGAGAATGGTAAGAAAGACTTTATATGATATATTTGTATCTTTAATAGACTCTGATAAGTATGGAGGGCATTTATATAGAGATAACTACACATTCGGAATAAAACAAAACATAGGTGAAGATAGAGGAGTTGTTCTAGCAAACAATAAAAATATAACTGATATATCTACATCAGAAAATTGGGACAATGTATGTACTAAAATACTTCCATATACCACTGATGGAGAAAATGCTATTTTGCTTGATGATATATATGTTGAATTAAATGAACAATTATATGATATTCCATATACAAAAATAATTAAATTTGAAAATATATATAGCCCAGATGATTTTCAAACATATGAGGCTTTTTTAAATGCTACAAAGTTATGGTTACTACAAACCGCTACTGAATATTTACAAGAAAATAAAGTACCAAAAATCAATTATTCTGTAAGTGCAAAAATAGACAATATTTCTGATATAGGAGACACAATCTATGTAAAACATTCTAAATGTAGGGTAAATATAACAACACAAGTTATATCTATTGTATGGGATGCCATAAGTGGTAAATATAAAAAGATAGAATTTGGTAATTTTAAAAAGGAATTAAAGAATTTAACTCAAGAAATAGTATCACAAGCAACTAAACAATCTGAATCATTAGTAAAAGAAAATAAAATAATCTTGGAAAATGAATTAGCACAAGCAACAGCTGCAATAAATAATGTTCTAGGTAATAGTTATGTTATTTATGACGGAGATAAGATTTTAGTTGTTGATTCACTTCCTAAAGAAGAAGCGACACATGTAATAAAAATATCTTCAGGTGGTATAGGTTTTTCAGAACACGGAATAAATGGACCTTTTAATTCTGCTTGGTTAATAGATGGAACATTAGACATGCAACAAATTAACGTTATAAACCTTACTGCATCATTAATAAGAGGTGGAATATTAAAACTAGGCGGTGCTAATGATACTAACGGTATATTAGAAGTATATGACGAAAACGGCAATGTTATAGGAAGTATTGATAAGGATGGAATACATTTTGAAGTTATGGATAAGCTTAACTTTTTAAAATCAGTAGAAGGAACAGATCAACTCGGATTAGATGATAGCTTAGAATATAAGCCTATATCGCTTTCTGTAAAAGGACATACAGAAAGAATTAATTATTTATATCCATCTGATGATTTATATCCATCTGATGATCTATATTTGGAAGGATTGTGATTTTATGATATTAACACTATGTATAGATAAACAACCAAAAACTAATCCATCTAATGAATTAAAAACCTATGAAATAAATATTGGTAACAGATTATGTTCTTATGATGATGTGTATGACGAATTAATAATTACGTTAAATGATGTCAATCAATTAGAAGGTATTATAAAAAGAAGATGTAATATAGATAGATTCGATATTATAACTAAATTGCAAGAAGAATATATACAAACATTAGAAATACCAGAAATAACTTTATTTGAAGGTACTAACTATGTATATTTACAAGACTTTGACTATCTTAATATGAAAATAGAATACCTAACAAATGTTGCAATGAATAAACATTTTGCTAAGACAGAAGAATTCAATTCAAAATTAGTATTAACAGCTCAAGAATTTAATCTTAAACTATCAAAAAAATTAGACGGAGAAGAATTTACACATGCAAGTATAGTAGCAAAAATAAATGACGATACAAGTGAAGTACAAATAGAAGCAGACAAAATCAATATGAAAGGCAAAGAATTCAATCTTACAGCAGATAATATGACTATAGAAAGTGAAAATTTCGGTGTGAGCGAAGAAGGTAGAATAAGAGCTACTTCAGGAGAAATAGGTGGATTTAATTTAGAATCTGATAAGTTTGATTCTATGAGTTCAAAAACATTTAATTATACTCAGGAAGATTTAACAAGAATACAACAAATAATATTAGGAAATATTATTGCAACAGATGAAGATTATGAAAAATACGATTTAAATAACAATCACTTGATTGATGGTCAAGATTCGTTAAGAATTTCAAAAATAGTAAATGGAAGATTGTCTCCTACCCAAGTATGCAAATACATAATTAATTCACAAGATCCAGTACGTTGCATATCGATCAAAGACGAAAACGAATCTAACGATATAGCAGTTTTTGGAATGTTTGGAGGTTATGTTAGAGATCTTTCAGCATTACAAATAACTGCAACAAATAATCTATCTCTAAAACCAACAAATTCTTCTGGAAGTACAATAAGCATGTTTGCTGAAGATGGAAGCATAAGATGCGTCAATTTAACCCAAACATCAAAAGAAGAATACAAAAAGAATTTTGAAAAATTAGATAATGCTTTAGATATTATCAAAAATATAGATATATATAAATACAACATGAAAACAGATAAAGACACAGATAAAAAACATATTGGTTTCATAATTGGCGACAAGTTTAACTATTCAAAGGAAGTTACATCAAAGAACAACGACGGTGTAGATATTTATGCTTTAGCATCAGTATGTTGCAAAGCAATACAAGAACAACAAAAAATAATCGAACAACTTCAACAAAAAATTAAAAGATTGGAGAGTGATAAATAATGGCATATAACAGAGTTAATTGGCAAAGTGGAACAAAAGTATCTGATGGATACGTAACAATAGATGGTACACAACATACTGTAACCCCTGCAGTATATGCTGGTGTTACTCCAGTAAACCCAACAAGCTTAAATATTATGGATGCAGGTATAGAACAAAATTCAATCGATATACAAAAGAATAAAGATATACTTAATGGACTAGCTTCTGCAGGAAGTTTATATGTAGAAGATATACAATGTAAAAATTTATTTAATAAAAATAATATTACAGAAGGTGTATGTTTGAATGGAGACGGAACAACAAGAGAAGCTTCTAATTTTTGCATAAGTGATTATATACCTGTAAAAATGTTGAAAAAATATACATATCAAGGTTTAACAAATATAGGTAATGAAACATATTCAGAATATTACTCTAGCGATAAGACTTATATAAGTTCTTTTCAACAACAAACAGGAGTCAATACTATTACAGTTCCTATTGGTGTAGCATATGTAAGATTTTCAATTAGGACAAGTTCATCAGATCAAGACACATTTCAAATTGAACCAGGAGAAGTTGCAACTGATTATACAGAATATAAAAAGATAATACCTACAATTGAAAATAGTTTAGATAGTGATAGTACTGAAGATGTTCCTAGTGTTCATGCAGTAAAAGAAAGAACTCATGAAGATATTACAACTGATGGTTCACCTGTAAAATGTGGATATAAAGTAGACAACAAAGATGTATATGTTTTAAGAAAGAATGGCGGTTATCTTCCTAACAATTCTTCTAAAACAGTTGATACAGGAATAATAGGTGGTAATTTAATTGATATAAAAGGTCAAATATATCCACCTACTGGTAATCAATCACCAATTCCTTATAATAGCCCAACTACTGGAGTTTATGGATATTATAATCCAACTACTGGATTAATATCAATAACAACACTAAGTGATAGAAGTAATAACACCTTCTATATAGATTTTTATTTTACATATAATAACGAAAGTAATAATTAGAAAGAAGGAAATATAATGGATAAAATAAAATTATTTTTAACAGGGATTTTTGGAGCACTATTTAGTCTTTTTGGACTATTAACAGTACCTTTATTATTGCTATTAACAGCTAATATAGTAGATTATATAACTGGATTAATAGCAGCAAATAATAGAAATGAAAAAATATCATCATATAAAAGTTTTAAAGGTATAGCAAAAAAGATATGTATGTATCTTTTAATTATTGTAGGATTCATGATTGATGTAATGGTAACATATGGAATTGAACATCTAGGACTACAATTTGATTTTCCTACTATATTCGCTTGTATTATAACACTATGGCTAGTATGCAATGAAATAATTTCAATATTAGAAAACTTAATTGATATAGGGGTGGCTATGCCGTCTTTTTTAATGCCACTTGTTGAAAAAATGAAACATATGACAGAAACAAAAATAGAAATAAATACAACAGAAGAAGAAAACAAGAAGGAGGATTAATATGATTAAGATAAGAAAAAATTTACTTCCAGAAAGTTTATACGATTGGAAGTCTCCTTATGAGATGAAGCCTACAAGAATAGTAGTACATAATACAGCAAATGATGCAAGTGCAGACGCAGAAATTAATTACATGATCCACGGTGATAGTGAAGTATCTTATCATTACGCAGTTGATGATATAGAAGCAGTACAGGGATTACCCGAAAACAGAAACGGTTGGCATGCTGGAGATGGAAACGGGAAAGGAAACCGTGAAGGTATCGCAATAGAAATTTGTTATTCTAAATCAGGTGGAGAAAGATTTATAAAAGCAGAACAAAACGCAGTAGAATTAATAGTAGATATCCTTAAAAGATATGGATGGAGTATAGATAAAGTTACTAAACATCAAGACTATATGGATAAATACTGTCCTCATAGAACATTAGATATGGGATGGGATAGATTTATTAAAATGATAGAAAAACGTCTTAATGAATCTAAAATACCTCAAAAAGATAATAATATAAATGTATTTGCACAAGGATATACAAAAGAGGACGGTTGGTTGCCTGAAGTAAAAAACAATAATGACTATGTAGGATACAAAAACCATGCTTTAAGATATTTAGCAATGGGAACAGATATTGGGTACTTAAAATATAGAATAACTACAATAACAGGAAAAGTTTTACCGTGGGTAACACAATATAATATAAACGATTTAATTAATGGATGTGCCGGTAATGGTGAACCTATCGCAACAGTAGAAGTATATTTTTATACTCCAGATAGTATTAGACCTTACAAAAAGGCTAAATATAAAGTTAATGATTATGATTGGCAATATGATAATGAAACAACTAACGGTCAAGATGGTTATGCAGGTATAAAAGGTGTAGTTGCTACTAAATTTGAAATTGTTATAGAATAAAAAAACTAGCTTCGGCTAGTTCTTTTTTTGTTGCTTTAAATTATTAATTGCGTTCCTTAAAAACTGGGCTTTTGTTAGTCCATGTTCTTTAAGTAATAATTCCAATTCTTCTTTTTCTTCAATATTAAGATCTACATTAAATTGAGCTTTGTGTTTTTTTCTGTAGTCCATAATATATTTTGTTTGATCGAATTTTTCCATACAAATTTGACAATTTCATTGTAATATGATAATATTATTTACAGGGGAGTGGCTTATTTACCACTCTTGCCTGTGAAAGGAATGTCCAGTTCGAACTTTATTGATATTCCTTTTTTTGTTATCTTAATTGTGATAACTTTCATTGAAATTGTCATTTCCTCACCTCACTTTCTATATATATTATATCACATAACCTAGGTAATGTCAATACTTTTTGAAAAAATAATCTAATAAATATCTAATAAAAAATTAAAAATGTATTAAAATGTGATATAATAACAATGCATGAATTGCAGAAAATAAAGGGGTAATTGAATGGCGAAAACATATTTTTTATTTCCCTCCAACTCCGCCATATAGTAATTAACCTAGGAAATTCCTAGGTTTTTATTTTTTCATCTAATAAATATCTAATACTTTTTTATAAATTATCCAATAAATCAACTATTTCATCTTGAATAGTAGGGAATAAATGCATATAAGTTCGCTGCATGACTTCGACAGTATGTCCCATCCTATTTGACATCATTAAAAAGAATTTTGCAGTGTCTATTTTCATGTTTTTAGTCTTGCTAGTATTAATATACTCATTTATCAATAAACTAACGTGAGAATGTCTAAATTCGTGAATAGTGATAGGTTTTAACTCGGCTTTTTTAAAATATATATTTTTTTTACGAGCAATTGTTGTTTCGGGAAGAAATCTACTATTACCAAATACAAACCAATCTTCATTAAAATCAGTATATTTAGAAACTTCATTTTTATAATCAAATAATATTTTTCTCAATGAAGTACTCATTTTAATTTTTCTATTTTGACTATTCTTAGTATTAGTTATTTTATATAAATCAGAAGTTTTTATTGAAAGAGTTTTATTTACGATTATTTGATTGTTTTCAAAGTCAATATCATTCCAAGTAAGAGCTTGAACTTCTCCTTTTCTCATCCCTGTAAAATATAAGAAAGTAAAAAATACATTAAACATTGAATCATCAACTACAGATATAAATTGTTTAAATTGTTCATAAGTTATATATCTTATTTTTTCAGAATCTTTTATAACTTGATCATCAGTTTTTTCAAATCGTCCACATATTGCAACTGCATTTAAAGTTATTCCATAATTTTTCATAGCATAATCAAATATACATTTTAAAACATTATAAATTTTATTCATACAACCAATAGAAAGTTTTTTATTTTCTATATAGTCCTTCCAATTCTTAATATCATTGATATTTATATCATCTATATACTTAGATTTAAAAAAATCAAATATATGATTATCATAATCTTTCTTATATGAATAATAAGTTGATTCCTTTCTCTTGGTTTTAAGATTGTCAAAATAGTCATTAGAAACTAAAGTAAATTCTTTGTGTAAAGGATTATCTCGTTTCATTAGAAAAAGTCTTTCTGCTTCTTCAGCATCTTTTTTTGTTAAATAGAGTTGAGAGAATTTTTGCTTCCTTTCACCATTACAATTCTTGTAGTATGTAATAAATTGCCATTTTCTCCCGTCTTTAGTCTGTTTATTTTTATCTACTTGTCTTACCACTTTTTTATTCCCCCTTATTGATTTAAATATTTAAATTTGTTATAATTAAAACGTGCAAAAAAAGAATTTCAATGATTGGCGTCATGAATTAAAATTTTGCATACTTTAACTTCTACCTGGCAGGGTAGGAGTTTTTTTATTTATCATATAATTTTAAAATAACATTTATTCCATAGTAATCTTCTCCAGTTACTATAACATCTTTTTCTTTTTCATCATCATATACAACATCTTTATATTTACCCCCAGTAAGCCAAACATCTTTTTTTACTTTATATTCAGGATGATTTTTATATATTTGCAAGAAATCAATTACATTATCTATTTCTTTTTTAGGCACATATCCAATCATATATTCATCGATATCATCAAAATCACTTATATATACTTCAATAGCATCTTTTCCTTCAAATTTCGATGGTTTAAGCCTGATAGTAGGCATATTAACATATTCAAATTCGTGAACTTTACAATTTTCGTCAATTATTTCCTTATTTGTAAGCCCATTATATGTGTAACTAATATCTCCATTAGTTAGAGCCTCATGAAGAATTTTATTAATTATATTTTGTCTATTATCAAATGTAACACCTGCAACATTAAAATCAATCTTTTTAATAAAGTTGTCTTCTTTTTTTAAATTGTCGATAGTAGAATTATTTGAATTTTTAATCTGAATCTTCTTAGTATGATTATAAATGATTATTATATCTACTAACCATCCTATCCCAAATAAACCGAAAGTAAATAAATATAATAAGCCTTTTTTCCAATTTCTTTTTACAAAACAATGAATTCCACACCATCCACCAAAAAGACATATAATAAAATCATTACTCATAGCACACCTCCAATCTAACATCTATATTAAAAATACCTGTACTAGCATATTTTTAATCATTTTCTGACATTTTTAATAATAATTTTAAATAAGCATCTGCCTCATCCTCATACTTTTGTATCTGAAAGGCAAATAAATCTTTATCTATTTGATCTAATTGGTGTAATTCGATATGAGCTAATTCATGTAGAATTGTTTGTTTAATTTTTTTATATGGTAATTTATTATTTATAAAAATATTATAAATATTCTTATAACGAAAAACGAATCCATTTATTCCATTTGATAAATTTATATATGTAATATTTGCGTTGTAATAGTTTAATAAATCATTAAAAGATATTTCACCATTTAGCATATTATATATATTCATACTTAAATTCCTTTCATTAAGTACCTATACAAGCATACCTATTAGTCTTTATCTAATTCTTTGTCTATTTCTTTTTTTCTTTTTTCAATTATAAATTTTATGTATTCTTTATCATCGTCAGTTAATATATCTTTATGCTTATCGAATAATAATTCTAGCTCATCGAAATGAGTATTATTACCGATTGTTAAATCTTTTCCGACAAGATCAGCAATTGATATATTAAACATATCAGCAACTTGAATAGCATTTTCAACAGTCGCATCCATATCATTATTTTCCCATCTAGATATAGTAGAACGATCTAATTTTAATTTGTCAGCCATTTCTTGCTGTGATATACCTTTCTGTTGCCGTATGAATTTTAAATTTTTATTAAAAAACCTAGCCATCAAATCCCCTCCACAATATTATTTTAACATATATTTGTGAAAAAACAACAAAAAATGTGAAAAAAATCACATTTTAGTATTGACAAGTGATTATAATCACGGTATAATGTGTTTAGATAGGAGGGATAAGATGTTTATAAGTGGTACATTAATTGGTGAAGAATTAAAATCATTAAGAGTAAAGAAAAACTTATCGCTTGAACAGGTAAGCCATGAATTATCAATACATTTCAATACTTTATCCAAGTATGAAAAAGACGCTTCAGATATGAAATTAGGAATGTTAGAAAAAATTTTAAATTTTTATCAAGTAGATGAACTTATTTTTTTTAAAATAATTCGTGAGTTTAATCACACAAATAAATAAAAAGCCAATCATTGAAAGGGGAGTTTGAATGAAAACAACAAAAGAAATTTTAGAACAACAATATATTACAGCTTTAGATATGCAACAGATAATACCATCATTAAGTTATCCTAGAGCTTTAAAATATATTGATGAATTAAGAATTGAAATGAAAAATAAAGGCTACTTTGTTCCAGAAGGAAAAACAAAAGTAGCACTAACAAAAATGTTTAAAAAGAAATTTGGAATATAAGAGGGAGAAGATAAGTATGCAAAAGAAAACAAGTTTACAAGAATTAATTAAAGAAAATCATATTAAATCAAATCAAGAATATGTAAGACGATATGAAAAAGCACAAAAAAAAGACACAATTTTAGGATATTTTGTAACAGCATTTATTATAACAATTGCATGTGTATGTATATCTTTATATGCTAAGCAAAGTAAAGAATTTATACAAACATGTACAGGTAAAGGTTATTCAGTAAATTACTGTATGAACCATATGTAGGAGGTTAAAATGGAAAATATTGAAAACACAGGAAATGCAAAGTGTGAATTAGATATATTAAAAGCAATAGAAAGTATGTCAAAAGAAAAACAAGAAAAATTTATAGATTGGATTATAAAAAAATTAAATGAAAAAGAAGTAACAATTACTCCTTTGAAGCTGGTAGGTCAAGATATTGCAAAAGCCATTGATGATATTCGTGTATCTGATTCATTGTTATAACACTTGAATATTCTAAAATTTTAGAAATTGTGGTTCCAATTAAATTAGCTAAAAGTTCTTTATTAACTGGACCATTAAATTCAGGTTGTTCTGTAAGTTTACGAAATTCATCTGTTATCTTAGGAAATAATTCTTCGTTAAGTTTACTAACGCAATCTTTTTCAAACTCATCAAAATTCATTAAATCAAACACCTCACTTTCTGAGGTAATTATATCACAAAGGGAGATATTTATGAAAATCGAGTATAAAAAAATTCGTGCTGTACTAATTTGGGGGTGCAACACGAACTTACAACTTGTGCAATTGATTAAATAAATTAATCTCTTAGATTATAACACAAAAAACAACAATAGTCAAATTAGAAAGGGGAAAGTATGAATAGTGTCAATAGTTTTACTATGTATTTTGATTACTTTAATTTAATAGATACTTTACCTTTAAGGGATAAAGCAACATTATTAGTAGCAATTAATGATTATATGTTTAAAGATATTGAGCCTAAATTATTAGGTCATAATCAAGCTATTTTTAATACTTTAAAGAATCAATTAAATTTATCAAAAAGTAATTCAAAAAGAAGAACAAAAAAAGAAACCGAAACAGAACCAAAAGAAAACCAAAAAGAAACCGAAACAGAACTACAAGAAAACAAAACAAGTATTTTAAGTTTTAAATTTTATATTTATAATTTTAAGTTTATAAATAATAATGATTTATTAATATCTAAAATAGAAGAATGGATAAATTATAAAAAACAAAGAAAAGATAAACCATATACAGAAATAGGATTAAATACTTTGTTAAAAATAATTGATAAAGCTGTAGAAGAACATGGAACAGATAAAGTTATTGATTTGATTGAGGAATGTATTGCTAATAACTATCAAGGAATAATTTTTGAAAAATTAAAAAAAGGACAACCATATCCAAATTCATCATCTAATCAACAATGGGAAGAAACAAAAAGAGAGTTCATGAAGAATGACTAAACAAGAAGTAATAACATTTCTTGAAAGAATAAAAGCAAATTATCAATCATTTTTACAAACTCCATATGTGTTAGAAGAATGGTATGACAGATTAAAGGATTACGATAAAGAAGATGTATATAAAAAATTTGAAGATCATTTAAATGGTGAATTAAGTTCACAAATACCTAAGGCACATTTTATAACAAGATATTTAACAAAATCATCTGACAAAGGAAAAGAAAACAATTACAGAGTAATATGTGGCAATTGTAAAAAAGTATTACTATTATCTGAATATCAGAAGCATATGGAACGTCATAACTCAATAGAGTACATGAAAATTCACAGTGATATGTTTAGTGTCTTTAACGAAGAAAAATTATTAAAAATGTCAGAAGAAGATTTTAAAAAAATATATGATCCATGGATTGAAAAATTATATAACCACTTGGAAAAAAAAGCAGATAAATCACAATCTGAATTAGAAGAAATGAAAAGAATAGAAAATTATGTCATGAGCAAAGCAGGAATGGAAATATCAATCAATTAGAAAGGGGAATTATTATGATTGAAGAATTAGTATATGCATATCTTTGTTCACATAATCGTGGCAAAGATAACTTAATAAAAAATCAAGATCTAAGAAGTATGTTTGAAATTAAAAGTGATAAGTCTATGAGACAAGTTATTCAAAACATACGAGAAAATATGAAGTTTACTGAAATAGTAGGAAGTATTTCAGGAGTAAGTGGAGGATTTTATATTTGTGAAACTGAAGAAGAAATGCAAGAAACAATAAATAACATAAAGCATAGAGCTAATCAAATGCTAAGAATGACACATGTATTAGAATACAAGATTAACAAGTTCAAGGAGGTGGAATAATGGCTAAAAAAATTGATTTACCACATATATTTTTTACTAATGCATCAAAAGGTTACGTATTTAAGTGTAAAGCACCTCTACCATTTAGTGCTAAAGAGAAATTAGTTAAAGACTTAACAACTCAATTACACAACGGAATTTTAATATACGAAGATGGATTATTAGAATTAGTTGATAGTTATGATTTAAATACAACAGAGATTGAATGTGAATCAAATCCTATCCAATTTTTATAGGTTACAAAACATAAAAAAATTTTAAATGAAAAAATTGAAGGAGGTAAAATAATGAAATATACATTCGGAGATATAGTTGTGGTAAATGGAGAAGATATTGGAGTTATAGTTAAATGCTGGATTTCAAGTAATCACACCTATAATTATGATGTTTATGTAAGAAATTATAATGACATAAAAAACTATAAAGAGGAAGAAATTCAAAGATATATGGTAAGACACAAAAACTTGTCAGAAGAAGAAAAAATATATCAATATAATGCAATACACGGCTTATAAAAAAGTATCAAAAATCTTAAAAAGTATCTGAATAAAAAAATAAGCAATTAAGCCTTATAAATATTAATTAAAACAACAATTTAACAGGTGCAATATAATGTTGGGGTTATCTTGCAACGAATATAGAGAATAAAAAGGGTAAGGAGGCTAATATGATTAAAGAAGAAATAAAAGAAAAAACCAATGATTTTATAAACGATGAAAGATTAGATGAAAAGTCTAAAAGAACTATTGTCGATTATAGAAACGATGTAAAAAAACTAATAGACTTCTTACCAGAAGAATTTTCTTTAAATAAACAATTGATGTTAGATTTTAAAGATTATTTAGATAACAAAGGCTATTCAGTAAGTTCAAAAAATAAGTATGTTGTTGTTATTAATAAATTCATGAGATATCTAGGACATGATGAGTGTATTTTAAAAAAATATAAGAAACAAGAAAAATCTTCAATTGATGATCCTATCTGGGAACAAGAACATAAAAGAATGCTTAGATGGGCAAAGTCAATGGGAATGATGGATATGTATCTGATAATGAAAATATTTGCTCATTGTGGAGCTAGAGTAGATGAATTAAAGTTCTATACAGTAGAAAGCTTAGAAAGTAATTACATTAAAAGAGTGTACAACAAAGGAAAAGAAAGAACATTAATTCTAACAAATGAATTGAAAAGAGAATTAAAAGCCTATTGTAAAGAAAACAAAATCAAGTCCGGTTATATATTCAAAAGTCCGGTTAAGGATGGACAAATGCTTAACAATTCAACAATATGGCGAAGATTAAAGAAAATAGCTAAAAAGGCAAAAATAAATCCAAGCAAAATACATCCTCATGCATGGCGACATTTATTCGCAAAGAAATGTAAAGAAAATGGAATTGATTTAGACGAATTAAGAGATATTTTAGGACACAACGATATTAATACAACAGCAATATATACAATGACATCTAATAGAGAGAAAAGAGAAAAATTAGAAAGGATAAGATATTAAAAATGAAAATAACAGTTTATGAACTATTAGGGCTAATAAAGGATGGTAAAGCACCAAATAAAATAAAAGTTACAGGAACAATTTATGAATATGATGAAGAATTTGGATTTTATTTTACTAAAACTAAAAATGGAAAAGTAGCATTAGGTGGAAAATTAAATGAAATTAATTTAATATACAATTTTAATTCTGAAAATAATGTAGAAATCCTAGAAGAAGAAAATAAAATACCTGAAAAATTAGGTGCATGTGCTTATGAAGAAGGAGAAATTGCATATAGTTGGTCAAAAAGTGAAGCATTATTAAAAACTAAAATAAACGAAATAATAGATTATCTTAAAAACAAAGGAGAGTGAAAAAAATGGAAGGTATCGTAATATTTATATTATTAATAGCATCATCTGCATTTTCAATAATGTTAATTATGCAAGAAGAAATAAATGAACAAAAACATCAAATAGATAAATTACATTATGAAAACGAAAATTACTTAAAAATATTATCAAATGCAGATATTTTACCAGAAGAAAAAGTAAAACAAAAAATCAAACAAATGAATGATAAATATGGAGAAGTTAAATTAAGAATAAAATAGGAGGAAAAAGAATGAAAAGGGATAATTATTTCAGAAAATTAGACGATGCATTGTTTAGGCAAAATGTTAAATGTAAATGTGGACACAGTGTATTCTTACCATCATATGAGCCAATTAAAATATGTTCACATTGTAATAACTATGTATTTAAAAACGAGAAAACAAAGTTTAAATTTATGTTATCAAAAAGAGTAGCAGTAGGGAGAGGTTAAAATGGAAAATTATTATAGATTGTTATATGCAATATTCAATAGTGATTCAGAATCAGATAGCAAATATGAACATCCAATCATAGCATACGATATTGAAACAGATCTACCTATAGCAGTATTTAAAAATGCAAAAACATGTGCAGAGTTTTTCAATACTTCAAGAGATTCAATTAATTGTGCATTATCTAGAAATAATAAAAGAAACGCAAAATATAGGCTTGAAAGAATCGAAAAGGATTAAAGAGGTATGTTTATGTATGTAATAAAAAACACAAAAAATAAGATGTTTTACAAATCAAAGATAGAGAAGGATTGGATACATTGTGTATTCGATATTAAAGAAGCTAAAAAAATACCAAGCAAAATTACAGCCAGAACAATTCTTAATTCATTCAGATATCCAGAAAATTATGAGATATTAAAATTAAGTAAGAAAGGACAAGTTGTATGAATAAAGAAGAAATACACGAATTAATGACTGAAATGGAACTTAAAAGAGAAATATCAAAATTAAAATTAGAAATAAAGAGAAAGAATAAGATTATTCAGAGATTAAAAGAAAAGTTAAAGAAAGGAAGATAATATGAAAGTAGGAGATTATGTAAGAACCGTAGATGGAATAATAGCAAAGATAATAGATTTACAAGAAAATCCTTATAAAGAAAAAACAATATATGTATTAGATAAAGAAATATATATAAAGGATTTAGAAATGAGTGATGAATATTTAATGTTAAATCCATTCACAGAAGAAACAACAAATAAAATAGATACACATTTTTGGGATGAAAAAATAATAACCAAACAAAGCCCAAACATAATAGATTTAATAGAAGTTGGAGATTATGTAAATGGCAAGAAAGTAATAGATACATTTACCGATTATATATTTGATTATTCAGAAGAGTTTAAAGTAATCAGATTTAGTGAAACTGATATATTACACGATGTAAAACATATTAAATCAATAGTAACTCACGAACAATTTGAAAGAATGCAATATAATTTAGAAAGTGAAGTGAATTAGATTATGAAATTAAGAACTAAAAGAAAAAATGCTAAAAACAAGAGACTAGAATTAGAAAATTTAAAATATAAAGAAATAATTGAACAATTACGATTCAAAATTAAATCTGATGAATATTTAAAAGAAGAAAATAAAAAAATGATTAATTGGGTGCAAAAAATACTAGAAGAGTTCGGAACACAAGAAGTTAGTGAAAGAAAAATACAAATACCAATTATAAAACATAAAGATTTTATGTATGGTGATGACAATATGAGATATACAACTGAAACTATAATTATACCTGAAATAATCATTCATAAAGGTGAATATTAGAAAGTTAGGTGAAATTTAATTATGAATAGCAAAGTGTTTATTAGATTAAAAGATAAAAAAAATAACTGTGAAAGTAAAGAAATAACAATAGAAGATTTAATTTATAATCAAAACGAAATAGAATTTATATTTCCTAATTATACCGATGAAGATAATATTACTTTTGAGGCTCAACTACCTTATAATGACTTTCTATTTTTTCAAGATGATTATGAGGTAATTGTTAGAATAGCAGGAGAACCAAATGAACGTTAATTTTGAAGCAATAGAAAAAGCATGGGGTAAACCAAAGAAAGATGTATTAGATGAGTTGGAAGAATGGGCAAAAGCAAATCAATATATAGGAAAAACAGTTGTATTTGAAAATGATTTAACATATACAGAATTGTTAGACAAAATCCAAGAATTAAAAAAGGAGAATTAAAATGGACATAAATGATTATGTAAAGCCAAAATTTAGAATAAAAATTGATAAATTAAGCAAAGGCGATTTACAATTTGGATTATTTTTTAGCCAAAGAATGTGTGAATTTTATAATCATACATATGACAAAGTAGTAGGAAAATCTTATGAAAGATACATTTATTTATGTTTATTTAAAATCAATATAATTATTGGTTGGATAATTTAAAAAGGAGATGAAATAAATGAAAGATTTAATTGAAGCATTAAAAATATTTGAAAAATATATAGGAGACGAAAAATATCCAACATGGGCTGAGCATGATGAATTTGGAGTTTGCTGTAGAAAAGAAATTATGACAGAAGAAGATATAAAAAAATTAGATGAATTAGGCTTTTTCTATGATGAAAATTATGATTGTTTTGTGTCATTTAAATATGGTTCTTGTTAAGGAGATGACAAGAAAATGATAGAAGAAATAAAAGAAATATTAGATTATCTTAAAAGAATTGATAAAAATAAGTTTGGGTTTGAGCAAGGTAAATTAATTGATTATGAAGAAGCACAATTATTATTAGATTACATAACAAACCTACAACAAAATTATAATAAATTACAAGATGATTACCAAGAACAATATACCTACGAGTATAATTTAAGAAAACAATTACAACATGACCTAGAAAAAGCCAATGACATAATTGAAAAAGACAGACAATTCTATAAATGCAGAATGGACGAATATGTAGAATTAAAGAAAGAAAGTGAAGATTTAAAAAATAGATTAGAAAATAAACTAACACCAGAAGAATTAGTAAATATGTTAAATCAAGAATTAGTTAGACAAAATAAATGTTATAAATCAAGATATAAGAAAGCAATAGAATATATTGATGAACATACATTGTTTGTAAATGGTGGAATAATAAAAAGTATATTAAAAGGAAGTGATAATAATGAATAAAATGAAATGGAGAGAACTAGCAAACGATCCATTGTTTAATTTAGAAAGTTATTTAGATTTGCAAGATAAAAAAATAGAACTATTAGATAATGAAAATCATAATTTATATGCATTTATATATGAATTTATACGAAGATTAGAACACATAAGAGATAATGGAAGTAAAAAATATATAAAAGAAAACTTAGATTTAGTGATTAAATATATGAATAAAGAATTTAAAGAATATTATAAACTAAAAAAATTAAAGGAGAGCAGTAATAATGAATAATTACAAATCATTTAAAGAATTAAAAGAAGAACTTGGAAACGAGTTCGAAGAATATATGTATAAAGTAAATTTAGAATTATTAAAAATTAAAGATAAAACAACAGACTACTATTTAAAAACACTTGCAAAAAATAAATCAATGCCAGATGAGGCTGTTGAGATGTTTAATTTATTGGAGGGGAATAAATGATAAAGAATTTTGAAAATATAATAATAACAATATGTACTATATGTGCAGTAGTACTAACAACTATGTTCGTTATTGTTGGAATAGACATAATAAATCAAAATAAAAAGAATCCATATGATGTTAATGGAGATGGACAAGTTAATGCACTTGATCTATTAAAAGTACAAAAATATATAATCAATCAGAATTTAGCAACTACTGAAGGAACTGGAGTTATAAGTGTAGTAGGAGTCAAAGGAGAATAAGTATGAGTAAAGATAGAGTTAAAGAAATAAACACATTGATATTCTTAAAAGCACAGCTAATAAAGAATACTAAAAAAGAAATAAAAAAACTACAACAAGAAAGACAAACTATTGAGGGAGAAAAAAGATTAACAAAGAAAAAATAAAGAAAGAAGGAATTAAGATGATAGCATGTTTAATAATAGCAATTATATTAATAATTGCGTGGATAGTATTAACAATTCTTGGATTTATAGAAGATATTGAAATGGGATTCTTATCACTCTTTGGATTAGGTTTAAGTGTAATTCTAATAGATTATTTAATATTATGCCCATTTATTGCACTTGACAGAGCTAGTGGTACAACAATTGGAACTATAACAGCAGTAGATAAGACGTTTTGGGGGACAACTAAATTGTATATAAAAACAACAGAAAATAACGAGGATGAATACTGTATTGAAGATGAAACGATAGCTAAAAAAGCAAAGGAACTGGTTGGTCAAAAAGTACAATTATATTATAGCGAAAGAATTGGATTATATCATTTGAATCAATGCAAAAGTTCACCAATTGAAGAAATAATGATAAGAGATTAATTTAAATTTGAGAATAAGTGGAGGTTGTAATGGAATTATTTGAATTAATAGAAGAAATAGAAAACACAAAATCGGATATACAATACTTCAGTGATGAAAAAGAAAGATTAGAAATAAGAGCAGGATTAAAAGCAACAGATTATTCAAAAGAAAGAACAACAGGTGGAAGTGGCAATTCAAGAGAAGATACATTATTAAAATTATCACAGATGAGTATGGATTTAGACGATGCAACAAAAAAATTGGACAACCTATCAAAATTAGCAGATAGAAAATATAATGTTTTTAGAAATTCAAATGATTATGAAAAACAAATATATATTGAAAAAAAATTAAAGAAATGGAGTAATGCAAAAATATCAGCTAAGCATAATGGAATAAGTAAAAGTTCAATATATAGAATAATAGAAAAATTTGAAAAAAAATTAAATATTGGGAAAAAATGGGAAAGTAGGTAGTATAAAATGGTATCATGAGAGAATTAGAGAAGCACACTCACTCTCATACCCCTTTTTTATTCTTATGTTTGGTACTAGCTTGATGCTAGTACACTGATGATATATAAAAGCCACCGAGTTTTTACATATTAAGTTATGGTTTAGAAAGTCTCGGAAGATGCATAACTTGCATTAAAAAAACTAAGACGATGAGGAGGCAGCCTTTATATCGTTGGTGTAGTATCATTAAGTTGATACTGTCTCTTGCTGCTTTAGGAGACCTTTCATACTATCTTATAGGTAGCATTATGATTAAAATAAAAATATTATAAAATTTTAGTCGTAATGGTACTTATAATAGGTACTGGATGAGAGTTGCTCCAATCAACTCTCTACTTATAGATTGGAGATGTAAGTATGAAAGAAATTTGGAAAGAAATAGAAGAATACGAAGGATTATACTGGATTAGTAATATAGGTAGAGTAAAATCTAATAGAAAAATATTAAAACCAATAGAAGGCGAATATTTAAAAGTTGGATTATCAAAAAATGGTATTCAAAGAACAATTACAATTCATAGATTAGTAGCAAAAGCATTTGTGGACAATCCTAACAAATACAATTTTGTAAATCATAAAGATGAAAATAAACATAACAATATATATACAAATCTAGAGTGGTGTACAAATGTATATAATATGAATTATGGTGAAAGAAACAAAAAAGTTAGCAAAAATCAATCTAAGTATAAAATAATACAAAAAGATAAACAAGGTAATATTATTAAAGTTTGGGACAATATATGGGAACTAACACACAATACTAACTATAAAAAAGATAATATTTCTTGTTGTTGTCGTGGTAAATACAAATATGCCTATGGTTATAAATGGGAATATAGCACTTTGTAGGTGCTGTACTGATAATATAGTTTGAAGTCTTTAGTTCAACTAAAAATAGTATATATTGTTGGTACAGTACTTATAAGAGTACGGAAATCTCGCAATTAGAACAAAATATATTCATAAAAACTCCTAATATTACCTTTTTCTACATTGGTGCGAGACATGTGGTCTATGTGAGGTTTAGGGACTACAATAAATAAATTGGTGTAATGGATAGCATACTAGGTATATTTACTATAATGGTTAATACAAGTTATTAATCAGGTTAAATACCCTAGTGGTATGGGTTCAAATCCTGTATTTATTTTGGAACATAGAAATATGTTCTTTTTTTGTAGGTGAAATTATGAAGGAGAAAAATATATTAGATCTATGTTTCAAATATAATCAGAGTTGCAAGAAATGTCCTAGAAACAGTAAATGTAATAAAGAACTAGAAAAATCAGAAGGCAAAAAAGAAGGTGGTAAGAATGAGCAATTCAGTACTAAAGACAATAATAATTTGTGCAACAATACTAATAATACATTTTGGAAATAAGAGGAAGAAAGGAGAATAAGCATGAGGAAGATAATCACAATAGGAGGAAAAGAATACACAATCAAATCCAGTGCATATACTCAGTTTAAATATAAGAATGATACTGGGAGAAAATTTTTAAATGATTTACAGAGCATAGTAAAAATAGCTGGTAAATCACAAGAAGAACAAATAGACATGTCTGATGATTTGACATATATATTATTAAGAATTGCATTTGTAATGATTGAAGAAGCCGATAAAACACAAGTAACAAGTTTTGAAGACTTTTTAAAATCAATTGATGTAATATATGATGATATGGGTTGGATAAATGAGGTGGTGGAAGTTGCCACATCTCCCTTATCAAGGCGAATACAAGTCCCTCAAAACTAGCAATAGTAATGAACCAGTAGATGAATACGACATTGTTTCATTATCAAAAAGATTAAATATATCGCTAGATGATATGAAAGAAATGAGTTTTGTTAGTTTAATGAACACTTTAATTTCGTCAGTAGAAAGCAAAGATACAACACAAACAGCAACACAGGAAGATATAGATAAATATTTTGGTTAGGAGGAAATAAAATGAAATATTTAGTAAGAGCATTAGAAATATATAAATTAAAAAATATAAGAGATAACGAATTAAATAAGATACCAGAAATAGGTTATGAATGGGAAGTAGATAAAGAAAGATTAGATGTATTATTAGGAAATAATAAACATAAATGTGCATTTGTTGAATTAGTACAAAAAGAAACTAAGACAGTAGAAAAAGCTACTAAACCTAAAAAGAATGTAGAAAAAAGAAAATGAGTTATGGAATAAGAAAAGATTTTTATAATTCTAAAGCATGGAAGACAGTAAGAAAGAATGTATGGTTAAAACAAAATTTATTATGTTCAAGATGTCATAAACCAGTTTATGTCGATGGTATAAGTGAATGGCTACCAAAAGAAAAAAGAAGAATAGGAATAGTACATCACAAGATATATTTAGATAACACAAACGTATATGATATGAACATAGCATTAAATGAAAACAATCTTGAAGGTGTTTGCAAAGAATGTCATGAACAAGAGCATCATCAAGATGTCGCTGTTAGAAAAGACTTTATGTTTGACGATAATGGTAACTTAATAAAAAAAGAATAACAGGGGGGCTATCCTCTGTTTTTCTGTGCTAATGAGAAACCGAGGCATGAGGGTCCGAAAAATGTGCATAATCGCGCATATACCCCCCATCTTTTGAGAAAGTAGGTGATAATATGGTAAAAATCAAAGCAGTTAATTTTAAATCGTTGAAAGAATTGTTTAATGAGATGGATAATGAAAAAGGTATGTTAGGATTAGCTTTAATCAAAGAAGCAGAATTCATGAAAACAACTTTAACAAAATTAAAGAGAGAAATGAATAAAGGTGTAGTTACGGAGATGTCTCAGGGTAAGTACAGTATTGATAGAGCCAATCCAGCACTTACTCAATATAATGCTATGATAAAAAATTATCAATCTACAATAAAACAAATAAATGATTTATTACCTAAGGATACTCCAGAGGGTGCTTATGATCCTTTTGACCAGGATGATTTAAGTTGACATATATAGAAGAATATAACAATTGGATAAAAGCAAATCCAAATAAGGTATG
>JAFUBW010000019.1 GCA_017459965.1 Bacilli bacterium
ACTTTGGTACCATATAAGTGTAATTAGTAAATCCATTGATCAGGATTGAAAATTACACTCTTTTTGTTATTATGGAAGTGATTGGATAACGTTCGCCACTTTGAGGTTTTCCCTCGCAAATGAAAGTGTTATCCAGCCTTCCCATAATACATTCGATTAAGCAAGTTGAAATACAATTATGTACTTTCGTGTAACTAACCAAGATGAAGATATGTGAAAGAGTTGGTCCCAATCAAAAATTAATTAGGAGGTAGAATTATGTTTTATTCAGTTGGTATTGATATTTCAATGGGTAAAAGTACAATTGCTATTATTTCTACTGATGGTGAAGTAATTAGTGAGCCTTTTGAAATAGAACATACTAAATCAGGCTTTAATTTGGTCTTAGAAAAAATCAAAGATATTCCAAAGGACAATGTGAAATTTGTCATGGAATCAACAGGTAATTATTGTAAGTCTTTACTTAAAATAATTATAGATAATGGTTATTTTGTTACTGTGGAAAATCCATTAACAATCAAAAAATATTGTGATATTAACATTAGAAAAGTAAAAACAGATAAGAAAGATGCTTTAAAAATTGCTTGTTATGGTAGTGAAAGATGGCATAAATTAATAAGATATACACCATCTGATGAAATCTATTCTGAATTAAGATTTTTATCAAGACAATATGATGAACAAATGTCATTGAAAGTAATGAAGAAAATTCATTTAAGTGGTTTAATTGAAGTTACTTTTCCAGGGTTAAAAAAGATATTTAATGGCGATAGTCTTTATATGTTAATGTTAGATATTTATAAAAAATATTATCATCCAAGCTTAGTTTTATCTAAATCAAAATCTTCTTTTATTAAAGATGTTGAAAAAATTTCAAAAAAAACAGGACATAGAATTGGAATGAGAGTTGCCGAAGAAATGTATTCTCTAGCAAATGAATGTATTCCATCTAGTCCTTGTAATAAATCAACGCAACTTGCTGTATCAAATTGCGTGTTACTTCTTCAAAATTTAGAAGAAATAACTAATAACATTATAGCAAAAATGGATGAACTTGCAAGGCAACTACCTGAATTTGAAACGGTAAGTAATATGAGTGGTGTTGGAAATAAAATTAGAGCTAGACTAATTGCTGAAATTGGTGATGTAAGAAGATTTAAGAATTCTAACTGTTTAATAGCTTATGCTGGTATAGATGTACCACCTTTTCAATCAGGACAATTTGTAGCCACAAATAGAAGAATAACTAAACGTGGAAATAAGCATTTGAGAAAAGTTGGTTATGAAGCTATGAAGTCTTTAAAAACTGTTAAACCAACAAGAGACAATGCTGTATACTTATTTATTGTGAAAAAAGAAGATGAAGGTAAAGGATCTATTACTGCAAAAATTGCTGGATTAAATAAATTTTTAAGAATTTATTATGCACGTGTAATGGAAGTATATAAGAATCTAGAAAATACATAATTATTAAATAATTATTTTGGGGGTAAGGGGGAATTTTGCCCTTTTTTACATATTTTTAATAAATTTAATTTTTTATCAAAAAACACTTGATTTATGTTAGCAAGTTTCAT
>JAFUBW010000020.1 GCA_017459965.1 Bacilli bacterium
ATTTATACTAGAAATTTCTTCTTTTAATTTTTCTAATTTTTCGTTTGCAGTTTTAATATCTTCTTCAGTAGTTTTAAATAATCTTTGATAAGTTTCTACACTTATAATATTATTAAACTTATCATCATATAAAGAGTCTTGTTTTCTTTTTAATTCAGCTATCTTTAAATTAAGTTCATCAATCTTTTTAAGTTTATCTTGTTTAGGATCAACATATTGATTTTTGATGATATTTTCAAATTCATCTTTATCATTAATATATTGATTAGCCATAGTGCTTAACTTATTATAGACAGTATTTTCTAATTTAGTATAGTTAATATAATGGGAAAAACATATATCATACTTACTAAACTTACGATAGTTATTACAATTCATTGTAACTCTATCTCTTTTTTTATCATAACTAATACTCATTCTAGCACCACAGTCTTTACAATAAACTAAATCAGATAGGACATAATCAACATTTCTTCGTTCAGGATTATAATTATTTGAAGAATCTTTAATAGATTGTGCTATTTCAAATGTTTTTCTATCAACAAGTGGTTCATGTGCATTTTCTTTAATGCACCATTCACTTTCTGGAACATTTTTCATCTTCTTAATCTTATAATTTACTTTTTGAACTCTGTGTTGGATTAAATCTCCAACATAAACTCTGTTTTTGATGATATTACTAACTGATGTGTGTTTCCATATTTCAGGATGGTCAAAGTTATTTAATTTAGCACCAGAGTATTTATACATAATAGGTGTTGGCAATTCTTCTCTTGTTAAGATTTCAGCAATTTGTGAACTACCATAACCAGCAACATATAAATCAAATATCTTCTTTACTACAGGAGCAGTTTCTGGATCTGGCACTAATTTGTGCTTATCTTCGGGATCTCTCATATAACCATAAGATGGAGCACTACCACAAAATTTACCATCTTTTTTCATTTGAAGTAAGTTTGAACGAACTTTTTTAGAAATATCTTTTGCATACATATCATTCATACTTAATTTAAATGGCATCATGTCTGAGCCACTAGTTTCATAAAAAGTATCTATATCGTCATTTACGGCAATATATCTGACATCATTTTGTGGGAAAAATGTTTCAACATAGAAACCTGTCATAACATGGTCACGACCTAATCTTGATAAATCTTTTGTTATAACCATATTTATTTTTCCATTTTCAATGTCATTTAACATTCTTTTAAACTCTGGACGCTCAAAATTTGTTCCTGTATAACCATCATCAACATAAATATCAACTGCAACTAAATTCTGTGCTTTTAAATAACCAGTTAATAGACTTCTTTGATTAGTGACACTTTCTGATTCCATATCGTCACCATCTTCACGAGATAGTCTTATATAAATGGCTATATTAAAAATCGTATTGTCTATTGCATATCTATTATACACTTTTAACTCCTTTCAGTAGACAACACATTCACTTTATTAGTTGAATCAATTATACTATTTTTTTCGTCCGTTTTAAATACTTTTAATGAATTTTTATTAGCCATATAGTATTTATATATACAGCTTTTTAAAACTTCTTTTAAATCACAACCATTACTATCATAAAATTCTAATGTGTCATACATGATTATTCCTCCACAATGAATTCTATGTGTAATAGTTTATAAAAATTACTATTCTTCATAAATTATCACACCTTTCTATTGATACTCTTTTAATAATTCTTCCATTTCTTTAAGTTCTTCTTCAGTAGGTGGTATTGCTTCACATCGTTTTCCGTCCCAAACTTCAACTCCGTCTGGATCAAGTCTTATATGAGGACCTTTTCTACCAGTCATAATTTCATCTTGATTATTTGCTATATCAGTCACAGTTATAAAACTTTGGATTTTATTATTGGTAATATAAGAGTTAAGATAACCTTTTATAAATACTTTTGTTCCTTTAACAAAAAAATCTTTATATATGTCATAAAGATTTCGATTAATATTAAAACTAGCAAAAACTTTTCTTTCATCATATTTAAGAGTGGTCAAACCAAACTTAATATAATCATTTTTATTATCTGTAATGCTATTAATAGTTCCAGATATAATTATTTCATTTAAATCATATTTCATTTTTATCATTCCTTTCATTTTAATTTTTTTTAAAGATTTAAATTATTTAAATAAATTTAAATTTATATTATTTATTAATATTATTTATTATCTTATTTATTATATTAGAAGATACTCGCTATACTGATTAGCAGTATCTTGCTATTAACCCTAGAAGATATTCGCTAAATATATTCTTCTAATATTAGGTTCGCTTTCAACTCTAATATAATTTTTCTTCCTTAA
>JAFUBW010000021.1 GCA_017459965.1 Bacilli bacterium
ACTTCTTTCATTTTGACAAGTTACTATAGTACCTGTTGGAAGATATGTAATTCTTACTGCAGAGTCTGTTGTATTTACTCCTTGTCCTCCTGCGCCTGATGATCTAAATACATCTACTCTTATATCTGATTCTTTTATTTCTATATTTATTTCATCATCAACTTCTGGTGTTACACTAACTGATGCGAATGATGTATGTCTTCTATTATTTGAATCAAATGGTGATAATCTAACAAGCCTATGAACGCCATTTTCACATTTAAGATATCCATAAGCATTTGTTCCTTCAACTAACATTATTACTTTTTTTATGCCTGCTTCTTCACCTGGCAAACTATCTAATATTTGATATTTAAATCCTTTTTTTTCAAAATATCTTGTATACATTCTATAAAGCATATCTGCCCAATCACAAGCTTCTGTACCACCTGCGCCAGAATGTATTTCAAATATGGCATTTTTCTTATCATTTTTACCATTCAATTTTGTTTGAAGTTCTAAAGAATTAATCTTATCTGTAAGTGTTTTTATTTCATTTGTTATTTCACTTATTAATTCTTCATCATTGCTATTTATTATTTCTAAATATGTATCAAGTGAATTATTTATATTTTCTATTTCCTCTATTATTTTTAAATCATTTGTTATATCTTTTGATAAATTAATAGATTCATCACTGCTATAATCACCTTTATCATATAGTTTTTGTAATTTATTCTGTTTACTTTTTATAGATTCTTTTTTTGTATCTACATCAAAGTAACCTCCAAATATTATTTACTTTCTCTTTTAAATTAATAATATCTTCTCTCATATTATCACCTTAATTAAGTATAGCATATTTTGTCGAAAAAAGAAATGTATTTTATTACCATTTATGATATAATTAAAAAAAGGTAGATGATTTGATGAAAAAGATAAAAAATATTATTAAAGTAGTAATTATAATTATAATAGTTTTAAGTTCTATTTTTCTAATTATAAAAGGAATTGATTATGCTAAAAATGCTAATAACTCTTACGGTGATGATAAATTAAAAAAGACTGAAAATAAGGTGAAAAAGAAATCTTCTGATAATACTGATATTTCAAATAAAAACATAGAAGAAAGTAATATCAATAATAATTCTAATACTAATACAACTACTAATACTACTAGTAAGAAAAATAATTCTACAACAAATAATACTACTAGTACTACTAGTAAAAAAAGACTTGTAACTACAGATCCAATATATGAATATTCTTGCCCTGATGGTAAACCGGCTAAATATGGTGATAAATGTAATGTAAAAGCTACGGTTGATGCAGATAAAAAATATTATTGTAATGAAGGAACTTTAGAAAATGATAAATGTAAGATTGGTGATACTTATATAAATGCTAATTATACTTATGTGTGCCCTTCTAGTGCATATACACTAATTGATAATAAATGTGAAAGAAGTGAACAGCGTGATCCCGGCTTAAAAATTAGTTGTCCAAATGGATATAGTTATATGAAAGATCCTAATGATTATAATTCAATGACATGTGTTAAATTAGAAGAATAAATAATTATAAAAAAGATTTAGAATATTCTAAATCTTTTTATTATCTTCCACAACAATTTTTATATTTTTTACCATTGCCACATAGCGAAGAATTAAAACAACTGAGTAATTTTTTGTTTGAAAATTGGGCTTTCTTACTCGAATATTATAATAACTTACTCCTAAATTGCAAAAAAGTTATGTCTAATTTTTTGACATCGTAGTTTAACTTACCTAAAAGTTTATCTAAAAGAATTTATTTAACACATATTAATATCTTAATTTTCTAATCATTCTATTTTTTTAAATCTTCGTAAGTATCTAATATTATATCTTTTAATATTTCTTGATTATCCACATCATCTACAAGATACATTGGCTTAGCTCCATCATATGGGATTGATTCTTGCATATTATATTTTTTATTATTCTCTACTATTTTTACAAGTAATCTATCATCATAAATACCACCAAATAATACTCCATTATAATAAAGTAAATATTCTCCCATCATAGACTTACAAGTTATATTATCCAATAAGTTTAATTGTTCTAAAACAAAATCTTTATAATCTTTTGTAGTAGCCATCTTATTACTCCTATTTATTTTAATATTTTTTCAAATGCATTTGCATTTAATATTGTGTTTGAAACAAATTTTCCTTTATAAAAGTTAGCCCAATTATTAAATACACATGGTGCATTTTTTGCTTTCTCTAATGAATCTATTTTAATAAAACTTAACTTGATTCCTTTATCTTTTGCATAATCAGACAATTCTTTTACTTCATATTCTACATAAGGACATTCATTAGAATAATAAATAGTAAAATCTTGACTATCGATTTCCATTTTACGTGCTGTATCACTAAACTTAGGTGTTTCGGATGTCTCAAATTGTAGAGCCATTAATTCATAATCGTTAATCGTATCTACAACCTTAAACCCGTAGTGTTCAAAGAACTTCTTATCTCCAATAAATGGTTTCTTTTTTTGTGATACCAAAGTACAAACACCACTCATTTTTTTGTTTTTTGCATCTTCAATAGCATATTCTAATAATTCTTTACCAATACCTTTTCCTTTAAAACTACCTGCTACCCATAGGCAATAAATATGCATATAATTTTTACCGTTAATAGGAACCCAAGCTGTTTCTATTGGTTCATATTCAATAAAGATTTTGCCTCTTGCATTTAGTTTTCTAAATACATGTCCATCTTTTAATTTGCTTTTAATCCATTCTTTCTTCTTATCAACACCATCTTGATGTTTTGGATCTCCAATCGCACAACAAATATGTTCTTCATCTATATTATTTAAATCTAAATTAATATACTCATTCATTTTTTCAACTCCTCCAAAATTACTAATACTATTATACCATGATTCCTAATCATTTTTTAGTATTTAAAGTTACTTTGTATAATTCATAAATAAACCTCGAAATTAGCAAAAAAACTTATCTAATCGCCTTTTTTGAGATGAAATTACCTAAAAATTGCAATCAAGAAAAAGCCTGCAATCCCTTTATTTATGCGGGTTTGCAGGCTTATTTGCCGTGACACATTTTATACTTGCGTCCACTGCCACATGAACTGAACATTCCTATATTTATGTTATTTATTGTATTTATAGTATTATCTGTACTTATAGTATTTATCTACTGTGAACTATTTGTGGACATTGACCACATTCGTTCACTAATATAAGTATAGCATAGTTTTCTGTTTTATAAAATGTGCGAATTTAATAATTTGTATTAATCATAATATCTTAATAGTGCGAACTTATAATGTAAGATTTTTATATACATGAATAGTATGAACAAATAAAAATGCTATCCCAGTATATACCAATATCCAGTTTTGTCTCCAAACTCCTATAAATATGTAATATAGTGGTGGTAAAAAAACTATAAAGAACATCATAATACCGATTGATTGATATCCTTTAAAATATAATCCCCAACCAATAAAGTTTAGTAATAAAACCACTATCATAGAAATAAATGCAATTTTTTGAATTCCAGTTCCAATTTCAAAAAACGATGTATTTTTATTAACAATAAATACCATTAATGCTATACATAAAGATCCTAATACTTTTTCTAAAATATCTAAGTATGGAGATGTTTCAGTCATATTCATAATAGGATTAGTTTTTAATTTAAATAATGGCATTATCATATATGGTATTTCTTGAATTGCAAATAATACCAAACCTAATGACCAAAAACCTAAATACTGATTACTAAAAAGCTTTATCCACTTTACCATACTATCAACTCCTACAAAACATTATACCACAAATAAAAGGAACTTTCGTTCCTAATATCTTAATCTTCCGATATTTCATTCTAAATTAACTTTAGGAATAAAATTATACTTAATTATATTCATTAACTTGTTCTAAAACTAATTTTCTATCATCATCAAAATGATATTCAAACCTTAATTGTTTATCATCTTCACTTGCGATACCAAATTTATAAGTTATATTTTTTATTCCAGTTATCTTTAACACATACTTTCCATCTTTTTCTATAATTTCAACAGATCCCTGTTCTGTACTAAAAAATCCAGAAACATAGTATTCATCACTTAATGTAATATTGTATTCTTTTAAATCTTCATACACCTCGTATTGTTTATATGTACCAAATAATATTCCATTACTAATTAATACATATCCAATTGTAAACAAAATAATTATAGCAAATGATATTATTTTATTTTTTTTCTTATTTAATACTCCAAGTATAATTAGTATTATTGCTGTAAAACAGAATATCCCAGATAATAGATGATGTGGAAAATTTTCTATTGTACTACTGAAAAATCCTATACCTATAATAGACAATAATATTAGAATTGGAAGTAAAATAATTACACTTAATATATTGTCTTTTTTTATGTAATATCCAATATATCCCATTGGTAAACATGCAATAGTCCATATAAACCAATATTTATAAAATGAAAATAAGTGCCATCCTTGCCAACTAAATGGAACTTGTAATAAATAAATTAATGGTTGACTAATTAAAAAGAATACAAAACATTTTAATGCTGAGTCTTTTGGTGATTTACTATTACTAATAATAATTACACCAAATAATATCCACCATTCAAATGTAGCAGCTATATCTCTAAATGATGTATCAGCAGTAATTGGTAGTATAGCCATAGTTGCTGTATATATTGCTGTAATTATTGCAAATATAATTAACTTTTTCCATGTTAAATCAATTTCACCAAATAATTTTTTCACTATATCACACTCATTTCTATATCATTATACCACAATTTTATACTTTTTATCACTAACATAGAGTTCGCAATATTACTATTTTGCGATTGAATAAGTTTCTAATTTACAAAAAAAGCGTATCTAACGCGTATCTAAAATTAGTAATTAATTTTTGGCATTGAAAAAAGCCTTATTTTACAAGGCTTTTTTTACTTACCATGACATTGTTTATATTTTTTACCACTTCCACATGGACATGGATCATTTCTACCAACTTTTTCTACTTTTCTTTGTTTTTTAACTTTATCTTTACTATCATTTGTTCCTGTTGGTTTTACTACTTCTTTTCTTTCTAAGTTTTGAGTTATTTCTGCCTTTAAAAGATATTGTGTGGTTTCTTGTTTTATTTTTTCAAGCATATCATCAAATAAAGCAAATCCTTCATTAGTATATGCTACAAGTGGATTTTCTTGTGCATAACTTCTAAGACCTATACCTTCTTTTAAATGATCCATTGTATTTATATGATCCATCCAGTTAGTATCTATTACTCTAAGTGCGATTACCTTTTCAAAATCATTAACTATTTCTATAGGTAATTCACTTATTTTATTTTCATATTCTTCTATAATTCTGTTTTGAAGTATTTCTATTACTTCATCATGATTTTTATTAATTATTTCAGATACATTAATATGTCCTTTTCTAAGTAAATTTTCATTAACATATTCACATATTTCAGAGCAATCAAATTCAAGTAATTCTTTTTGCTCAATCAAATGAGACATTACTAAGTTATAAACATGATCTTTTATCAAATTAATAATAGTTTCATGTATTGATTCATTATCTAATACTTCATTTCTTCTAGCATACATGATTTCTCTTTGTTTACCCATTACATCATCATATTGTAATAAACTTTTTCTTATATCAAAGTTATTTCCTTCAACTTTCTTTTGAGCAGATTCAACATTTCTAGTCATTGTTTTACTTCTCATGTTTATAGTTGTACCAAGTCCTGCAGCTTGAAGTAAATCTTTAAATCTATCTGTACCAAATCTTACCATTAAATCATCTTCAAAAGAAACAAAGAATTGTGAATAACCTGGATCTCCTTGTCTTCCTGAACGACCTCTAAGCTGATTATCTATACGTCTTGATTCATGTCTTTCAGTACCAATTACGCATAAACCACCAAGTTCTTTTACACCTTCACCTAATTTGATATCGGTACCACGACCTGCCATATTAGTAGCTATAGTAACTGAACCTTTTTCACCTGCTTTAGCTATTATTTCAGCTTCTCTTGCATGGTTTTTAGCATTTAATACTTCATGTGGTATTCTTTCTTTTCTTAGCATATTAGAAATAAGTTCACTTGTTTCTATTGCAATTGTACCAACTAGTATTGGTTGTCCAGTAGCATGTCTTTCTTTTATTTCTTTTATAATCGCATTATATTTATCTTGTTTAGTTGCAAATATTAAATCTGCCATATCTTTTCTTATAACTGGTTTATTAGTAGGTATTTGTATAACATACATGTTATATATATTTCTAAATTCTTCTTCTTCTGTTTTTGCTGTACCAGTCATACCTGATAATTTTTTATACATTCTAAATAAATTTTGGAATGTTATAGTAGCAAGTGTCTTAGTTTCTTCATTTATTTTTACGCCTTCTTTTGCTTCTAGAGCTTGATGAAGACCTTCAGAGAAAGCTCTTCCTTTCATAAGACGACCAGTAAATGGATCTACTATAATTACTTGTCCATCTTGAACTACATAATCTACTTCATTTTTCATAGTAAAGTTAGCTTTTAAAGCTTGATTAACATGATGAACAAGAGCTGAATATTTTATATCATACATATTATCTATATTATAAAATTTTTCACATTTTTTACTTCCTTCATCAGTTAAGTTAATACTATTTGTTTTTTCATCTATATTAAAGTCTTCATTTTCTTTTAAATTTTGAACAAATCTTTGTGCATCCATGTATTGATTTGCTGTATGCATAGACCCGCCTGATATAATAAGTGGAGTTCTTGCTTCATCTATAAGTACTGAGTCTACTTCATCCACTATTGCATAGTTAAGTGGTCTTTGTACTCTATCTTCTTTTCTTACAACCATGTTATCTCTTAAGTAATCAAAACCAATTTCATTATTAGTTGAATATAAAATATCACAATTATATTGATTTCGTTTTTCTTCAGGTGAGTAATCTCTTAAGTTAACACCAACAGTAAGACCTAAATATTCAAATATTTGTCCCATCCAATGAGCATCTCTTTCAGCAAGATATTCATTAACAGTTACTATATGTACCCCTTCACCTGTAAGAGCATTTAGGTATGCTGGCATAACAGATGTTAAAGTTTTACCTTCACCTGTTTTCATTTCAGATATATTACCATAATGAATAGCAAGTCCACCTAAAAGCTGTGTATAAAATGGTCTTTCACCTATTACTCTATCAGCTGCTTCCCTTACAGTTGCAAATGCATCTACAATTATATCCTCTAAGGTTTCTCCATTTTCTAATCTATCTTTAAACTCTTTAGTTTTTCCTTTTAGTTCTTTTTCACTTAATTTTTTGTATTCATCTGATTTTGATTCTATTTGATCTGCTATTTTCATGCATTTTTTTAATTCTTTATATTCAAAATCAAATAAACTTCTTATTATGCCCATTTAATCATCTCCTTTACCAATTATACCAAAATAAGTAAATTAATACAATAAGAAAAGCACCATAATGGTGCTTAAACTTTTTGAGTATTTTTATATCTTCTAATAATTGTAATTGTCATAATTAAAGATATTATTAATATTAAAGATCCAACAATTATAGGTCTATATGGAAATTTATTAAAGCTTGGTTTAAATTGCATTTGAATTTTTTTGTTATAATTATCTTTTGTCAATGACCAAGTATAAATATTATCATTAACCATATCTGCATTTGTTAAAATCATTTTATATGGATTTGTTATATTTATTTGTATAAAATCAAAGTCAGTAAGATTAGAGCCATTATTCTTTGTATAATTATTTTTTATTTTTATATTTTGATCTACATATAAATCTACATATTTTTTATTTTTATTATATTCTATTTTATCAAACAATTGCTTATAAACTTTGCTATTTAATAAATAATCTTCTATAGATGAAAATTTATCATTATACTCTATAATTACTTTATCAGATGATATAGAAACATCATAATTATCTTTTGGTATATTATTATTTTCAAAAATCTTTAAAGTTCTATCATATGCATTATTATCATTGTCTATACTTAATTCTAAATTTTCATCAATAGATAAATCAGGATTTATTTTTAAATTATAATTACCTGAACATCCAGAGGTTATTAATATTATTACAATCAATAGAAATATTTTTAAATAATTTTTCATATTCTAACCTCTCTTTACCAAATAATAATTAACAGCTTCACTATCTATTTCTTCTAGAGTCCATGAATTATTCATATTATTACTATTAATTATATTACCATAAGCATTTGATGAATATGGGCATACAAATGATGATGATTGTAATGATGGATCTGCTATCATGTATTTTCCATCTAAACCAATATTATATATAACTATATACACTGAATCACATGTTAACTTAGAATTCTTATTTGCCTTTAAATAAGCAATTACAAGTCCCCCATTCTTTATAGATGATTCTATTTGTGAACTATTTATTTCATTTATTGTAATATAACCATATCTTTTCATAGTTGAATTATATAATTTTTCTATAGTAATTTCTTCACTACAAATATCTTTATTATCTTCTTTGTAATAATTAAATAATTCAATAGGATTTATATTTTTATCATAGAGTGTTGATATTGTTATTGAAAATGATGTTATACTACTTCCAAATGAATTAATATATATTTTATTACCATTACATTCATAATATGTATTTCTCATATAATCTCTATTTTGATTAAAATAATATAAATTTTTACCAGTATATGTCTTATAATCTTTTTCGGCATTTATTCCACTTGATGAGGTATCTAATGTATTTGGATGTAATTCATTGTATAAAACTATTCTATTTCTATTAATTGTTCTTTGAACTCCCGATAAAGTTGAATTATAAACGCAACTATTAATAGTAAATATGTTACATATTAATAAGAATAATAAAGTTATTATTTCAATTATAATTAAAATGTTTTTATAATCCTTTTTTCTCTTTATAAATATAATAATTGGTAGAATTAAAAGTGCGATTATTTTAATAAACATAAATATATATAAAACTATTATATTATTACACATAATTATTTCTCCTTACTTTAACATTTCAGTTATTGTTTTATTAGAACTATCATATTTATAAAATTCATAATAGACTGGTGTATCATCCCCTGTAACACTTGATAAAACTATTTCATAATTATTATCATTATCTAAATCAATTGACCATGCGTGATACTTTTGTGGTATTTCAGGTGTGTTCTTATTTTGACTTTCTATTAAATCAATATCAATTATTTCCTTATTACTTTCTTCAATAAAGATGTATGAATAAAATGTTTCATTCACTTGTCCGCCAAAATTACTTAAACTATAAATAGTTTCATTTTTTGAATCATTATCTATATCTAATACTTGTTTTGAAAAAAGGCTAATATCTTCATTTATAGAATGACTTTTTAATATTTTTATCATTTTTTCTTTTTCTTCGTCTGTCATTTGTGTTTCTATTTTAGATGAATTAACATTTATTTTTAAATCTCCTTGATATGCTAGTAAAAAGTCTTTTGTATCTATTTTTTGATTTTGATTATTATATAAGTCATAATATGTAGCATTATCTTCTTTATAAAAATTCATATATGCTTCTTCGAAAGAATTATCAATATAAACATTAAATTTTTCATAATTTAATTTCTTATCTATATTATTTATGCGCTTAACATTTTTTATTTGATTGTTATTATCATAATAAATGAATGTAGTTGTGCCAAACATAACAAAATTTGGTTTTTTTAGTGATAATAAATAAGTACCTATTAATGATATATATAAAACAATTAATAATATTATTAAAATTTTCTTTTTCATATAATATTCCTTCCTTATTGTCTCATTGCATATAAGAATCTACGAGATGCATCTGATGAATATGGTGCTTCACCACGTATACTTCCATTACCACCAGCATTATACCATGTCCCATCACCTGCATATATTTGTACATGGCCTACTCCTCTAGTTGAGCCTGAAGTCATAAATACAATATCGCCAGTTTGCAAATCAGAATAATTAGTAATTTTTTGCCATCCACTATTTTCAAGTAAATTTGAAAGTGATACTGAATGGTTATAGTTAATTGAATTTATTTCTTCTTCAGTGAATAATCCTGCTTTGTATAATACACTTGATACATAAGTAGCACAACATGTCCCTTTGTTTGGATTATTAATTGCACTTTCTATATTACCACTTGTAAGTGGTGGAAAATTTTGTGAATAGTGCCAAGTCATCTGTTCTTTGTGTAATGCATCAGCTGCTTCTAATATACTAGAATAACTCTCATTATTAATATATTTCCCTGAAGAAATTTTTTGAAGTATATATTTTATATCATATTTCTTTTTATACGACACTGCACTGTAATTACAAACATAGGCATCACCAGACAAATAATAATCTGAATTATTTAAACTTATAATTAAATTTGTAAATGCTGGAGATAAAAATAGTAATATTGTTGCAATTAATCTTTTAAAAAATCTTTGATTTGCTTTTTTTAATGAATCTTTGTCACTAGATATTACTACTTTTGAATAATCTATAGTGCCAAATACTATTAATAAAATAGGACCTATTATATAAAAAATAACCATTATATTATTAACTATATTTGTAAAATCGTCATCTAAGACTTTATTACATTTATCTTTATTTTCTTTTATGATGTTATCCACTGCATTTTGATTTGATCTACATGTTGCACCTTCATCATCTAATTTCATTAATTTTGATACAATTAAATTTTTTTGTAAATTACTATCATTACATTCATTTACTGACTTTTCATTATCAGTTTCATTACATATTCCTTTATCTAGTTTTTCTTTATATGAATAGTATTTATCAATTTCTATATCAATATCAGAACATGAAATAGCATTTACTTTACTAGTAAATGTGAACGATACAAGTAATAATAAAATAAAATTAATTACCTTCTTATTCATTTTTCATCATCCTCTATAGTTAATATTATATAATAATTAATTAATAAAAACAATAAAAAATAGAAAGTTTAAACTTTCTATTGTGTTTCTATAATACCATAATTTCCATTTTTTCTTTTATAAAGAACACATACACTATTTGTATTTACATCTTTATAAACAAAGAATGAATGACCTAGCATCTCCATTTGAATTATTGCCTCTTCTTCATCTATTGGTTTTAATTCAATTTCTTTTCTTTTAACAATTGTTTCTTCTTCTTCATATACATCTTGAAGATCATAATCAAAATCTTGTATTATAGTTTTATTTATTTTTTTATTTATTTTCTCTTTATTCTTTCTTATTTGTCTTTCAAGCTTATCAACAATTATATCAATAGCAGCATATAAATCTTCATGAGCTTCTTCATTTCTAAGTGTAAAATGTTTTGTTGGTATTGTTACTTCAATAGCTTGATCTCTACCTTTTGTCTTAGTTAATACATTTGCTTCTATTTCTTCTGGATTTTCAAAGTACTTATCTAATTTAGATAATTTGCTTTCAATATATTTTTTTATCGCATCTGTATTATCTTGTTTTTGGCTTCTAATAATATATTTCAAAATACCATCTCCTTTAATTAATTATATCAAATAATAAAAAAAACTACTACACTATAGCAGTTAAATTTTTTTCTTCGACTGGTTTAACGTCAATTGCTTGTAAACCTTTATCTGTTTTTATTAAATTAAACTCAACAGTTTGACCTTCTGATAATGTTCTATATCCTTCTTGCTTAATCGCAGTATAATGAACAAATATATCTTCATCTACAGAACCATTTATAAACCCATATCCTTTCTCGTTGTTAAACCACTTTATTATTCCTTTTGACATATTTTATTCCTCCTTCTCATGTCTATATTAATGATACCCCATAATTATAATGATATTCAAGAAAAACAATACCCAAAATTTCGACATATTTTTTATATATAAAATTTATTTTATCACTATAAAAACACCTTTTTAAAAAAATTGTATTTTTTTGTATTTTTTTAATTTTTTTTAAAAAAATAATAATTTTTAATCATTTTTTTAACTATTTTTTATATTTTTTATATTATTTTTTTATTTTAAATCGATATTTTTTTACAAATGTTAATATTTTTATGGAAGGGATAACATATGAAAACTAGATTTGTAAATAAATGTATGGAAATAATACAAAGTTATAACAAAAATTTATCACAAATAGAAATTGATAAAATGAGATATGGCTTAGAAGGATTATATTTAAATATTACAAAAATAATTTTTATTCTTATCATTTCAATACTTCTTAGAATATTTAAAGAAACAGTACTACTTTTATTGATATTTAACGGAATTAGATTTACAGCTTTTGGGGTACATGCTAGAAGAAGTATTGACTGTTTGATATCATCTAGTTTATTTTTTATAGGATTTCCATTGTTATGTATATACCTTACAATTCCTATAACAATTAAATATATTTTATTTATACCTATTGTTATTTTAATTGGAATATATGCACCTTCTGATACTGTTAAAAGACCTTTAAAAAATAAAAAAAAGAGAATTGTTTTTAAAATATTATCAATTTTAATATCAATTATATATATGATACTTTCTATAATCATTAAAGATAATACTTTAAGTAACTGTTTCTTATTTGCACTAGTAATTCAAGTAATTGTTATATTACCAATAACTTATAAAATATTTGGTGTACCATATAACAATCATAAAAATGAGACTAATTAGTAGTCATAGATAAAAAAGGAGGGATTTAGTAATGAAAAAAATATTTGCAATTGCATTAACTGCTATAGCTGCTGCATTCAGTACTGCTGCTGCATCAGGATGTGTTTGGGTTCTTATTGATGAACCAGAAATGCCTGAATCATTACAATAATCTTAATTATAAAAAAATAGAATCTTAACCTTTGATTCTATTTTTTATTTGTAATAAATTAATATTGTTTGTGTAAATTTATCATCTTCTATATCATTAATGGTTTCAATATTATCATTATGTTTATTAATATCTTTTACAATTGATAGTCCATAACCATGGCCTACTCCTTTAGTTGTAAAACCTTTTTTACCTATTTGCTTTGTGTCTATATTATTATTAAATGTATTTGAAATAGTTATAGTAACACAGTTATCTTCATTTTTTATATCTAATTCTATTTCTTTTGTTTCAGCTTCTTTACTTGCATCTATTGCATTATCTAAAAATACACCTAATAATTTAGTAATATCTTGATATGTTTTTAAATCAAATTTTTCTTCAAATATATTTTTTGATTCTTTATCAATATATAGATAATACTTAATATTATTATCCTCCATTTTTCCTAATTTATGATAAATCAAACCTTTTATACCACCATCTGGAAAATTACTAAGTTGTCTTATTGTATAATTTTGACCACATTTATGTTCATTAGTAATTAATTCTAAATACTCTTCTAATTTTTCTGGATCGTGTGAATATCCTTTTATAACCATTAATTGATTATTATATTCATGATTTTTCTTACCTTGATCATTTATTATTTTTTCATATTTTTGTACATATTCCATCATTTCATTATAATTGTTTTCTAGTTTGTTATTTTTCAAATCTTTATTTACTATATATATTAAAGTAATAAATACAAAAACTATCATACCAGAATTAATATAAAATGATAAATCTCTATCAAAATTATTAAAATTAAAAATAATCATTAATGTCATTAAAATCATTATTATAATGAAATAAATATATTCATATTGTTTATTTAAAATTATTTTATTGAACTTAATAATAAAATTGCTAATAATATTTATTTTTGATATTAAATATATTGATATACTATTGACTATAGAAAAAATTAACATTAAAAATGTAAAATTATTTTGTAAATTTAGTTTAGTAAGTGAAACAAAAATAATTGATAATAATATTTCTACTATAAAAGCAAATATATCATATATAACTGCATAATATAAAGAACTAGTTAAATCATTATTAAACAATGAAAAATATAATGCAAAAGTTGATATTAACAATACCGATATAAGTTTTATTATTCCATCAAAAAATAAATTAGTTATTAATAGAAATGGAAATACAATAAAAAAATAAATAACAATATTTTTTATTTTTATTTTGCTTTTTGAAAAATTCTTAATTGACAAAAATGATAAAATGGTTGTAATTATCAAACTAATTATTAAGTAGATATTCATATTTTACACCTTTCTATTGACTATAAATTTATATAATTAATTTTATTTATACTAATAAATTTTGTTCTTTTAATTGCTTTATTGCATTGTTAATTACTTTTGACAAATTATTTTCATAATCTTCAAATTTAGATACAAAATCAAACAACATTAACTTATTTTTAAGAGCAAATGGTAAGTATTCAACATAAGTAGTTGATATTATTATTATACTTTTATTATCTGTTTTTCTAATATTTCTAGCTATGTCTATGCCTGAAATGTTTTCTAATTCGATGTCTAAAATATATATCTTTATTCCAATATCTTCTTTTATAAGATTTTGAAGTTGTTTTTCATTATTAGTAAACTTATAAATTCTATAATTAATGTTATTTTTAAACATTGTTTTATTAATTATATCAATATTTTTTTGAAGAATTATTTTGTTATCTTCACATACAATAAAATTAATCATACTACACCTACTTCATAGCCAACAATACGATTATATCATAATATTGGAAAAATTTTCTAAAATTATAGTCTTAGTTAATTAAAAAAAAGAAAAATTATTTTTTCTTTTTTATTTTTTCTTTTAGATTTTTTTTATCAAATAATATATCTGTAGTTAATACAATCCATAATACTAATACTAATAATATTGCATATATTATTTGTCCTAATCTTGCATTTCTAGTTACATATACTATAGATGCGATTGAAAATAGTATATCTATAAAATAAATGATTAATACTGTTTTTACTTGACTTGAAGTCATTTGTAATAATTGATGATGGAGATGTTTTTTATCTCCTTTAGTAGGATTTTCTTTTTTTAATAATCTTCTTAATATTGCGAATAATGTATCTAAAATAGGAATTGCTAATATAAGAACTGGTATTATAAAAGATGTTATCGTTACATTTTTAAATCCTAATAGTGAAATTACTGATATTATATATCCCAAAAACATAGATCCACTATTACCTAAAAATATTTTTGCAGGATGAAAATTATGTAATAAAAATCCTAAAGTAGCTCCTATCATTATAAGTGATAATGATGCATCTAATCCATTATATATACCTGTATAATTTATTATTATAGATATTGTAACAAAGAAAATAGTTGCTATTCCACCTGCTAGTCCATCTAAACCATCTATAAAATTTAAACAATTCATTAAAGCAATTATAAATAAAATAGTAATAAATGGTGCAAACATACCAAAATTTAAATATATTCCATATGCAGATACATCTTGCATTACAATATTTCCATAAAATACTACTATACAAGCAGATGCTAATTGACCTAAAAATTGTATTGATGCTGGTAATCTTTTTATATCATCGAAAATACCAATTATTAATATTATTATTGAACCTATTAAAATTGATATCATTTGTGGGGTTTGATTACAAAATAACATATATCCAAATAAGAAACCTAAAAATACTGCAAGACCTCCTAATTTTGGCATAACTTTATTATGTATATGCCTTCCGCCTGGAATATCAACTGCGCCTATATGAATTGCCATTTTTTTAACAAATGGTATTATACAAGCAACAAATAAAAATACTATAAATACAATTTTTAAATTATCTAATAAACTACTAGTCAAACTACCACACTCCTATGAATACTATACCCTTTACTTAATTTTTTGTCAATAATTAAAAATTGATCTATATAGATCAATTTATCTTTCAATTATTTTTATATTTTCTAACATAATTGATGTTCCTTCAGCTACACAGGTAAGTGGGGATTCTGCAATTGTTATTGGTACCTTTAATTCTTCATGCAATAATTTTGTTATTCCTTTTAATAATGCGCCTCCACCAGTTACAACTATACCATTATTAACAATATCTGCGGATAATTCTGGCATTGTTTCTTCTAAAACTGATTTGGTTGCACTTATTATTTTATTTATAGATTCTTTTAATGCTTCTTCAACTTCTTTTGATGTTAAAGTAATTGAGTTTGGAAGACCTGTAGTAAGATCTCTACCTTTTATTTCCATTTTATCTTTTTTATCAGAAGAATATACTGTTCCAATATTTATTTTTACTTCTTCAGCAGTTCTTTCACCAATTAATAATTTATATTTTTCTTTTACATATTTAATTATTTCTTGATCAAATAAATCACCTGCTACTCTTATTGATTTACTTGTTACTATGTCACCTAGTGATAAAACTGCTATATCTGTTGTACCTCCTCCTATATCTATTACCATACTTGCAGATGGTTTTGATATATCTAATCCAGCACCAATTGCAGCTACTTTTGGTTCTTCTTCTACATATACTTTTCTTGCACCTGAAGCTTCAGCAGCTTCTCTAATAGCATTCCTTTCAACCTCAGTTATATTTGATGGACAGCATATAAGTATTCTTGGTTTTGAAAAAACACCTTTTGCTTTTATCTTTTTTATAAAGTAATTTAACATTTCTCTTGTTAAATCGAAATCTGCGATAACACCATCTTTTAAAGGTCTTATTGAAGAAACTTTTCCTGGTGTTCTTCCTAACATTTCATGAGCTTCTTCACCTACTGCCAATATATTCTTAGTATTATTATCTATTGCTACTACGCTTGGTTCATTAAGAACAATACCTTGTCCTTTTACATAAATCAAAACATTAGCTGTCCCTAAATCTATTCCAATATCTTTTCCTAACAAGATATCATCCCCTTTCTTATTTTTTCATATTTTATTTTTGTAGCATTGCCACCATTTATATGTCTATTTTCTAAATGCTTTTTTAAAACTATATTTACTTTTTTAAATGTTTCTTTATCTATATAATATAGTCTTTCGTGTAAATCTTTATGAACTGTACTTTTACTAACATTTAATATACTAGCAATTTGTCTAATTGTTAGATTACCATTTAAAATATAACTAACTTCTTTTAATATTCTTTTATATATTTTATTATTCATAAATACACCTCTATAATAAAATATATAAATTAAATTTTAAAATATGATAATTTTATATTTCACTTAATTTTTTGTCAAAATAATTTAATGGATTTATATACTTACCATCTTTTATTAATTCAAATAATAATGCATTTTCAAGTGGTTCACCTAATTCTAATTTTCCACTTTTACCAATTTGTTGGCCTGAATTTATAGTTTGATCTTTTTTAACACTTACTTCACTTAATCCTTGATATGTACTAATTAAATTATTTGAATGCTTTACTTCTACTACATTACCTAATATTTCATCTTTCTTTACATCAATTACTGTTCCATCCAATATGCTTAATACTTCGAATTGTTCATCTGATTTATATAATATACCTGAATTTTGCATATATGTATCATTATAATATATTAATGCATTTTCTTTTTCTTCATCGGTTGCAGTATTATCATAAAATTTCTTTGATATTTCTACTTTATCAGATGAATATGGTTTTATTATTACTACATCTGATTGTTCTTTTACAACTGGTATATTACTTGTGAATATACTATTATTAACATATTGAAAATCATTATTATCTTTAAGTGGTTCTTCACTTGTTGATTCAATTAATGCGAATGATAAAAATAAAGTAGCTAGTGCGCCTGTATAAACTGCTGGTTTTACTAATTTTTTAAATCTAAATTTCTTCATATTTATTCACCTCATTAAAAGTTTGGTGAATTTTAAGAAAAATATACATTTTTTTATAATTTTTGTAAATTTGTACCTTGATAATAATATTTTAATATTTCTTCATAATTTTTGTTTTGTTTTGCAAGAGCATTTGCGCCATATTGACTCATTCCAACTCCATGACCAAATCCTTTTGTTGTTATTATTACATTATTATCTTTTTTTTCAATAGTAAAATCAGTTGATCTAAGTGATAGTTTGCTTCTAACATCTGTTCCTTTAAATATCTTACCATTTATATTTATACTTTTTACTCTATTTGAAGATGTTAATTGTTTATCTGTAATTGATAAATTATCATTATATTCTAAACCAAGTTTTTGATAAAATTCTGAAAGTGATATAGTTTTAGTTGTTATAAAATTACTTGTTTCACTTTCATCAAAACTTGAATCTACTACTTTTAAATATGGTAAGTCCTGCCCAAAAACATCTTTATTATCTTCTGTTTTTCCATTACTTGTTGAAAAGAAAAATGCATATATAATTTTATCATCATATGTTAAATATTGCCCTTTTGTTTCATTTATTGCTTCTTTTATTATTTTAATATTTTCTTCATATTGATCTTTCCAAGTATTTTTAAGTTCTTCTTCTGATTTATATACTTGAGATGATGTTGTGTCTGTTACATCATAAGATTCATTTTTTCTATTTTCCATTTGTTTTAGTGCATATGTTCTTGCTGCAACTGCTTGAGCTTTAATTGCTTCTTTTTCAAAACTTACTGGTACTTCTGATGATACTACTCCTATTAAGTATTCTTCTATTGGTAAATTTTCTACAGTGTTATTGCTTCTAAGAATTCTAATTATAGTTTCTTTTTCTTTATTTGTTATTATTCCAGAAACAACTTTATTAATTTTATAGTCATAAAAAAAATTAGTAATACTAAATGGTACTAATACAATACTCATTAACACTACTAATATTTTTTTCATAATATCACCTTGATTAAGTATATGCTAATTATTTAATTCATATTCCGAAATTTTATCAATTCTTTTTTGATGTCTTTCTTCATTTGAATAAGGTGTATTTATAAATTCTTCTATTATTCTTTTTATTTTATTAAAATTTAAATCTGATGAAAATGAAATAACATTTGCATTATTATCATTTTTTGTAATTTTTGCATCTTTTATAGATGTTACTCTAGCACATCTAATACCTTTTACTTTATTTAAAGCAATAGACATACCTATTCCACTTCCACAGATTGCAATACCTAATTCAACTTCTTTTTTATTTATAGCTTTTCCTAATTTAAAAGCATAATCTGGATAATCAACACTTTCTTTAGAATTTGTTCCATAATCTACAAAATCTATATTTTTAATTTGTTTTTGTATTTTATTTTTTAAATCATAACCTCTATGATCACTTATTATTCCTATTTTCATATATTATCACCTAATATAAGTATAACATAAAAAAATAATTAATACATATCTAATTATTTATATAATTAAAAATTTTTATCTATATATCATTTCATCTGATATAGGATCATTACTTTTTATTAATTCTAGTTTCTTTAAATAATCATTATGTTGTTCTTGACGAATATGTTGAGCACAAGTTCTTGCTGTATTTTTTGAAAATTCTCTTAAAGACTCAATAGACTGCTTATAATTTTCTATTATTTCATCTTTATATTCGTTTAATAATATTTTACTTTTTTCATTTATTGCATCATTTCTTTTTAGAAAAAATGATTGTACTGGCTCAAAACATAATTCTCCAGTATCTGAACTTAATTTATATTTTTCATTTGTAAGAACATCTTGCATATATTCATTTTCATCATCATATATACATATCATTCTATAATTATTATAACCTTTAAATATTTTATATGACCCCATTTCTTCACCAAATGAATAATTTTTTGTTACTTCATATTCCGGGATAATACTATTAATTATACCTGTAAAAGTAACAGAGCCATCTTTATTATAATATACTCCAATTATACTACTTAAATAATCATCTTTATAATTATATTTTTCTAAAAATTCTTTATATAAATCGTTTTTATACCTAGCATAACAAAATCTTTGCATATACCCTCCTTTAAATTTCTTTTTATTATACAAAAAAATTATATAAAGTCAATAAAAAATAATTAGATACATATCTAATTATTTATTTTCTTTATTGAAACCATATTTAGCATTAAATTTTTCTACATTACTTGATTTAGAAGTACTTCTTTGTTGCCCTGTATAAAATGGATGACATTTTGAACAAGTTTCAATTGAAATACTTTCTTTTGTAGATTTAGTAGTAAATGTTTCACCACATGCACATGTAACTGTACAATCTATATATTCTACATTTTTTTCCTTTGCCATAATATTCTCTCCTTCCGCCATAACTAATTTTTTAGTTATAGAATTAATAAAATCTTTAATATTATAACAAGTTAAATGGTTTTATGCAAGTATAATTTATCAATTTTACTATATATTTTGTTAAATAATGCTAAATTTCCTTTATTTGTTATATATGTAGGATTAGTATTTGTAATATTATCATTGTTTTTATTTAATATATCAAATAAATTTATAAATTGAATATTATTTTCTTTACACAATTTATTTATATTATCATTTATATACATGTAATACTTATTGTTCTCTATTATATTAGTATTATTATAATTACTTAAAATGATTATATGATTATTATCATAATTTTTTAAAAGCTTTATTAATTCTTTATAATCGTTTATTATTTGATCTAAATATAAATATATCTCTTTATCATTATTTTCATTTATATCATATTTAGATAGTTTATATTTTATTTCATTATTACCAATGTGTAATAATAGAATATTTGTATTTTTTAATAATTTTTGAATATTTTGATTATTAATTCTTTCATTGTCTTTTATTTGATTAATAATATCTATTATTCTTATGTCATCTTTAACAAAATCTTGATTGTAATTACCAAAATCAGTTTGTTTGGATAATTCTTCGTATATTAAATCAGAAAAATTTTTTGATTTTATATTATTTGAAAATAAATCTTTATCACCCATAATTGTATAATTAATTACTTTTTTATTCATGCTTGAATAAGAAAATATTAATAAAATTGTAAATAATAATAAAATCAAGATTATTTTTATTTTCATTAAGATCTCATCCTTTATTTAATTATATTTCGATGAGTTCTATTTTAGCACCTATATTAGTTAATTTTTCTACTATATTTTCATAACCTCTAAGTATATATTCTACATTATTAATAACTGTTGTCCCCTCTGCGATTAAGGCTGCGAGTACTAAACCAGCTCCTGCGCGAAGATCACTTGCAACTATGTTATCTGCATATAATGGTGTTGGCCCTTTTATATATGCCCTTTTGCCATCTATATTTATAATTGCGCCCATTTTTTGAAGCTCATATAAATTTTGAAATCTATTTTCAAATATAGTTTCTTCAATAACTGAAGTTCCTTCAGCTTGAGTAAGTAAGCTCGCAATTATTTGCTGCATATCTGTAGGAAAACCTGGATATACATCAGTTCTAATTCTTATTGCATTTAATTTATTTTTATTTGTAACATGAATTTTATCTTCTTCTATTTCTAAATCTACTCCCATTTCATCTAACTTTTTCAAAAGTGAGTGTAAATGTTCTGGTATAACATTTTCTACTGTTAAATCTTTTGATAGACATGCACCTATCATTATAAAAGTAGCTGCTTCTATTCTATCTGGTATAACTTCATGAAAACATGAATGAAGATAATCTACACCTTTTATTCTAATTGTATCTGTACCTGCACCATGTATTTTTGCACCCATTAAATTTAAAAAGTTTGCAACATTAACTATTTCTGGCTCTTTTGCTGCATTTTCTATTATAGTTACACCTTTGGCTTTTACTGCAGCGAGCATTATATTTATAGTTGCTCCTACGCTAGCAAAATCAAGATATATATTATTACCTATTAATTCATCTGCTGATATTATTACCTTATTATCAACAAATTCTACTTTTGCGCCTAATTTTTTAAAACCTTTTATGTGTAAATCTATTGGTCTTGCACCTATTACACACCCACCTGGTAAATATATTTCAACTCTTTTAAATTTACCAAGTAAAGCACCCATAAAATAATAAGATGCTCTTAATTTTGTTGCTAATTTTTCTGGTATTTCTTTATTTATCATTTCATTAGATGCTATATAAACAAAGCCATCATCTTTTCTTCTAAACGATCCTTTTAAATCTATTATAATATCTTTTATTACATCTATATCAGATATATCAGGTACATTTGAAAATTTTACTACTTCATCACACAAAAGTGCGGCTGGTATAAGTGCTACTGCACTATTTTTTGCACCACTTACTTTAATTGTACCATTAAGTTCATTTTTACCTTGTATTTTTATTATTTTCATGTGTTACCTCCAGAAGTTATATATATAAATTATTCTATCATATTTTATGCAGAAAAAAAATACTCGTTAAGAGTATTCTTTTAATTTTTACATACTTAATGTATATTCGTTTTCTTTATTTATATTTGATAAATATTCTTTATATTGTTTTAATGTATCAATTTTAGAATATGTATCAACATTATCTTTAGCATGTCTTTTAATATTTTCTTGATGAGTACAAATACCATCTAAATATTTAGTACCAACAAGTTCCATAGTCATTGTACTATATAATTCTTTTTCAGAATCAGTTAATATATCTAAACCATGAATTAATGCTTTACTTTGAACATCTCTTTCTTGATCTGTTTCTGGAGCAATTTTTAAACCACCTGGGAAAACTTCTGTTTCAAGTCTAGATTCATTTGTAGCAAGTACAGTTAAATCTACTAAATTCTTTTTAACATAGTTTTCAAGTAATTTATTACCTTCAGCATTAACATCACCATTCATGTCATTTTCATCTGGTAAATAATCATATTCCATATCAATAACAGCATTTTTTAATTCTTGTTTAGTTTCATCTGATACTTTATTTGTAGTATTTAAGTCATTTTGAACTTTATTTCTTAAAGTTTCATAATTTGTTAATACTTCAATTGTTTCAGCATCAGTTGCATATTCTACTAAAGATGGAGCTTCACTTAAATTAATTTGTCCTTCGATAGTTATATATCCTAATTCTTCATCTATTACATTATGTAATTGTGTAGATAAGTTTTGAGATAATAATACATAATTAATGCTTTCACAAGCATCGTCTATTTGTGATTCTGTTAAATCTGATACATCACCTTTAATAACTTTAATCATATTTTCTATTTTTTCTATATTTATACCTTGGTTTGCATTTTCATCTGCGAATGCAAGACCTGTTTCACTATAGAATTTTGTATAGTTATTATATGAAGTAGCTGCTAAGGCATAAGTATCATCATTTTCATTATAAACTGCTTCTGTTGTTTGTGTAGCTAATACTTCTTCAGTAGTTAATTCTTCAGTAGAAATTTGTGTAGTTGGTTCAACTACTACAGCTTTATCTTCTTGTTTACCACACGCTGTAAGTAATAAAGTACCTGTAAGCATAAATGGTAAAGCAACTTTTTTAAATTTTTTACTCATTAATTTCATATTTTTACCCCCTTCACAATTATATCATTCTATAAGATAAAGTATATGAATCATTTTTACTACGTTCGTCTATTAAATCACCATCATATAATTCATCTTGTTCTATATTTTCTTCATAAATAATAATTTCTTCTTCAGTTATTGGTTCTTGAACTGGTTGTTTTTCAGGTTCAACAACTGGTTGTTCTACTATTGGCATATTAGAATTATTATTTATATTAGTTTTTTCTTCTTTATATTCGTAAGTTACTACTTCTTTTTTATTAACATTTGTATTATCAATAATATTTACTGGATAATCAACAGCTTCTGGTTCTTTTACTGATTCTTGTTTAATAGTTGTTGTAGTTGTTGTTGATTTTTTTACTTCTGCTTCTTTTTGACTTGTATGTGGATCTAATGCTTTAGTTGTTGTTGAAGCTCCTGTTGTTGATGGAGCTGCAGAACCACCTACTACTTTTGATCCTCCAACTTTAACTTTATCAGTATATTTAACATTATCTTTCTTAGAAGCATTTTCCTTATCTTTAGGTCCTTCTTCAAGTGGATTTAATTTAATACCATCTTTTGTATTTATTTTAACTTCATCTTTTGAATCAACTAACTCATTTAATGATTCAGTTGTTATTTCTTGTGTATCATCTTCAGTTATAACTGGTTCTTGAGTTGTTTCTTGTTCATTTATAGATACTTCAGTTGTATAACCTTTTGTTGTTTTTGATTTATTAAAACATCCAACAAATGAACCCATTAACATAACAGCAGCTGCTCCTATTGCAAGTTTTTTAAAGTGTTTTTTAACAAAATTTCTTTTCTTTTTATTTATAACAACTTCTTCTTTTTTTGTTGTATTTTCTATATAATCATCTAAATTTTTAGTATTATCTACCATTGTAATATAAGATTCATTTGTTTTATAAACACTTTTTTCAGCTATTTTAGCCTTTAAATGTCCTTTTTCAATATTATCTGTTTCATTAGTTATTTTTTCATTAATACTATTTTCATCTAATTGATTAAAATAATGAGCATTTGAACGTAATAATACTTTTAATTGTGCATATTTTTCATTAATATTAACTAATTCTTCTTCATTATTGTTTTCTTTAGCTATTTTATATTCATCAGCTAATTTGTTTAAATCTTCTTGAATTTTAACGAAATTTGTTAGTTTTACAGTTTTCTTTTCCATAAAAATTTCCCCCTTTGTTTAAAGACGTGCATTATAATAACATAAGTCTTTATTTTTGTCAAATTATTTTGAACTTACATATTTTTCCAAAATTTCTTTTATGAAAAAGGAATATTGAGCATCTGATACATCACTTTCATCAGCTTCTACTAGGCAAAGTGGAGGGAATAATACACACCACCAATTATCCCCTTCTCCGTCTCCTAGTGTAATTACTAATGATTCATAGTCTCCTTCTGGATAATTAATACCTTTATATTCTTTTTTAGGAAAATGATTTAATCCATAATTTATATTATATTTTTTATCATAATTAAGGTTTTTTAAGGTGTTTTTTACTAAATTATCTATTATTGGCATATTTTCTTTTATTATATTTCTTGTTTCCTCTATTGTATTTGCATCTTTTGTTATTTCAAATATCTTATTTTGTATTACATTTTTTAGTTGAACTTTAATATTTTGATCATATATTGTATTGGAATTTGCGATTACTCTAAATCTTATTGCTTCATCTGGTATTATTGTTTCTTTTTTGTAAGAATTATTATATATATAAAATAAAGATATAATTGAAATTATTAAAATAAGTATTTTTTTCATAAAAAAATCATCCTTTCAATCTAATTAATGGATGATTTTTATTATTTTATTCAAAATTATGTATAAATATCATTCTATCTCTATTTTGCATATCTTTTTTTACTATTATATTAGAGTTAGGAAGATATTTATTTATTATATTTTTTATATCATTTGCTTGTTTTTCACCTATTTCAAAGGCAATTAAATATTTTTCATTAATTATTTTATGTATATTTTTAAGAATTTCTTCATAAAAATATAATCCTTTATTATCTGCAAATAAGGCTAAATGTGGTTCATTATTATATACTATATCCATTATTTTTTCATCATATGATATATATGGTGGATTAGATATAATTATATCAAATTTATTATTTACACCTTCGTATAAATTAGTATTTATAAATCTTATGTCTACATTATTTAATTTAGCATTATTTTTAGCTACTTTTAATGCTTTTTTTGATATATCTGTAGCAGTTATATCTAAATTATTATTTTCCTTTTTTAGGGCTATAGAAATACATCCTGAGCCAGTACCTATATCTAGTACAGTTGGATTACCTTTAAAATACTTATTTATATATTTTAAAGTATTTTCTACTAGTTCTTCTGTTTCAAATCTTGGTATTAGAACATTTTTATTCACCTTTATAATATATCCATAAAAAGAAACATTACCTACTATATATTGAGTAGGTAATCCTTTTTCTAATTGTTTTAAACCTTTTTTTAATTTATTTTTAGGTAAGTATTTTTCTAAATACTCTAAATTATTCACCAGATAATTTCCTTCTTTGATCTTCATTAATTAAAGCATCTACTATTTCATCTAATTTTCCTTGCATTACTCTATCTAGATTCATAACACTTAAATTAATTCTATGATCAGTTACTCTATTTTGTGGATAATTATATGTTCTTATTTTTTCTGCTCTATCACCTGTACCAATTTTACTTCTTCTTTCATCTTCTAATTCTTTATTTTGTTTTCTTTGTATATCTTCATATATTTTACTTTTTAATACTTTCATTGCTTGTTCTTTATTTTTAAGTTGACTTCTTTCATTTTGACAAGTTACTATAGTACCTGTTGGAAGATATGTAATTCTTACTGCAGAGTCTGTTGTATTTACTCCTTGTCCTCCTGCGCCTGATGA
>JAFUBW010000022.1 GCA_017459965.1 Bacilli bacterium
GCAAAAACAGAAATAATACTACTAAAGAAGATAGAAACAACACCAATAAGAAAAATAATTCTTTCTTTATTATATGAAGAAAGAACCTGGGTTTTAATAAAATGTTTAAGACTCATATAAAATACCTATAATATCTAATATGTTACCCCCCCCCCGGGACACTTTTTTGAAAAATAAAAAAAAAGAATAGTTTAACTATTCTTTATAATCACATGCGCTGCATTTTATTTGTCCATCTTTTTCTACTAGCATATTATTACATTCTGGGCATTTTTTGCCTATTGGTTTATCCCAGTATGCTTCCTTACATTTTGGAAAGTTTGAACAACCATAGAATATTTTTCCCTTTTTAGTTTTTCTTTCTACTATTTTATTTCCACATTTAATACAATCACATATTTCTACTAATTCTTTTTTCTCTTTTTCTTCTTTTTTAATATATTTACAAGTTGGATAATTTGAACATGCGGTAAATTCTCCATATTTTCCTTTTCTTATTACTAATTCTCCACCACATTCAGGACATATTTCACCAGTTTTTTCTGGTTCTTTCTTTTCCATATTTTCAAATGCATCTTTTACCATAGGTTCAAACTCCTTATAAAATTTATCTAATAATTGATTCCATATTACTTTACCTGTTGCTATATTATCTAAATCTTCTTCCATTTTTGCTGTATATTTTACATTTATTAAATCTTTAAAGAATTCTTGAAGTTTATCTGTTGTTTCTATTCCTATTTCTGTTGGAATGAATTTCTTTTCTTCTTTTTTAACATATCCTCTATCTATTATTGTACTTATAGTAGTTGCATATGTAGATGGTCTTCCTATACCTAGTTTTTCCATTTCTTTAATTAGTGAGCTTTCAGTAAATCTTGCTGGTGGTTCAGTAAAATGTTGTTTTGATTCAATTTTATCAGTTACAAGTACATCAGTTTTATATTTAGAAAAATCAGGTAATATTATATCTTCATTTTTTTCATAATCAGAATATACTTTTAAATAACCATCAAATGTAGTTATAGTCCCACTACCTTTAAATTTATAATCATTATTATTAAGTATTATAGTAGTAGTAGATTGTTTAGCTTCTTTCATTAAAGAAGCAAGCGCTCTAAAATAAATTAGTTTATATAATTTATATTCATCATTAGTAAGATATTCTTTTATCTTATCTGGTTCTCTAAGTATTGAAGTTGGTCTTATAGCTTCATGTGCATCTTGTACATTATCTTTCTTTTTTGATACTTTTACAGAACCTACATATTCTTTTCCATAGGTTACTTCTATATATTTAAGCGTAGGAGTTATAAAATCATTAGAAAGTCTAATTGAATCAGTACGCATATAAGTAATTAAACCTACTGTTTCAGAACCAATATTAATACCTTCATATAATTTTTGAGCAATACTCATTGTTTTCTTTGATGAAAAATTTAATTTATTTGCAGCATCTTGTTGAAGTGTACTTGTTATAAATGGTGGTTTAGATGCTTTATTTTTATTTTTCTTTTCAACAGATTCTATTTTATATGAATTAGATAATTTATTTAATACTTCTTTTGCTTCTAGTTCATTTTTTATTTCAAATTTCTTATTATCTTTAAAACCGAATAAAGTTGTTTCTAAATTATCAAATATAGCTTTTATAGTCCAATATTCTTCTGGTATAAATTTATTTATTTCTTTTTCTCTATCTACAATTAATTTTAAAGCAACAGATTGTACTCTACCAGCTGATTTACCACCAGTTTTTGATTGCATTAATTTTGATAATCTAAAACCTATTATTCTATCTAGTATTCTTCTTGTCTCTTGACTTCTAACCATTAGATCATCTATTTTTCTTGCATTTTTAAATGAATTAGTTACTGCATCTTTTGTTATTTCATTAAAAACTATTCTTTCATAATCATCATCATTTAATTCTAATGCATCTTTTAAATGCCAAGAAATTGCTTCTCCTTCTCTATCTGGGTCGGTTGCTAGATAAACTTTATCTGAAGCTTTTGCTTCTTTTTTTAAAGCTGTTATATCTTTTTTCTTTCCTTTAATTGGTTCGTAAGTAGGTGTAAATCCATTATCAATATCTACTCCAAAACCAAATTTACCAGAGGTTGCTAAATCTCTTATATGACCTTTTGAAGAAAGTACTTTATATCCATCACCTAAGTATTTTTCTATTGTTTTACTTTTAGCAGGTGATTCCACTATTACTAATTTTTTTGCCATGAAAATTCTCCTTTCATATAATATATACGCTTTTTTATCTAATAATTCCCCTATCAATTAAATTTTTTACTGGTTTATATGATTTTCTATATTCATCAAATACACCATATTTTTCAAGTAGTTCTAGATGTTTTTTAGTAGGATAACCTTTATGAGATTTAAAATCATATTCTGGATATTTTTTATCAAGATCATAAAGTATCCTATCTCTTGTTACTTTAGCAAGTATAGAAGCTGCAGCAATAGAAACACTTTTTGCATCTCCTTTAATTATATCTAAAACTGGAATATTTAGTGTACTAATTTTCATTGCATCTGTCAATAAGTAGTCAATTTTTATTTTTTTATTTGCCTTTTTATAAGCTTCAATCATACCTTTTCTAGATGCTTCTAATATATTTATTTCATCTATTTCTTTAGCAGATATAATAGATATTCCATAAGATAAAGAATCTTTAATTATAATATCATAAAGTGCTTCTCTTTTCTTTTCTGTAAGTTTTTTTGAATCATTTATTAAATCATTATGATATCCTTTTGGAAATACTACACATGCACATACAACTGGACCAACAAGTGGACCTCTTCCTGCTTCATCACAGCCACCTATATAATTATATCCTTGTTTATATAAACTTTCTTCATATTCATACATGTTATTCATCAAATGTTACCTTCCCTAAATATCCTTCTTTTAAATCTTTAATAATTATATTAGATACTTTATCATAGTCTACTTCATTTCCTCTAATAAGGCATCCTCTTTTTCTTCCAATAAATTCATATGCATCAGAGTAATCTTCTTCATCTAATACAAATGAACCATATCTATTAAATAAATTATCTCTATAGTTATCATACATTGTTTTTAGTATATAACATGCAATTTCATTTAAAGGAAGTATTTCTTCTTTAATAGCAGAAAAGCATGCAAGATTATGAGCAACTTTATAATCATCAAGTTTTGGCCATAAAATACCTGGTGAATCAAGTAGATCTACACCATTTGTAAGTTTAATCCAAGATAGTTGTTTTGTAACACCTGGTCTATCTCCAACATTTACTACCTTTTTACCTGCAAGTCTATTAATTAAAGTAGATTTACCTACATTTGGAATACCTATTATAAGTGCCCTAGCATTTTTTTCTTTTAAACCTTTAGATAATCTTTTTTCATTAAAATCTTTTAATACTTCTTTAGTAATAGTAAGTACTTTATCTACATTTTTATTATTAATTAAATCAACTAGTATTACTTTATAACCAAGTGATTCATAGTATTTAACATGTTTATTTGTTTTTTTCTCATCACATAAATCTGATTTAGTCATGATCATTATTTTAGGTTTATTTTTAATTAAATCATCTATATCTTTTATTTTAGATGATATAGGAATTCTAGAGTCTACTACTTCATAGACTATATCAATTAAATCTAGTTTTTCTTTTATCTCTCTTTTAGTTTTAGCCATATGACCAGGATACCAGTTTATATTTGTTTTATTTTCATTCATTTGGATCAACTCCTTTTTAATAAATCAATAAAATTATACCATAAAAAAGACAAAATTTAGTATAATGAAGTTGTAAGATAAATGTAGACACATAAAAACGGTCTACATTTTTTGTTATAATAAAATTGGAGGGATAATATGGCAAATCGTAATATCTTAATCTTGCGAACTAAACGATAAATTGTAATTTAGCGAATAGTAACTTAATTTTCTTTTTTATTAAACATATGGCGTACTTTATCTATTCGATTATTTGGTCTACGTGATTGAATAACTGGTTCACAAGTAGCAATTTGATAATCTTTTAATTCTGTCA
>JAFUBW010000023.1 GCA_017459965.1 Bacilli bacterium
GTATTATTTGATACATTGAATCATAATGTTATGAAAAATAATCTTGTCATAATAGGTGCATTTATTATGACATTAGAATTTGAATTATTTGTGTATCTATCAGTATGGAATGCTAAAAAAGATACAGCAAATTTATTAAAGAATAATAAATAATTCAAATAAAAAAATAACCTTTTACCTTTTCGTTAGATTAGGTATTAGGTTATTTTTATTTAAAGAATACGGGGCACGTTTTGTGAGTTTACTCATGAAAGTGGCGATAGTATTCTTTCTTTTTTATGAAGTCGTAAGACAAAATAAAAAAGAGCAACATTCACTTACGATAGTTTGTGAAATGTTGCTTATTGGGTTTCAAAAGGGTGTCCCTTTGCACACTATTCCTAGTTGGCATTATGCCGACTTGGTAGTGTGTTACTATCTTGTCTTAAAGATAGTTTTTAGTAGAAAATATTTATATTTATGTTTTTTTTAGTCAATAACAATTGTATTTAAAATATTTTGAATATAATCATTATTAAAATATTCATTATTTTTGTTCAAAAATAAGAATGTATAAACTTTATCATTAAATAATATTCTAGCTTCTCTGATACTACTAATATTATCATTTTCGGATTTCATATTGAATATATAACCTTGATAATCTCCATCAATCAAAGTAATGTTTTCAATTTGTGGAATGGCAACTGATACCATAAATTGTAATAAATAATTTTCTTTCATTTCTTTTACAGAAGTAAAAATATTATTTTTTACATTTTTGTTTTTTTCTAAATATTTAAATAAATCAATATCGTTTTTTATATTATTTTTATCTAAAAAATTTGTTAAATTCGTATTGTTAATTCTTTTATCTTCTGTTCCAAAAAGTGTGGCATCAGTTTTGAATAAATTTACATAACTATCAGTAATTCCCATCCAAAATGAAGCCTTAAGATTATTGTTTTCATCATATAATGCATATTTAATATTATTGTCAGAAACTTGATTCTCTAATAGTTTAAAGTTTGAAAATTCATTTTTAACTTTTATATTTCTAAATGTCAAGTAATCATCACTTTCTAACTTTTTTGTGTTAATTGTTATAGTATCTTTTATAGTTAAATTATTAACAATTGAATCATAATTTTCAGTTGTTAAATTATTTATATTATAGTAAAACAGATTAAATCCCTTATATCCAAAATAAACACATATAACTAATAATAATCCGATAATAATAAATACCTTTTTTTTCCTTTTCATACACGACCTCCTATTATAATTATATATTAAAAAAATTGTATTGTAAATATAGTTTAGTAATCCACCATATCACATAAATGACTATAATCAAACTCTAAAATTTCATTCTTCTTTTTAACAATAATATAGCCGACACATTGATCTTGATCTTTTGTTAAAGGAACAACTCCAAAATAAGTTGTATCTTTTCCATTTGTTATAGGTTTTAGCAAATCATTCATTTCTACCTTAGCAATTCCGTTACTATCAAATTTAAATAGATTTGGATTGATAATATATATTTCATTCATAAAACTATCATAACTAGAAAAATCATATTCTGTTTTTTTATTAATTTGATATGCATTATATAATTTAACACCTATAAAAGTTATTAAGAAAAATAAAAAGATAGCCAATAAATCATAGAAAAAATATTTATGCAAATGTAATTTAAAATTATTCATGATTACCACCTCCAACAATTACATTAAAACTAATATGTGTTTTAACAGAGGTTAATAAGCCATCTTTTCTAATAGAATAAATATGTATATAATATCTTCCTTTTTCATTAATAATGCTGCTTAAATCACTAATATAATCGCCATCATATAATACATTGTTTTTTCTCTTAATTACTAGTTTTAGTTTTGAATTTTTGACTAAGGAATAATTTAAATTATCTTCTCTTAACCAACCATTAGTATCTGCTTTACGATAACCATTTTTATAATAAACTTCATACTCATTAACATTCAGTTTTATAGGATAATTTAATTGAATTTCGTTTATTCTGTTTTCTACTGAATTGTATCCACTAGTTCCTGCATTAATAAGTATTCCATTAGTATATTCCTCTGAATAGTAACAATTCATAAGAGTATTATTTAATTTTATTTCAAAAAGATTTTTATCATAACCACTATATAAAGCTGTAAAAAAAATTATAACAAATAAAAACTCAATTATTAAAAATATAAACAATACTTTAAATGGTTTAATTATTTCACTTAATTCTCCATCCACCTAGACTCAACTCACTTTCAATCTGCTGTTTATCTTGCATAATAATTATACCATATTTTTTTATTTTTTAATCTAATTGGAATAATTGTAATTTTTTATTTATATTATAGAATACAATTTTTCAATTAATTCAAATTCTTGTCCTAATTGAGTATATAATTCAGATATTTTATTTTCATATTCTTCTTTCTTATTGTTATACTCAATAAGTTTCTTTTTTTGAAAGAAGAAAGGTTTATTATCTTCTAAATGACTTATTAAATTTTGATAAAATTTAATTCTATTATCTATCATTTTCATATTTATATTTGAATCTTCAATAGCATATTTAATATTTAATTCTAATAATTTATCAAATAACTCATCACTATCTTTTTTCTTACTCATCTTGCACCTCCAATATTTAAAGATTTACTACATAATTAATTATATCACTTTTTCAACGAATAATCTTCGGTTTTATAGTTAAAACTAATTTTAATGGGACAATGGTATCGGTGATAGTTATGTTTGATAATAATTTACGATATGCTAGAGAAGAATTAGAAATGACACAAGCTGAATTAGGTTATATATTTGGTGTATCTGATTCAGCAGTTAGATCATGGGAAACAGCACACGATTCTATACCTTTACCTAAACTAATTAAATTTTGTGATATGTATGATTTCTCATTAGATTTTATTTGTGGTCTAATTAGAAAAAATATAAAGTATGGTCATTTCAAAACAGATAAAGTTAAAATTAGTAAAAAATTAAAAGAATTAAGAAAGAGTTTAAATATATCTCAACAAAAGTTATCTGATGATTGTAAAATATCTCAAACAACATATAGTGGTTATGAAACAGGTCATTATCTAATTAATACAACTAATCTTTATTATATTTGTAAA
>JAFUBW010000001.1 GCA_017459965.1 Bacilli bacterium
ATAATACTACTAAAGAAGATAGAAACAACACCAATAAGAAAAACAATTCTTTCTTTATTATATGAAGAAAGAACCTGGGTTTTAATAAAATGTTTAAGACTCATATAAAATACCTATAATATCTAATATATTACCCCCCCCGGGTTACTTTTTTTTATAAAAAATAAAAAATATAGAACAAAGTTCTATATTTCTGTTATTACAGTAATAATCATTGGCTTACATTCAGTTTCTGCATATAAATATTTACCTAATTCTTCTCTTATACCATTTTTTATTTTATTAAATTCTACATAATTATTACTTATATTATTATTTATTACTTCAAGTGATATTTCTTTCATTTTTTCAATCATTTCTGTACTTTCTTTTACATATATAAACCCTCTTGTTAATACCTCTGGTCCTGCTTTTATTTCTTTAGTTTTTTTATCAAGTGTTGTACATATTATAACTATTCCATTATCACTTAAAAGTTCTCTATCTTTTAATACAAGTTCTCCTATATCTTGAGTAGAATTACCATCTATTAATAATTCATTAGTTTCTATTATTTCTTTTTCTTCCAATAAATTACCATTTTCTATAATTGCAGCTTCCCCATTTAATTTAAGTATTATATTTTCTTTAGGTATACCCATAGAATTTGCTATATTAGCATTTTCTATCATATGTCTATATTCACCTATTACTGGGAAATAATATTTTGGTTGCATTAAATTAATCATTAACATTAAATCTTCCTGTGATGCATGATTAAGCAAATGATCTTTTGGTGAAAGAGTTATTACATTAGCACCTATCTTACTAATATCATCAGCAAGTTTAGTAGCTTTTTTCTCCATACCTACACCAATTGGTTCAAGATAAAAAACAGTATCACTATCTTTTAATTTAACATATTTATCATATCCATTTACTATTCTTTCTAAGTTCATAAATGGTTTTTCATTTTCATTAGATATTAATATAACTGAATCATTATCATCTATGTTAGTTAAATTTCCTATTTGTTCTTTATTAAAAGAAACATATCCTTCTTCTATTACATAATTAACTAAATTTTGTAATTTTTTACCCATTACTACTATTTTTCTATGTGTTTTAGAAATTTCTGTAAATAATTCTTGAAGTCTAGATATATGATTAGTTAAAAGTGTTACTAAAATTCTTCCATCATTATGAAGAAGTGCATCTCTAATATCATTTGATACTCTATTATTTGGAGCAGTATATCCTACTCTATCAGCATATTCGGATTCACTAAGTAAACAAAGTACACCTTGTTTTCCTATATAAGCAAGTTTTCCTATATCAGTTTTATATGGACCTGATACTGATGAATCAAATACAAAATTACCTGTATACATAATTGCTCCATCATCTGTATTTAATACATACCCTACTGTATCAGGTACAGAATGTGTTAAACTAACTGGAAATATACTATTTTTACCAAAATTTATTTTCTTATGCGCATTTATTAAATGTAAATTATTAAATTTAATATCTTGATCAATAAAATCTCTTTTTAATGTATCACAAGTAAACTTAGTTGCATATACATTAATATCAGGTAAGTTTCTTACTATATCACATACTGCGCCCATATATTTTTCATGTGCATGTGTTAAAAATATTCCTTTTATTCTTTCAATATTATCTGATAAAAATTTAAAATCAGGTATTATATAATCTACACCTAACATTTTATCATCTGCATACTTTAGACCTGCATCGAATATAAATAAATCATTATCTACATCAATCGCATACATATTTTTACCGTTTTCATTAAGTCCACCGAATGCAAAAATTTTAATTTTACTCATTTTTTTCTCCTTTCATTTTTTTACTAAAGAAATCAGCAATTATAATTATAACAAAAAAAGACAAAAATTGAAAGTATTTGTCTTTAATTTATTATTCACTAATAGGTTCTAAACAATTAATTATACCTATTTCATCACTTTGATCAATATATTCATACACATAATCATAACTACTATCATCAATAGTAACTTTAACATAAGTATTGCTCATTGATTCATTAGTTAAAGGATTATTTGTTTCAGTATCCATTAATCCATAATTAACTAAATCAGAAACATTAATCTTACATATACCATAATGTTGTAAATTATAATCAACAGTTTTTGTTATATTTTTACTAGTTGAATTTACTAAAACTTTTGAATTATCAACAATTAAAGCTTTTATATTTTCATAATCTTTTTCTTTTCTTTCATTAAAATAATGTATAGCATTTATTGATACTAATCCTAATATAATAGACAATAATATTATAACCGCTAATAATTCTACTAATGTATATCCTTTTTTCATATTTTCACCTACTATATTAATTATAATACTTTTTTATTTTTTTTTAAAGTTATTTATTACAATTATTACTTTCATTTAACAAATCTTCTAGTCTTACTATATCATATCCTTTTGATAAAATATAATTAATTGATATTTTAATTTTTTCTATATCATTAGATTCTATAGCTATAATTGATCCATTAGATAATTTGTTTTCAATATTAGATAAGATATTATCAGTTATTATATCTGTTTTTATTGTTTTCATATTATTTTTAGAACATAGTTTTAATAATTTATCATCTTTTTTATCAGTAAAACAATAATTAGAACTATTATTTGAATTCATTTCAATCAAATTATTAGCATATAATATATAATTATCATCATATTTATTATTAACTAAAAAATAAAAATTATTATTGTTTGATATTAGTTTTATTATTTGGGTATTATCTTCTAGATAATCTAAATTAACAAAGAAATTACCATTTATTTTTTTGCTTAATAAAAAATTTACTAAATTATCACTTATTTCATCTTTTATAATAAATATTAAACTTACTTTCTTTTGGATTTTATTAGCACCTACTATATATTTATCATTCAAGTTATTATTGTTTATAACTTCTTTCATAACTATTAAATCTTCATTGTATTCTTTTATTGTCTTCATTTTATCATAACTTTTATTTATATCTATTTCACACCCATTTATACCAGTTGTATATTCATCATTTTCTATTATTGGTTTAATAGCGCTTATGTATGAGTCATTTTTTACTTCATTTAATTTAATCATAATTGGATCTTTTTTCTTTATAATTTTAGTTACCTTTTCAGTATAAAAGAAGCTAAACCCTGCGAATAATAATATACCTATAATTCTTATATTCTTTTTCATATATTCACCCAATTAATTATATGAAGAAAAAAAAGAAATGATTACTAATCATTTCCTAATGTTTTTGCATCTTTAACATCAATTGGAATATATACAATATTATTATCCACCTTATAACCTTCTGGAAGTGTACTATTGTCTATTACTTTTGAATATGGAATGCACACGCTACCATCAATATATTTAGCATATTTATAGATAGAATTATCAAATGATAAATTTGAATTATATGTAATTACTCTATCCTCATATTTTTTAGCAAGATCAATAAAATTATCATGATATTTTTCATCATTTGTTTCTTTATAATCAGTATATGATTCTAATACTGGTGAATAATAAGATACATTAATAGATTCAATTATATCGTTAGAATTCATATCTTCACTTACATAATCACTTAAATCTGAAAAAGAACTTTTAACATAATCTACAATAACTTCATCATCTGCAGAATATAAATCTGTCGTTTTTATACTACTATATATAGATGAATCATTTCCTTTGTTGATATGACTATTAATACCTGCGCCAACAAAAGCTGAAGCAAGTGCAAGTGTTGCTAATTTTATAGTTAATTGTACCTTCTTAAAACTTTTAATTTTTAAATTATTTACTGCATATCTCATTGATATTTTCTTATCTAATCTTTCTATTTCTTTCTTTATATTTTCTTTATCCATTTAAAACCCTCCTAATCATTATAAGCTTGAATAATTTTTTTATGAATACCTGGTTCTACATAATCTATCGCGTCCATAGTTATTTCAAGCGCCTTTTTATAATTTCCTTTATAGAATAATTTTTCAGCAGTTTCCAAACCTTCATTTACTTGTTTACTTACTTGTCTATATCTATTACCATATACAATAGTTTCTTCAAGCATAACAATTGTTTTAAGTAAATCATTTGTTGTATTAAATACCTTAAATACTAAATCTCTTGCTGTATCAACTCTTATATTTAATGTTTCTATATTTATTGGTTTTCTATTTAATTCTTTTTGAATTTCTTTTATCGCATCAGATGCATCTTGAAGTTCAACAAAATAATTATCTGGTATTACTGGAATATTATATAATCTAATCCTACTTTTTGCTTTCTTTAATAAGTTTTTAATATTATTAAGTTGTTCTCTAGCTCTAAGTTCATCATCTTTCATACTTCCAATAGTTTGTAAATCATAATTTAGTGTTTCTTCTAATTTAGAAACCTTAATCATAAGAAAATCTAATTCTTTTACCATTTTAGAATACGGAAAAGAATGATTCTTATTACAATCCATTAAATTATTGTAACTATCTTTAATCTTTTTAGTTTCGTCATTTATTATATTAAGTCTTTTAACATCTTCTTCAGATAAATCATATGTTGATTTTAAATCAGTAAGTTGTCTCATCAAATTACTAATTATTTTATTTGTTCTAATAAGTTTTGACTTAAATGTTTTAATATTTGATTCAAAAGTTCTTTTACATGTTTTTTCATATTCAAAATCATTATATAAAGAATCATAATAATTAATTATTGTTTTTAATTCAAATGTTACATCTTCTAAATTTAATACCTTTACTCTATCTAATATATCTTTAACTTTCTTTTCAGTTTCTTTTATATTATATTCAACATTCAAATAATTTAATTGATATAATTCTCTAGTCATTTTTATATACATTCCAGAAACATCTGAGATTTTATTTGGAATAAGTTCATTACACATAATTAATATAGTTGGTACCTCTTTTACTACATACCTAATATGATCAATCATTTCAGTGATACCTTTTACTAAATAATTTATTTCATCATAATCTTTCTTTTCCATAACAATTTCAAATTCTTGAAATCTTTTTTCTATATTTTCAAATTGTAATTCTATTTGATTATTAACTGGTTTATATTCACCTTTTGATTTTTCGTATGTTTGTTTTAAAGACCTATATTCATTTTTTAATTTAACAATTTGATTTCTATTTTTTTCTTCACTTAATGTTATTTCTTTTATTTCTGAAATTAATCTATTTGTTTTTTCTCTTGATTTATATATTTTAAGTTCTATGTCTGCGAGTAATTTTCTTAAATCTTTATAATTCTTATCTGATGCATACATATCTGCTTTTAAAAGCATATCTGTTATTTCTGGCATAGATACATTTCTTATTTCATCAAATTTTCTTTGCCATCCATCATATTTATATTTTAACTTATCATCTTTTACTAATGCTTCTACTTTAGATAATTCATTTAGTATAGGCGCATTTATAATAAGATTTTTTTCTTTTTCTAATTCTTGTATTGATTCCTTTATTTTTTTATTCTTTTTAGCAGTTTTGATAATTAGAATAACTACTAAAATTAATACAACAACTATGTACGCAGTAAATATTATTAATGTATTATTCATTTTATCACTTCCTACTATAAAACATTTTATCACAAAATCCTACAATTTAAAACAATTTTATATAAAAAACATAATTTTCTACTTTATAAAATATTTATTAACATGTTGACTATTTATTATTTTATGTTATAATTAAAACTGCAAACATTTTGTAGCGTTTTTTTGAAGTATATAATGTGTTAATTACGAATAAGTATTATAAGTATTGTGTTCCTTTAAGCTACACACAAGAACATATTAAATATTAACACCCTATTGCTGGCAAAAAAATACAAGGGTTTGAAATCTTAGTAAAGGAGGAAAGAAAATGTCAAGATATACTGGTCCAGCTTATAAAAAGAGTCGTAGAGTTTCATTTTCTACTTTAGAAAATGGTAAAGATTTAGCTAAAAGACCTTATAAACCAGGTGTTCATGGTCAAGATAGAAAAGCTAAAGCCTCTAACTATTCTATCCAATTAAGTGAAAAACAAAAAGTTAAATTCACTTATGGATTAAATGAAAGACAATTTAGAACTTTATTTGATAAAGCTGGTAAAATGCAAGGTATTCATGGTGAAAACTTCTTAAAACTTTTAGAAAGTAGATTAGATAATATTGTTTATCGTATGGGTCTTTCTAGAACAAGAAGAGGTGCAAGACAAATTGTTAACCATGGTCATATAACAGTTAATGGTAGAAAAGTAGATATTCCATCATATATTGTTAAACCAGGTGATGTAGTAGCAGTTAAGGAATATTCTAAAGATCATAAAGCTATTAAAGAAGCTTTAGAAGCTATTAATAATACTGTTGAATATGTTACTTTTGATAAAAACAAACTTGAAGGTACATATGTTAGATTACCTGAAAGAAGTGAATTATCTGCTGATATAAATGAAGCTTTAATAGTTGAATTTTATAATAGATAATAAAAGAGATTCAAACGAATCTCTTTTTATTTTGTCTTTTTATTTAATAAATTCATAAATAAAGCAACTATTACTATATTTGATAAACCTATTAGAAAGTTATTTGCATTAGCTTTATTCATTTTTTCTATATTCTTTTTTTCATATTTATAACTATTTCTACAATTGTTTTGTGTTGTTGTACTATCTATTTCTTCCTGTGGTATTTTATCAAGCATACATACTTCTTTTGAATATTGTTCATATGTTAATACTTTATCTTTATTAACTATTTTAATACCTACACCAAATGTTATTACAATAGCAGTAATTAACCATAAAACTAATATAGAATTAATTATTTTTAAAAATATATCTTTTTCTTTAGAAAATAATCTAGCCATAACTACCTCCCTATTTAAAAATTACAAGATGGTATTTCTTTTTACCTCTTCTTACTACTATATATTTATTATATAATGCTTTTTCTTTATTTACAAGCATTTCAAGATCATTAATTTTTTCACCATTAATACTAATAGAACCATTTGTTATAAATTCTCTAGCTTCTCTTTTACTAGATAATATATTAGTATTTACAAGCATATCCACAATATTCATTTCTTCATTAATATTTTTAGTATCAACACCATTCATTGCATCTTTTAATTCATCTTCACTTAATGATTTAATATCACCTTTAAATAAAGCGTTAGTAATTTTAAGTGCTTTTTCATATTCCTCTTCACCATGAAGATCAGTAATAAATTCTTTAGCAAGTGTTTTTTGAGCAAGTCTTTCTTCCGGCTTTTCTAAATGTTTTTTCATAACATCTTCAATTTCTTCTTTAGATAAAAATGTAAATACTTTTAAATATTCTTCAACCTTTTCATCAGATGAATTAATTAAATATTGATAAAGTTCATAAGAAGATGTTTTATTTTTATCAAGCCATAATGCATTTCCTTCACTTTTACCAAATTTTTTACCAGTAGAATCAAGTATTAATGGCATTGTAAACGCATATGCTTTTTTACCTAATTTTTTATTTATTAGTTCAATACCAGTAGTAATATTACCCCATTGATCAGATCCTTCAACTTGCATTATGCATCCTTTTTCCTCATATAAATGCATAAAATCATATCCTTGAAGAAGAGTATAAGTAAATTCTGCGAATGTAATACCAGTTTCTAGTCTTCTACTTATTATATCTTTTGAAAGCATATATCCTACATTTATATATTTACCTACATCTCTTAAAAAATCAAGTATATTAATATCCTTTGTCCAATCATAATTATTTACTACTTCTACATTTCCATCAAATATATTAGTAACTTGTTTTTTAATAGCTTCTACATTTTTATTAATGGTATCTTTATCAATTATTTCTCTTTCAGCGGTTGGTCTTGGATCTCCAATCATACCAGTTGCTCCTCCTACTAAAAGTATAGGTTTAAATCCGACCCTCGCCAGTCTCTTAGCAGTTACTAAAGATGAATAATGTCCTATATGAAGTGAGTCTGCAGTTGGATCTGTACCCCAATAAAATGTTGCTTCACATTTATTAATTATATCTTCTAAATCATCCCCAGCCTCATCTTTTATAAGACCACGCCATTTAAGTTCATCATAAAATTTCATAATATCTCTCCTTTTTTATAAAAAAATACCCATGAATGTAAGGACGAATATTCGCGGTACCACCTTACTTCATAGATATCTATGCTCTTTTAAAGTTAACGCCTCTTATACGTGTTAATTCAAAATATTGTAATTCATTAATATAATATTTAAGTTTTCACCAACCACTTAATCTCTAATAATTATCATATTAATTACTAATATATTTATCACAATTAACTTATATACATATTATATTTTATTATTTATTTTAAGTCAATTCTTTTTTAATTCTAATTTATAAGAATATTCTATTTCTTTAGATTTATTATAATGATAAGCAGCACTTATACTATTAAAATCGTTCATATTATAATTTTCTTTTATAACTTTTTCTAATATTTGTTTTAAATATTCAGGTCTATCTAATCTTTGAAGAGTATCTCTTTTAGGTTTTACTTCTACTTCGTATGTTTTTATTTCTAAAAAGAGCTCAAACCAAAAAGCTACCAAATGTCTGTGACAAAAATCCATATTTTTTTCATAACATAATAATATTGAATATTCAGGAAGAGAATCAAATATTTCCCCTGGATCTAATTTGCTTAATACCTCTTTATAATAATTAGTTACATAAAATTCTGTATTTTCTTCTTCTGATATTTTTCCTATATTATCATGCCATACCTGCCAGAAATCTTTTTTTGGTGCAAGTTTTGGTAAACAAAGTCCATCAAAATTAACTTTTTTACCTCTATCGCCTGATATTGATATTAAATTACCAGTTTTACAATTATCATAATTACCAGTTAAAACTATTTTCATACTACTTACTCCCCTATTATCATTATAACACAAAAAAAGAAGAATTAGTCTTCTAATTTAGCTAAAACTTCTTTACATACATTAGCAGCTTGTTTTTTTACTTCTTTAGCTGATTTTTCAAGTACTGGTGTACCCTTTTCTTTAGCGTATTCAACTAGTTCTTCTGTCTTCTTCTTTAATTCTTTTGCTTTCTTTTCAGCAACTTTTTTAACTTTTTCTTTATCAAGATCTTCTATTTCTTTTTTGATTTCATCAATTTTATTTTCTAAATTTTCTCTTACTTCATTAAGATCTACTTCTTTTGCTTTACTAACAAAATCATTAAATCTACCTTTAAGATCCTCTCTTAATTCTTCACCTTTCTTTGGTGCGAATAAAAGTGCTAAAGCAGCTCCTACACCTGCACCTAATATTAATTTTCCTGTACCTTTTTTGCTCATATTATTCCTCCTTATTTCCTTTTTTATTTTTGAACAATTTATTTACAATACTTAATACAAATCCTAAAAATCTATCACTAATTAAAGTAGCTTTACCTGTTACTCCTTCAACTAAAGTAAACACTGGATCAAGTGATTTCATCTTTGAATCTACATCATCAACAATTGAATCAACTTTATCTAAAGTTTTAGATAACTTAATAGCAATGACTATAGCTATTGTAATAAGTACTATTAATAGTATATATATTATTATGGGTAAAAATTCATTTAAAAATTCCATTATTCTTCAACCTCCTCTTCATCTTCATCAGAGTTATACATATTATCAATCAAATTAAATAAATCTTGTTCTTTTGTTTCCGATAAAATATTTTCATCTTCTGATTCATTATTTTCTTCTTTTAATGAATTTTCATATTCTTCTATTTTTTCACCAATTGTTTTATTATTATCATCTTGTGTTTCTTCTTCTGTTTCAACATCATTATATATAATTTTAACTTCATCTTCTTCATCTTTTTTTTCTTCATCTAAGTTAAAAAATATACTTTTTGATTCTTCTTCACCTGTATCATAAACCTTTGAATAAGCTCTTTTTCTTACCGTTTCATAATCTAATTTTTTTTCTTCTGGTTCTTTGGTATTATCAATTAATAAATCTTCTTTTTTATAATTCTTATCAAGTATTCCATATATTGGAGAAATTACTGGTGTTGGTTTAAATTTCTTTTCAGATTCTTTTTCTTCTTCTTTTTCATATTTTGTATAATTTCTAATTGATAAAGGTTTAGTTTGTTTATATTCATTATCATATGATTTATATACAGGTTCTTTTTCAACTGGTTTAACTTCTTCTTTCTTTTCTTCAGGTTCTTCATCATCTACATCAAAAGGAAAATTAAATGTTCTCTCAGCTTTAAATAATTCTCTTTCAGATATTTCTTGTTTTTCTTCTAAATCTTCAGTTTTTTCTACTATTTTTATTTTTTCTTTTTTTGGTTTTTCTTTATGTTTAGATAAGTTCTTTTCATTTTCTTCTTCATACTCATCATCATAAAAGAAATCTCTTACTTTGTCTAAAATGCCCATATTAATCCTCCTCGTTTTCGGATTGAATTTCTTCTTTTTCAATTAAATTATTTAGATCTTCAGTACCTTTATAGTTGTCATACTCATTAACATAGTCTAGGAAACTACCTTCTGAACTTTTTTTAGATTTAAAGATATTATATGTTTCATTGTCACTCAAATCATATCTTTTATCGCCTAACAATGTTTCAATAACATTATCATTGTATTTAATACTAGATAATATATATGAAAAACTATTAATAGTATCATTTAAGTTATATTTATCACAATATCCTTCAATCTTAGCATAATTATACATCATTTCTACAAAATATCTATTATTATCTTTATTTACTTCTAAATAACCTGTTTTTTTACCAACTTTTAATTTTTTAGAAATATATGCTTTATCATTTATTTTATATTCTTTTTTTACTTTATGATAATAACTTACCATATCTGCATAAAGATAAAATGTATTACTATTAAAATATATTTCTTGATTAAACTCATTTGAATCTTTAACAGACATATATCCAGGTAAATAATATTGATATCCTATAGCATTTTTATTTAAGTATTTTGTTTTTCTATTTAATATTGTATTTATATTTTTCTCTATATTATCATTACTTATACATACTATACTGCATCCAGATAATATAAATAGGCATATAAACATTAATAATATTTTTTTAATATTCATTAAAACACCTACTTTATCAAATATTATTATAACAAAAAATAAGCTATTTATAAAGTATTTTTTTAAATTATGTAAAAATACTATCAAATAATTAAAAAAATTAAGAATAAATCTTAATTAAAAATGCAAAAATGAATGTTCTAATTTTAATTTATCTGCAACTGTGACTATGAATTCACTATTAGTTGGTTTTGCTTTATCATAATCTACACTATGACCAAATATTTCTTCCATTAAATCTAAATTACCTCTATTCCAACTAACTTCAATGGCATGTCTTATTGCTCTTTCTACTCTTGATACTGATGTATCATATTTACTTGCTATTTCTGGATATAATTCTTTAGTTATTCCACCTACTATATCAGGATTTTTATATAAAATTAATATACCTTCTCTTATATACTGATAACCTTTAATATGTGAAGGAACTCCAAGCTCATGTAATAATTTAGTTACTGATATTTTTAAATCTTTATCTTTGGCAGATAATCCATTCTTTATTTCAAGTTGATTTGTTGATTCTAAAACTCTTTGTTGTAAATCACTCAAATCAAATGGTTTAAGTAAAAAATATTTTATATCGTAACTAGCAATTCTTCTAAGCATTTCATCAGAATTATAAGATGTTATTACAATAATATTAGTTTGTATATTTCTTTTTCTAATTTCATCTAAGAAATATAATCCATCTTTATTTGGCATTATTAAATCAAGCAATACTAAATCGATATCATCTTGATTTTTTAAAAATATTTCTAAGCCTTGTTTACCATCATATGCTTCATATTTTACTTGCATACTATTACTTTTATCAGCATATCCTTTAATCATATTTACTAAACTTATATTGTCATCTACCACTAGAAGTCTTTGTGTTTTCATTTTTAATTTTCCTCTCCTTATCCTACGCTGTATATTATACACTAAAATTTGCCGCAACACTAGAGATTATATTATCTTCTTTTGTCGAACTTTGTCGAAAAAAGTATAATTAAATACTTTTTTTAATTTTATTTAATATATTTGTAAGTTTATGTGGATTATATGAAAGTCTTGCGATTAATACTCCATCTGTTATTTCAATAATTTCATTTATATTTTTTTCATTAACATTTCCACCGTATAAAACTTTTATATCATTAAAATCTTTTTTTATATTTTTAACTATATTAGTTAAATCATCTATATTTATATTTTCTTTTGAACCTATCATATTATATGGTTCATAGGCAATGATTATATTATTACTTTCTTTATCTAGATAATATGAAATCTGTTTTTTTATTGATTTATAATCTTTAATATTTTCATTTCCAATGCATAATATTACTTTAATTTTTTGATTTAAAGCTTTAGTTATTTTCTCTTTTATTTCTTCCTTAGATTCTTTTTTTTCATAATGACCTATAAGTACATATTCTTTCTTTAAATCATCATAATAATTTTGCGTGCATAATTTATAATTTTTAAATAAATTAATATATTTTTTATCAATACAAAAAATAACATTTTTATAAGTTATTTTTTGAATAGTATTTATATAATCATTTATATTAAATTCATTTAAGTGATTTTTTAAATTACAAACTATATATTTCATACTTTATATTTCCTCTTATCCATGAATCTTTTAAATCTAGTACTTATTTTTTTATTTTCTTTATTATAATTTTCGATAGCAGTTTCATATACTTTTAAAACTCTTTTAGCAAATACTTCAGATGTGAAATCATTAGATAAAATTCTAGATTGTTTAGAAAGTCTATTATATAGTGATTTATCCTCATATATCTTACTTATATATTTTATATATTCTTTATCATCATTATATAAATAACCATTTAAATCATCTATCACACTATTTTTAAAACTATCATCATTAATAGCTACAACTGGAAGAGATGCACTTGCGGCTTCTACAACAGTAAGACCTTGTGTTTCAGTAATGGATGCAGTTACAAAAATATCTCCTAATTGATAATATTTAGGTACATCCTTATGAGATATTTTACCTGTAAATATTACATTATCACTTAAGTTTATATCTTTTGTTAATTTTTTAAGATCTTCTAAATCAGGTCCATCCCCTACTATTAAAAGTTTCATATTAGGATATTTTTTAACTAAGTCTCTATGATTAATTATTAGATCATCTATGGACTTTTCCTGTGCAATTCTTGATACTGTTAAAAGAACAAAATCCTTTCTTTTTATACCTAAATATTTCTTTAAATTATTTATTTCTTTTAAATTAAAATTTTCCTTATAAAATCTATTTGTTTCAATACCAGTTGGTACTATATGTATATTTTTAGATACATTATATTTTTCTTTAAATAAATCATATATTTTTTTAGTAGGTACAATTAACTCTGTAGCAGTTTTATCTCCAAAAAATATAGATAAATATTTAACTGCACCTTTTGTAACCATATCAAGTACTTTTATGTTTTTAGTAATGTAATGAGTATAATCTTCCCACATTGTGTGATATGTATGTACAAGTGGAATACCAAGTTGAACAGAAACTACTCTTGCAAACATCCCAATTGTAAACTCTACATTAGTATGTATTATATCCAAATTCATTTTTTTAATAATATTAATTGCTTTTATTGGATAAACACTCGTAGCCTTATAATCATATAAATGGGCAATATTAACAGATGGAAGTCTAAGAATCTTTCCATCTTCTTCTAATGTATATTTTAACTTATCATTTCCTACTGTTATTATAAACACTTCATGGCCCTCTTTTTCAAGTGCTCTTTGAAGCATAACTATACTTGTTGCAACACCATTTACTAGTGGTGGATAACTCTCTGTAAAAATACCTACTCTCATTTAATCTACCTTCTTTTTTACAAATATTAATGATATAGCACCTAATATCATTGATAAATAATATGTTATAAATCTCCATAGAATCATGCTTGTTGATATTAGTGCAGATGATGAAAATACTCTAAAGAATTCTATAAAACCATATTCAAGACCACCTGTACCGCCTGGTATTGGTACAAAAGACCCAACAAAATATGTATAACTAGCACATACTATAGATTCTATAATACTAACATCATATATTTTTATACTATAAAATATAAACATCGGAATAATATAAAGTATTACTAAACTAATAAGATTTAAAGAATATGATTTTAGCAATATATATTTATCACTTTTAAAATAATTACTAGATTCATAAAATTCATCTATTTTTTTATTAGCTTTTTCTTTTAGTTGTTCTCTATTTTTTATAAATTTTAAGCTAAAAATAAAGTCAAATATTTTATTAAACATTTTAGTATTTATGTTTTTTGCTTTAGCTAAATAAATAATTATTGCTAGTACTAACACATTGACAATAAAACCTATTATAACAATATGTCTAAGTAAACTAGTATTAGGTATTATTTCTAGAAAATTATTAATAATAATAGCAATAGTTCCTAAAGTAATTAAAGCTAGTTGATAAGAAAAAAAGTTTTGAAGTAGTGCATTTGTAGATTCTGATATTTTAATTCCTTGTTTATTTAAAAGGTATACTTGAAAAGGTTGTCCACCAGATGAAAAAGGAGTAATTGCATTAAAGAAAAGTGCTGAAAACATAAGAATAAATGTATCTCTAAACTTATAAGCTTTATTTATATCTTTTAAATATAAATGCATAGAAAAAGACTGAAATAACACTGATAAAACCATAAGAATAAGTGCTAATAACAAATAAAATATATTAGCATTTATTAAATTATCCATTATTTCATTAAAATCATCTTTCATTATTAAAAACATTATTAATAATGAAACACATATTAAAATAATAATATTAGTTTTAAATTTTTTCATAATTAATCACCTATATACTTTAAACCTGGTAAAACTTTACCTTCTAAAAATTCTAAAGATGCTCCTCCACCTGTTGATATATGATAAAACTTATCTTTATATCCAAAATTAATAGCAGCTGATGCACTATCACCACCACCAATAATTACTTTAGAATCCATATTACTTAATATATTAAATAATTCTTTTGTTCCATAAGAAAACATAGGATTTTCAAATACTCCTGCAGGACCATTAACAAATATAGTTTTACTGTTTTTTATTTTTTCTTTTATATACTCTATAGTATTAGGTCCAATATCAAATCCCTTTTTACTTATATTATTAATATCTACTAATTGTTTATCACTACTATTCACATCATCTGATTGATATATATCTTTTGGTAGTATTATTTTATCATTGTATTTACTAATTAAATCTTTTGCATAGTTAATATAATCATTTTCTATTAAAGACTGTCCAACATTATAATTCATAGCTTTTAAAAATGTAAATGCCATCGCACCTACTATAACTATATTATCTACTTTTTCTATCATATTAGAAATAATTCCTATTTTATCAGATACTTTACTACCACCTAAAATTAAAGTAAATGGTCTATCTGGATTAAATAGTTCACTTAACTTATTTATTTCTTCTTCAACAAGAAATCCAATTGCACTTGGTAAATATTTAGAAACACTATTAGATGCACAATCTCTATGAAGAACCCCAAACGCATCATTTATAAAGACATCTGCAAAAGATGAATAGTATTTAGATAATTCTTCATTATTATTACTTTCTTTTTTATTATCTAAATCAAAATATCTTGTATTTTCAAGCATAACTATTTTATTATTATCTATAATAGATTTTATATCTTCATCATAAGTACAAAATTTAATATTTTCATTTAATAATGTTGATAATCTATCACAAACTATTTTTAAAGAATTATTTTTTAAATCATCTTCTGTTTTTATTCTTCCTAAATGAGATATAATTATTACATTACTAGCGTATTTTAAAACATATTTTATAGTTTTTAATGATTGTATTATTCTATTATCATCTGTGATTATTCCATTATTAATTGGTACATTTAGATCACATCTAATTAATACTTTTTTACCATTTATATCTATATCTTGTATTGTCTTCATAATATCTACCTTCTTTGTTAATTATATCACAATAAATAGTAAAAAAAAAGGACAAGTTGTCCTTTATTGTACTGTAACCGTACATGCACCTATTTTTGAATTATATGAAGTTGCTTTAATAGTTGTAGTACCTTTAGAAATTGCTTTTACTGTACCATTTGAATCAACAGTAGCTACACTTGTATTACTAGATGTATAAGTTAATGTTTTATTAGTAGCATTACTTGGATAAATAGATACTGATAAATTATATGAACTTCCAACACCCATTCTTATAGAATTTGGTGTTATATTAACACTAGTTACTGGTATAACAGTTGTTGTATCTGGAATTGTATTTGGATTATAAACAGTAAATTGTCTTGTTGCAGTTGCTCTATTACCAGATGAATCTGATACTTCATAGTATAAATTATAAGTACCAGGTGTATTAATAACTCCAGTATTACCTGTTATTTTAACTCTAGATGTAATATTACCATCTACATTATCTCTAGCTACATAACCATATATACCATTTACTGAAATATCTGCACTTCTACCAACAGGTATTCTTTGATATGCATCGCTTATATTAAATGTAATTATAGGAGCAGTCGTATCTACATAAGGTTTTTGATTATTATTGTTACTAATATTATTAGTATTAGTGTTATTATCTGTAGGTTCTTGTGTGGTTGGAGTTGTGGTTTGAGGTTGTTCTTCTTCCTTTTCTTTAACAATTACAGTTCTTGTAATAGTCGCTTTATTATTTGAAGAATCAGTTACAGTATATTTAATTTTATATGTTCCAACAGTTGTTGTATCTACCTTACCAGATATTTTTATGTTCTTAGTAACATCTTTATCAACATTATCTATTGCCATAGCACCTAATTCTTCATATTTTTCGCCAACATATATAGTTATATTTTTATCCCCAAACAAAGTTATTTCAGGTTCTTGAGTATCTTTTTGAGTTTGTGTTTTTTCATTGTTTTGTTTACCTATAGCTTTTTTATTACCATAATCTTGTGTTGTATATATGTTTTTACACTTGATATATGCCTTATAAGTAATATTACTTGTTTCTTTTGTTTTTTCATCTTTATTAGGATCTTCTAAACCTTGCGCAATTACATAACCATCACAATCAGATGATCTTTTATTAGTAATTAATTTTTGTTTTAGAATATCTTTAACATTTATTTCACGCCATTCATTTTCTTTTAACGAAATTCTTTCTTTCAACAAATAATTTGGAGCAGCATACTCTAATTGACTTTCATATTTCTTATATTCGTTTATTAAATTATGTCTATGAACAACAATAAAAATAACGATTAAACCAATCACTAAAATTATAGAAGACATAATTATTATTTTTGTTTTAGTTAACCACTTAGTTTCTTCCATATTATCACCTACTATTAATTATAACATAAAAATAAAAAAATAAGTATATTATACTTATTTAATATTCACTATAATTTGATGTTATATATCTTCTACCACATTTAATATATGGTAAATATTCAATTTCATATTTATTAATTTCAATATTTTTTTCATTAGAAACAATAACATAAGCACTACATTTATCTTTTAAATCATTATAAATTAATTTTGAATCAATAAGTTTACTTTTTGAGATTCTTATTTCTTCACCATTTGCTATTTTAATATTTTTAATTATCACATAATTTTCAGCAGCAGATTTTAATTCTGATTCAAAATCTTTATATTTTTTTACAGAGTTAGCACCACCAAATTTTATAAATAAAATTATTCCTAAAATAATTATTAAAATTAAACCAAATAATATTGCCTTACCTCTTGTTAAAAAATATTTTTCATCCATATTATCCATAATTAATTATCTTCACTTTCATTGTTATTTTCTACTTCATCATTACTAGATTCTTCTTTAGTTTGCGAATTTTCTTCTAATGAACTTTCATTAACTGGATTCATAACAACTGTTTCTTCTTTTTCATAACCATAAGAAAATTCTGAACTAGATGGTACACCTACTTCATCATTAACATCAAGTATACTTGCAGTCTCTTCTTTATTTTTTTTAGAATTATTTATTAAATATATTATAATTGCAATTATACAGATTATTACTATACCAATTGGTATTAATAACAAATAATTATTCATAAATTACACCTCACTTACTATCTTCAATTAAAAATATACACCAAAATTATAAAAATATCAACATTTTTATCAATTAACATATTTTAATCCCATTGATTTATATATATCTATCGCACTTGGTAAATTAAATATTTTTGTAATAACTAAATTATATATTTCATCAAATAATACAATTGATAAAAGTAATATGCTAATCGTAACAAAAGTTTTCTTATTTATTTTTTTAGATAAATATATTATAAAAGGTACAACAGCATACATTAAGAATAATCCAGATATTCCAAAAAATAGTACACTTCTTAAGCAAACAAATCCATCTATATTACCAAAATTAAGTATTTCAACATTATAATCCCAAAATCTTACGCCATCAAGTAATTTATATATTAATAATCCTGAAAAATATTCTAAAATACCTGTTGAAAAGAAAGATATTAAAAATACTAATAACGGATTCTTTTTTAATTTATATGTAAGTAAAAGAATTAAACATGCCCCTATTGCATATATGTTTATCCAAGGTAAAAAATTACCTCCTTGCATATAAAATTCTTTCATACCACCATTAAAATAATAAAATATGAATTCATATATCCAACCAAATAAACCAGATATAACTATAATTAAACTAATAATCCCTATTTTTTGATATTTATCATATGTTATTTCATTATTAATATATTTATTAAATACTTCTTTCATATACCACACCTACTATAACAATTATAACAAAAAAACTAGTCATTTGACTAGTTAATTTTAAAATGGAGCCCGAGTTATTGAAGTATAACAACCAACGGATCAAATTAATAATAAGTAATAAATTTACTGAGTATTGATATTATATTATTTTTTTGAAATATAATTTATTTTTGATATAATTTAAGTAAGGAGGATTCTTCTATGAATAGTTTTAATAATTTTTATGATGTTACTAAGCCTTTAATCCAAAAATCAATAAAAAGTTTTAATGATAGTATATTAATAGAAAAACTTGATTTAATTAAAGATAATTTAAAAATTTTTGCTAAGCTTAATGAAAGTGGTAAGATGATTAGAGGCGTTTTAGTTTGTTTAGGATATAAATTAAATAATGATAAAATTGATTATTCTATTCCATTAGCAACGGCTTATGAAGTTTTTGAAACTTCTATTTTAGTACATGATGATATTATAGATAATGATAATTTAAGAAGAGGGCAACAAACAATACCATATTATAACAAATTAAAATATAAAAATATTAGTAATAAAGATCATTTTTCAAATTCAATTGGCATTTGTATTGGGGATTATGGATTATTTAAATCAAATGAAATAATAATAGATAATTATTCAAACGATAATCAATTTAAAAAAATATTATCTACATACAATAACATTATTATTGATACTATAAGAGGTGAAACACTAGATGTAATTATTCCTTTTAAAGAAAAGAATAAACTAAATAATAAAAATTTAAAATTAGAAGATAGTATTCTAGAAATATATAAACTTAAAACTGCTTATTATACACTAGTTGGTCCTTTGACATTGGGTATGATACTTGGAAAGAACACAAATGAAGAAATAGATGATATTAAAAATTTTGCATTACCATTAGGAATTGCATTTCAAATTCAAGATGATTTACTAGGTATTTATTCCGATAATAAAAAAATTGGTAAAACTGTCGGTAGTGATATTAAAGAATTTAAGCAAACTTTATTATATTCATATACAAAACAAACAAAGTATTATGATGAATTATTAAAATATTATGGAAAAGAAAAATCAAGTATAAATGAAGTTAAAAAAATTTTTGATAAATGCGGTGCAAAAGAATATTGTATTGATAAGATGAACCAATTATATAATAAAAGTTTAAATATATTAAAAGAAATAACATGGTTAAGAAAAGAAGATAAAGAAATATTAAATGATTTAGTTTTATATTTAAAAAACAGAACAAAATAAAAAAGGAAAAACAATATTTCCTTTTTTATTTTTTAGCTGGTTTTAGTTTTAAAGCATTTATTAATCTTTCTTCTAAGGCTTTTCTTGCATATTGCTCTTCAAGTGCTAAAATACTGCTTTTATATCTGTTATATGCAAAATCATAATCTTTATTTTTAATTGCTTTTACACATGCATTCACTATATTTTCATATATGTATTCATATATTTTTTTATTATCGTCTAACTTATCAATTGCATCAACTATTATAGGTGCTGTTTTATAATAATGTTTTATATCTTCTTCTGATACAAATTTATCTCTAAACCATCTAAGTATTGTTAATTCTTCACAATTATCATCAAATTCTTCTTGCATATGTTTCATACAAGCAGATGTTAGATAACATCCTCCATTACTTTGTACTTCACCTGTAGAAGGATTTGAGGAACTATTACTTTCACTTCTACTATAATCTGCATCTCCTCCTGAATTATAATTTGAACTATCCTTATAATGATCATGAGAATGACCACCATCGCCATTATCATTATACTTGTTAACTGAGCCATTCTTTTCGTAACTTGTATACCCTATATTTGAATCACTATAATCATCATATCTATCTACATCATAACTAGCATAACCCCATTCTCTATTTTTTCCACCATCAGACATTTAAACATACCTCCTATTTTTAATAATTATATTCTATATCTCCATCATCATATAATGTAAAATTATCAATACCAAGTTCATTTATAACATTTGATATTTTTGATACAAGTTCATCTCTTTCTTTTATCATTAGTTTTTGAATATCTGTATATTTTTTTCTTTGTAAATACATATCATCAATTATTTTTTTAATTTCATCATTAAGTTGATTTACATCACAATAGCTCTCCACTGCAAGTGGACCTTTAAATGCAAACTTATCATAATTTTTTTTATCTACTATAATTTTTTCCATAAAAAATAATCTCCTTTCTAAAATATTAAAAGGTGACAAATCATTAATTGCCACCTTTATTTTTTGATTAATAATATAATGCTTAGTGACATTATCATCACTTTTTAATAAATTTTACATTATAATATCAAATAATATTTTAAAAATCAACCCTTTTACTAAAGTTTCACATTAATCTTAAAATGAATTTTTAATAATGGGAATAAAAATTCAAAGTTAGCTATGACAATTAAAAACTCGAACTTAAAGTTCGAGCATATTTACTAAATGGAGCAGGTGAGGAGAATCGAACTCCCGTATACAGCTTGGAAGGCTGTGGTTCTACCATTAAACTACACCTGCATCAAAAAATAAGTACTATTTAATTATACCTATTTTTTATTTTGTGTCAAGCCTTCCAAATAAATTTATAAAAATATTATTCTTCTGGTTTTATTAATGTCAAAGCCACTTTTTCTTTTTCTGGATATATTTCATCTACATAGCATGTTACTATATCCCCTACACTTAATTCTTCTGATGGATGTTTTATAAATCTATCAGTTATTTTAGAAATATGTACAAGTCCATCATTATGAAGTCCAATATCTATAAATGCTCCAAAATCTACTACATTTCTTACTGTTCCTTGAAGCTGCATTCCTTTTTTTAAATCAGATATTTCAAGAATATCACTTTTAAGTATTGGAGCATCTAGTTCATCTCTTGGATCTCTATTTGGTTTCTTTAAAGAGTTTATTATATCTTCTAAAGTATATTTATCTATATCTAATTTATTTGAATACTCCTCTATATTAATATTGTCTAATTTTTCTATTAATATACTACTTCCTAAATCATTTATAGTAAGATTAAGTTCATTTAGAAGTTTAATAGTTTTATCATAACTTTCTGGATGTATACCAGTTACATCAAGCGGATTACTTCCATCTAATACTCTCATAAAACCTATTGATTGTTCATATGTTTTACTTGTTAATAATTTATTTAATTCACTTCTAGAAGTAAATCTTCCGTTTTTATTTCTAAAATCTATTATTTTTTCAATAGATTTTTTAGTTAAGCCAGATACATATTTAAGTATTGAAGGAGAAGCTGTATTTATATTTACTCCTACATTATTAACTGATTTACTAACTACAAAATCAAGTGCATCACTTAGATTTTTTTCTTTAACATCATGTTGATATTGACCTACTCCAATTGATTTTGGATCTATTTTTACAAGTTCACTTAAAGGATCTTGAAGCCTTCTAGCAATTGATATAGCACTTCTTTCCTCTACATGAAGATTTGGAAATTCTTCAATAGCAAGTTTTGAAGCTGAATATACACTAGCGCCTGCTTCATTAACTATTACATAACTAACTTTTCTCTTAGAATCTTTAATGGTATCTGAAACAAATTTTTCACTTTCTCTTGAAGCAGTACCATTTCCGATAGCTATAATATCTATATTATATTTATCGATTAAATCTAGTAATATTTGTTTGCTTTTTTCTATTTCATTCTTAGGCTCATGTGGATATATTACTTTTATATCAATCATTTTACCTGTTTGATCTACAATAGCAAGTTTACAACCTGTTCTAAAAGCTGGATCAAATCCTAAAACCATTTTATCTTTCATTGGTGGAGTAAGTAAATATTTTTCTAAATTAGAAGAAAATACACCTATAGCAGCTTCCTCACTTTTTTCAGTAAGTTCACTTCTTATTTCTCTTTCAATACTAGGCCCTATTAATCTCTTATAAGAATCTTCTATAGCATCTGATGCATACTTTGCACATATAGAATCTTTATCTTTAATTATTTTATTTTTTAAGTATTCTAATATGTACTCTTTATTATATTCTAAAGATATACTTAATATTCCTTCTTTTTCTCCTCTATTAAGCGCAAGTACTCTGTGAGGTTTTATATATTTAACATCTTCTGAAAAGTCATAATACATTTCATATACTTTCTTTTCATCATTAGCACCTTTTTTTAATTTAGATTTTATTTTAGAGTGATTATGTACATTATTTCTAATCCATTTTCTATAACCTGCATTATCACTTATATATTCTGCGATAATATATTTAGCACCTTCAATTGCATCTTCTTTAGTTTTAACGTTTTCATTTAAAAACTTTTCCACATTATAAAGTTCTTTTGGAAAAGAAAGAATTATTTTAGCAAGAGGTTCTAATCCATTTTTAATAGCATCAGTTGCTTTTGTTTTTTTCTTTTCCTTATATGGCCTATATAAATCTTCTACTTCAACTAGCTTTTTAGCATTTAATATATCCTTTTTAAGATTATCTGTTAATAAACCTTTTTCATCTATTAACCTAATAACATCTTCTTTTCTTTTTAATAAATTAACTTCATATTCATACTTTTCTGATATTTTTCTTATTTGTACTTCATCAAGATTACCTGTTACTTCTTTTCTATATCTTGCGATAAAAGGTATTGTACTTCCTTCTTCTAGTAATTTAAGTGTATTAATTACTTGTAATTCTTTTATGTTAAGTTCAATTGAAATTTCTTTTATTATATTTTCATTCATATTGTTTTATTCTCACCTTTTTTATATGATTGTATATATTCTTCTAAACTATTTTTATATGGTTCACCTGGATTTAATATTTTATATTTTTGTCCTTGATCTTCTACTATTTCAAAATGCATATCTTCGCTTATATCCCATGATGTATCAAGAGGAAATATATCTTTTATTTTTTCAAGTGCTTCTACTTCTTTTTCATTCATACCAACATTAGGTACAACTAAAATATTATGATGCGCACCGCTATTTATTAGAACTACATTTTTAAGTTCTGATAGAAAATAATATAAATATATATCACTACTAAATGATGAAGGATTTATATTCATTTTTTTAAATTCTTCTACAAAGTGGTCTTTTAAATATTCTTTCATATATATTAAATGTCTTTCCATTATTTCTTTATTTTGATATGTTTTACCTTTAATACTTTTTTCATAGTCAAATATTTTATTAACATTTTCTTTTTCTTTTAAAGTAAGTAAATTATCTGTTGAATTATCTTTGCTACTAAAAATTATATCAATATCACCATTTTCTTTTATAATCATTATTCTAGAATCATCCATACTACTTTTCTCCTTTTTTATTAATTATAACACCTTTTTTTATAATATCTTTACCAAATTTTTTATTAATATCATTTATTATTTCGTTTGCTAAAATATCTTCTTTTACTTTTTTATTTTCTTCAAATAAAGATAATTGATAATTGTTTGAATCAGTAAAGTCTGTAACCCTTAAACCAATTAATCTAATAGGTTCTTTTTTCCATGTTTGATTAAACAAATCTAATGCTAATTTATAAATTTGCTCCTTATCATTAAATGAATTTAAATATTTATGTCCATGATTATATGTTTTAAATTCACTATTCCTAATAGTTACTGTTATATTACTAGCATATACACCTTTTTCTTTTAATTTTTTTGATATATCAGTTGAAAAATCATATAAGTATTTACTTATTTCTACTTTATCATCGATATCATATTCTAGTGTTCTTGAAAAGCCTATTCCTTTTCGTTCATTATAACTATCAGTATTTATTTCACTATTATCAATACCATTTGCATATTCATATAATAACTTACCATGACTTTTTAAATGTCTTATAATCATGGTTTCATCTGAATTTGCAAGATCTCCAATTGTATTAATATTAAGTTCTTTTAATGTTTTACATGCTGATTTTCCTGCCATAAATAATTCAGATATATCAAGTGGCCATACTTTTTCTTTAAATTCATATTCATATAAAGTATGTACTTTATTTGGTTTTTCAAAGTCAGAAGCCATTTTAGCAGATAATTTATTATTACCAATTCCAATATTAACAGTAAAACCAAATTTTTTATATATATAATTTTTTAATTTATACGCAAATTTAACTTCATCTCCATATATTTTTTTGTATGAAGTATAATCTACAAAGCATTCATCAATTGAGTATTGTTGTACCTTATCAAATAAATGATTTAATAGACTAATCATTTGATTTGATTTTTTATAATAATAACTTCTATCAGGTTTTACTACTATTAGATCCTTAAATATTTTTCTTGCTTCATATAAATTAGTTGGTGGTTTTATACCAATTTTTTTAGCAGGTACACTAGCTGCAATAATTACACCGTGTCTTTTATTTGGATCACCAGCAATAACTGATATTTCATTTCTAATATCTTTTTTATAACCTTCTTCTAAAAGTTTTAAGGCAGACCATGATAAAAATGCGCTGTTAACATCTATATGAAGTATAATTCTATTCATTTTTATCACCTTCTTTTTATTTTTTTAAAAATTTATTTACCCTTTTATTAAAATCTTTAGCTTCTTCATAAAGCCCATGACCATAATCATCATAAATATATAATTCATTATCTTTAATTTTTTTACTTATTTCTATTGATCCTTGAACACCAACTATATTATCTTTTTTTCCACCAATTATAAGTGTTGGACATGTTATTTTATTTAATTTATTATAAGAATTATGATTAAGACATGCATAAGCTTCTGTTATAAATCTATCAAAATTTTTAGGTTTATTATATTTAGTAAGTATAGGATACATTTTTCTATATTTATTTAATGTTTTATCTTGATAAGAATTTTCTAAAGTATCTATAAATAAATCTTTATAATTACCTTCTTTAGCATGTTTAATCCAACTACTTACTCTCTCATTTATTATTTCATTTTGTTTTGAAAGTGTTACTACAAGTACTAACTTTTTTATCTTATTTGGATAATTAATAGCTAAATACTGAGCAATCATACCTCCTTGTGATACACCTACAACATATGCACTTTCTATATTTAATTTATCCATATGATCTTTAATATCATTTGCCATATCTTCTGTAGTAAATCCTTCTTTTAATTTATTTCTTCTAGAAAACACATATACTTTATAATCTTTAGAAAAGATTTTATACATTATAGAAAAAGGTAGTGCAAGTCCTTTTACTGTTTTAAGACCATCTCCTAAACCTGGTATTATTATTAAGTTTTTATTCCCTTTTCCAAAACTTATGTAATTGACTGTTGTATCTTCTATTTCAATTATATTATTTTTAGCATTATAAAGCATATTTACCACCTATTTATATTATAACACATTAAAAAAATCTCTTAATAGAGATTTTAAATAATATAGTCTTTATCACCTAATATTTTTTTAGCATATTCTTCATATAAAGCCTTAAATCTTTCATAATGAATTATTTCTCTTTGTCTTAAGAAAGAAAGTGGTGCGAGTATATCTTCATCATCAGTTAAATTCATTAAATTCTCATAGACTGCTCTTGCTTTTTGTTCTGCTGCCATGTCTTCTGCTATATCTGCAAGTGGATCACCTGTTACTGCAAAGAAAGCCGCTGTAAATGGAACTCCATTTGCATCATTTGGATAAATACCATTACCATGTTCTGTATATTGACTAGCAAGACCTGCTTCCTTTAATTCTTCAGGAGTTGCCCCATCAAGTAATTGATATAGCATTGCACTTATTATTTCCATATGTGCCATTTCTTCTGTAGCAATATCAGATAAAACTGCTTTACCTTTTTCATCAGGCATTGTATATCTTTGATTTAAGTATCTTAGAGTTGCTGCAAGTTCTCCATTTGCTCCACCATTTTGAGTAATTATATATTTAGCCATTTGAACATTTTTCTTTCTAATATTTACAGGGAACTGTAATCTTTTTTCATATTTCCACATTTATATCACCTTACATCCTTTCCCATGGCCATGGACTATTTATCCAACTCCATGGATAATTTTCCACACCATCTAATAATATTGGCCCATATTTCTTTTCATATTCTTTCATAAACTTATCACACATTTCTTTATATTGATTATATAAACCAAGTGCTTGCTTGTCTTGTGGATATATATCTAAATATAAATTTAGTTCATGAGCTGCGAAAGAATATATTTGAATATTAAGCATAAGAGCATCTCTATCATTATTTGGTTTTACATTAGCAACATATTTATATGGCCAAAAGTAATAATCATATAAATTACCTCTATTAAGTGCTTCTTTTGGATCTACTATCGAATATAATTCATTTTCATTCATAATTTATCTCATCCTTTCGATAGTTATATTATGATAATAGTTTATATTTGATAGTTTTAAAGCCTAAAAAAAGAATCATTTAAGATTCTTAATTTTAAATTAAATTAATTAAATATTTAGCTGTTCTTATCATTTGAGATGTATAACTCATTTCATTATCATACCAAGCTGCTACTTTTACAAGTTTAACACCGCCTGCATCTATTAATTTTGTTTGAGTTGCATCATATAAAGCACCATATGTCATACCTATTATATCAGACGATACTATTTCATCTTCTGTATAACCTAATGTTTCATTAGACGAATGCATCATAGCTTTATTTATATCATCTTTTGTTACATCATCTTCTAATACACATGTAAGTTCTATTAAAGAACCTGCAGCAACTGGTACTCTTTGAGCTGATCCATCTAATTTTCCTTTTAACTCTGGAATAACTAAACCTATTGCTTTAGCTGCTCCCGTAGTATTTGGAATAATATTTTCTGCAGCTGCTCTTGCTCTTCTTAAATCTCCTTTTCTATGAGGAGCATCTAAAGTATTTTGATCATTTGTATATGCATGTATTGTAGACATATAACCTACTTTTATTTTAAAGTTATCATTTAATACTTTTGCGATTGGAGCAAGACAATTTGTTGTACAACTTGCTGCACTTATTATTTCTTCATCACCAGTTATTTCTTGATGATTAACATTATAAACTATAGTTTTAACATCATCACCAGCAGGCGCTGATATTATTACTTTTCTAGCACCAGCTTTAATATGTTTCATAGATTTATCTTTACTAGTGAAAAATCCAGTACATTCAAACACAACATCAACATTTAATTCTCTCCAAGGTAAATTTTCTGGATCTTCTTCTTTATATACTCTAATTCTTTTACCATTTACAATGATATCATCTTCAGTATAATCTATTTTATCAGTTAAAAATCCTTTTTGTGCTGTATCATATTTAAGTAAATGAGATAGTACTTTAGTGTCTGACAAATCATTGATTGCAACTACTTCTACATCTTCTAGATCATATATTTGCCTAAATGCAAGTCTTCCTATTCTTCCAAAACCATTGATTGCTATTCTAATCATATTTCCCTCCTATTTAAAATAACTTCCTCCAATAAATTCTCTTAATATTGAATCTGCCGGAATAAAATCTGTTGGTACTGGCAATACATTTTTAAGTAAATTTAATAATCTAATTGCCTCTTTATAATTTGGATCAGATTCATCAAGCGAGAAAAGAAGTGGTTCAGCAAATACCTTAATTACACCTATTTCATATAAAAGTGATGTATTATATACTACATCTGCTTGATCATTATATGTATATACATACTTTTCTTCGCCTTCTTTTACTTTCTTCCAATTTTCTATAGTTTGAGAAGCATTATAACCTCTAGTTAAATTATCTCTAACTACTCTTCTTAGTAATCTTATATCACTTGAACTAATTACATTATGATTATCTAGTGACAATACTGTTAAATGGCATACAAACATTTTATATTTATATTTATCATCAATAGATGAAGTTAATTCGTCATTTAATGCATGAAGTCCTTCAATTATTAATATATCATTATCTTCTAATTTAATACTTTCATTTGATTGTACACCTTTTCCTAAAATAAAATTATATTTCATAGGATATACTTCTTTACCATCTAAAAGATCTTTTAAATCTTTATTAAATTTTTTTACATTAACTGCTTTAATTGATTCAAAATCATAAGATCCATCTTTTAACTTTGGTGTTTTTTCTCTATCTAAGAAATAATCATCTATAGATAAACTTATAGGATTAACTCCATTACCACTTAAAAATAATTGTAATTTTTTACTTGTTGTAGTTTTACCTGATGAAGAAGGACCAGACATTAAAACTATTTTTATATTTTTATTATTAAAAATATCTTCAGAAATATTTAATAATTTTCTATTCCTATTACTCTCACTTAAAAAGATAAGATCATTTATATTACCTTTTGTAACTCTACTATTAAGTTCACTAACATTATTTATTTTTGATTTTTTACACCAATTATCATATTTTTTAAATTCTTCAAATAATTTATTACCATTTACATATTTAGATAAATCTTCTTTATAATAAATATTTGAATATGCAAGTACAAATTCATGATCGCTTAAATAAATTAATTTAAAATCTTTTATTACTCCAGTTGATACTGGTAAATATGAAAAGAAATAATCATATGTATCATTTAATCTATATAAATTTACATTAGTATTTATTGAATATTTTAATACATTAATTTTATCATACTCTCCAACAGCATTATAATAATTAATAGCGTCCATTCTATTTACTAAGTTCTTTTTTATAGGCAAATCTTTTTTAATTATTTCATTCATTTCATCAGTTACTTTATCCAACGAATCTTTGGTAATTTTCTTTTTAGTTTGTATATATATTGCACTATTCATTGAATACTTTATTTCAACATCTGATTTTAATATATTTTTAAAAGCTTCAATCAATATAAAAACAAGTCCACTTTCATACACTCTAGCACCATCTTTAGAAGTTCTATCATAGAAATTAACTATACCACTACTATTAACTACATAGTTTAATTCACATGGTCTTCCATTAAATTCACCTATTAAAATAGTATCTTTATAATCATCTTTAAAATCCTTGGATATTTCAAATAATGTTATACCTCTTGTATAATCATATTCTTTGTCCTTATATTTTATCTTGATATTCTCCATGTATTCTCACCTATTATAATTTTATCACAAATATCCGTAATTTGTCATTAAATTTTAAGAATAATTATAAAAATAATAGATATTATATAAATAGGTGATAAAAATGAACTTAGTTCCTAATGTTTTAGAAAAAACTACTAATGGAGAAAGAGTATATGATTTATATTCAAGATTACTTCAAGATAGAATAATTATTTTATCTGGTGAAATAAATGATACAATGGCAAATATTATAGTATCAGAACTTCTTTATTTAGATTCAATTAGTAACGATGATATAAATATATATATAAATTCTCCAGGTGGAAGTATAACAAGTGGTATGGCAATATATGATACAATGAATTATATAAAAAGTGATATATCAACAATATGTATTGGCATGGCAGCATCTATGGCAGCATTCCTTTTATCAAGTGGTAAAAAAGGAAAAAGATATGCATTGCCTAATAGTGAAGTAATGATTCATCAACCTTTAGGCGGAGCATCAGGTCAAGCTACTGAAATTAAAATAGCCGCACAAAGAATATTAAAATTAAAAGATAAATTAAATAAAATACTAGCAAGTAATACAAATCAAGAAATTAAAACAATAGAAAATGATACAGAAAGAGATAACTTTATGGATTCAAGTGAAGCTTTAGAATATGGAATTATTGATAAAATATTAAAAAAATAAAATACAGTTAAATAACTGTATTTTTTTATTAACCAACAATTTTACTCCAACTTCCCCAAGTTCCTGCGCTTATACTTCTAAAATAAATAGTAGTCCCCAAAAAACAATATTGATAACCATAAGTATTAGTTGCTTTATATGAAATAACCATATGAATTGCAGTACTTCCAGATACAGGTAGATTTATTTCGCCTTGGCCTGAAATTAAATAAACACTATCGTTAGGTTGATTAGAATATATAGTATTTAAGTTTGCAGAAGAACTTCTAGCATAAATTATATTACTTACTAAATTCCCATTCACCTTCACATTTCCGTTAAGATTTATGTCTCCTGTACCTCCGGTAGTCGCATCTAACGTGATGGGCTTACCTTTTATTTGCAATTCACCTTTACCCAACGTCCCGGTAGAATCTCTAGATTCTAAAATTGAATACCCATTATGATTATATTGAAAACTACCCTTATTTGTATCAGTGGCATCCCTTAATATTAATCCCGAATTATTTGCACCTGTAGATTTAACTACCAAATATCTATCATCATCATACCAATGTCCTTCCAGCGCGCCAATACGGCTTTCTAGACTTGAGTAATCAGAAGCATTTTGATATAACTCGTCAATAGCACCTTGAACATTATCAGAAGAAATACCAGAAGAAGAATTATCAAAAGATACTTCAGAAGAAGAATATAAATAATTAGCAGCAAAAACAGAAATAATACTACTAAAGAAGATAGAAACAACACCAATAAGAAAAATAATTCTTTCTTTATTATATGAAGAAAGAACCTGGGTTTTAATAAAATGTTTAAGACTCATATAAAATACCTATAATATCTAATAT
>JAFUBW010000017.1 GCA_017459965.1 Bacilli bacterium
CTCAAACAACATATAGTGGTTATGAAACAGGTCATTATCTAATTAATACAACTAATCTTTATTATATTTGTAAAACTTATAATGTTTCTATGGATTGGATTGTTGGAAGAACTAATAACAAAAAAATAGGCAAATAAAAAAAGCGAGAGTATGCTAAATAAATAACATATTCTCGCTTTTATAATACATTTAATGAATAACAATAATCATATACATTTAATTGTTCATTAATTTTAGTATTTATTTCTTGATTTTTAAAATCATATTGAAAGATATTAAATAACATTTCTACTGAAAACTTTTTCTTTTCTTCAATTGATAATTCCATATACTTTGCTGAAATAAATAGTAGATTTTTATATTTAGCAAAGTTAGTTATTACATTTTTAGATTCAGGATCTAGTATTAATAATACATTTTTTAAAAGTCTAATAAAGTTATTAATATCATAGGTAGGGATAAATTCTAAATCTTCAAGTAGGTGTATTGCTAATCTAACTTTATCAATATCATTTAAATCATCAAACATATTAACTAAATCAATTACTTTTTCGGTATTATTATCTAATAACATAAATATTCTCCTTTCAAATTAGCCATTTTGGGCATTTTATTTAAAGAACAGATAAGAGATTAAACCTTAACTTAAAACTTAACTATAAGCATTTAAATGGGGTATAATCTCAAATTTCTGTTTTACTATTTATCACTCTAACAATTAAAAAAATCAAGAGTATTTTTTTATTTTATCTACTTAAATCAAAATCATCTTTATCGTATTCATCTTCATCATAATCTCTAACTCTTTCTTTGTAGTAATCAGGTGCTTCAACATATTCAAATAATTCATCTTGTTTAGTTGTTCCTTTAGATATTTTAATAACATCTCCCATATCAAATTCACTACTATCATAACAATCTTTAACAACTAAAGCAGTTTCATCTTTAGTATAATCATTACCTCGTTGTAATAGTTTTCTTAAGAATTTCTTTAGTATCTGGAATAGTTCATTTAATCTATAAATCAAACTTCTATTTTCATCTTTTAGTTCTTTATTTTCAGTTTCAAGTTTACTAACTTCTTTTTTATATTTTTGATTTTCTTTTTCTAATGATTTATAACTATTAGCATAACTATCAACTTCATTAAATATTGTTTGTAGTTTAGGTTGTAATTCCATTACTTTTTTAGATTCACTAATAACATTATTCATACTTTCAAAAGTATCTTTTTTAACCTTAACAAAGTCTTTATCAATAATAAGTGTCTGTTTAGTTGTTTTCATTTTTTCCTCAAAATCATTCATTGCTTTATCAAATCTATCATTTTTAACATTTAATTCATGATTTAGTTTTTTAGTAAGTTGTTTATATTCTTTTATTTTAATGTGTTTATTATCACTTCCTTTAATACCTCGCTCTAAATCATAACCTCTTTCAGTTAGTCTTTTATGATATAAGTCTTGTAAATGTGATAACTGGATTTTATCTTTAATATATTGTTTTTTAGAAATAGTATATCTTTCAGTATTGGTTCTTTTATCTAATTTCTTAACAAGTGGAACAACAACACAATGAATATGTGGTGTTTCTTCATCTAAATGGACAGTTGCATGAAGTATTTGTTCTTTTTTATAACCTAAATCATTATAAACAAATTCCATACAAGTATCAGCCCAATCTTTTATTTGTTCTCTAGACATATCTTTAAAGAAATTATATGAAGCAGTCATAACTAATTCATCAGCAACAACATTTTTAGAACTATTTAACATTTCATGGTATCTTTTCTTTCTATCAGCTCGTTCAGTTTTCATTCTTTCATCATGCTCTTTTTTATATTCTTTAGTTAATTCATCAAATCCTTTAACATATTTAACATCTAATGGAACAAGTTCTATATTGTTTTTAGTTAATTCTAATTTAATATTTGGGTTAGATTGATAAGCTTTCTTTTCTCGCTTGTTATGTGATCCTATTTGTGCTAAATCAGGTATAGTCATAATAGGTTCAACTCTTAAAATTGCATAATTTAATTCCATAAATCATTCTCCTTTCTTTTTAAACAACAAAAAAGATATGTCGTTAAACATACCTTTAATTACATTTTTTATTATAATTACAATAATCTCTTATTTTACATTTCTCACAATTAGGGTGTTCTCCACATATATTAGCAGACCTTAATAAACAAAATTGTTGGATTATTGATTCAACGATTATCTCATCACAGTTATTTAATATTGCTATCTTTTTAATTATATTTAATACTTGTTGTTCTGTTGCATTAGCATTTTCTACAATTCCTAGTCTATGACTACCAAATAATCTTTCTAATTGAGAACTCTTTTTACAAGTATTAACACCAACTCGTTTTAAATAATCATAAGCAAAAGCTCGTCCAACTTGTATTAATTTATATTTACCACTATTGAACATATTAGCAATATCATTAGGAGTTTCTTTTTTAACAAACTTATCTAAACTTCCATAATCTTTTTCAATTCTTTCTAATACCATTATATTTTTAGATAATGCTTTCATTTGATTATTTATCATTGGATTAGTGCAATGAATCTTCCTTAACTTATTAACCAAAATACTTGGTTCAACTATCTTTAAATAATTCTTATCATAGTTATGAAAAATATTATTGATAGTTTCCATATTTTCTCTTATATTATTATCTCCCCATCTATGATTTGAGAGTAGAGCAATAACTAATGCTTTTAAATGTTCTTCAAAAGAATACTTTTTACCTTTTTTTCTAGATTTAACATTATTAACTAAATCTTTTATATCTCTCATATAATCATAATTAATATAATCCATACTTTCTTTAATAAGAGGGTATATTTCTTTTAAATCTTTATCTTCAAGTAGAGTAATATTTTTTACCATTTCATAATTAGGATTATATATTACTTGATTATCAATACAATCTTTTAATATTTCTATAACTTCTTCATTAGATAAATACTTAACTCTTTCAATAGGGAATATAACTTTATTTACTTTAACATATTTTATCAGCAAAGGTATTAATTCATCTTTTTCTAAAATTTGCTCATTTTTCATAAAAAAATATCTCACTTTCTATAAATTAGTCTTTAACTAATAAAGTGAAATA
>JAFUBW010000002.1 GCA_017459965.1 Bacilli bacterium
ACTTCTTTCATTTTGACAAGTTACTATAGTACCTGTTGGAAGATATGTAATTCTTACTGCAGAGTCTGTTGTATTTACTCCTTGTCCTCCTGCGCCTGATGATCTAAATACATCTACTCTTATATCTGATTCTTTTATTTCAAAATCTATATCTTCTACTTCTGGAAGTACTGCGACAGTAGCGGTTGATGTATGAACTCTACCTTGTGATTCAGTAGTAGGAACCCTTTGTACTCTATGAGTTCCTGATTCATATTTTAATTTAGAATAAACACTATCACCTTTTATCATAAATTCTATTTGAGAATATCCACCAGATGTTCCTTCAACTTCATTTATTACTTCAACTTTCCACCCCATATTTTCAGCATAATGACTATACATATCAAATAAGTCTCCTGCGAAAAGATTAGCTTCATCTCCTCCAGCAGCGCCTCTTATTTCAACAATTATATTTTTATCATCATTAGGATCTTTAGGTAATAGTAATACTTCAAGTTCTTTTTCTATCTTTTCTTTTTTTGCTTCTAAAGAATTAATTTCCTCTTTTGCAAATTCAGCCATTTCTTTATCATTTAACATTTCTTTTGCAGCTTCTATATCACTTAATATTTGTTTATATGCTTTATATTTATCTATTATTTCTGTAAGTGACGATTGTTCTTTAGATAGAGTAGTCATTTTTTTTATATCACTAATTGTTTCTGGTTTTGAAAGTTCTTCAGTTAAATAATTATATCTATCTAAAGTAGCTTCTAATCTATCTATCATTTTATCACCTTATTCTTCTAATTCATCTTCATCCATAATTGTTAAATCTTTTAAATCATCTTCTGTAGTATCATTATCTATATCGTCATCTGAATAATCATCTTCTAAATCTTCTTCTATATCGTTATCCTCATCGTCGTCCATTTCTTCTTCATCTTCATCTTCTTCTAAATCATCTGACATGTCTTCTTCTCCATCGTCTACAACCACTTTAACAACATGATTTTCTTTTAAATCCCAATTAACGCTATCAATGAAAATAAATCTTTTATCTGTTGAAAGTGTTGTAAAAAAATCTCCTATTTTAGCTTCAAATTCTTCTTCTGATAAATTTAATAATTTACATACTTCTTTAAATAAGTTTGGTGTATTATATTTCTTTTTATCTTCTTTAATTATTTCATAAGCTATATCCGAATAACTCATTAATTCTAAATCTAAAATATCTTTTTTTCTTATACTCATATTTTTAATTCCTTTCATTACTATGTATATTATATTTAATATTTTACATTTTATTAGGCATTTGTATACCTAAAAGATTCATACCTACTTTAAGAACATTACCTACAATATTAATAAGATATATTCTTGCATTTCTTTCATCTATATCATCTGATAATACTTTATTGTTTGAATAAAATGATGAATAAGCCCTAGCTAAGTCTATTAAATATCTTGATAATATATAAGGTTCACTCTTTTTAGTTGATAATATTATTGTATCTGTAAAATTATATAGTAATTTAACAATATTATATGTAAGCTCGTCATTAAGTTTACTATAATCTATTTCATTAATCAATACTTTTTTATCATATTTTTCTATTATAGAATTAATTCTAACATACATATATTGGATATATGGACATGTTTCTCCTTGAAAATTAAGCATTTCCTTTAAATCAAATACTTCATCTTTTATTCTAGAATTATATAAATCATTAAATATAACTGCGCCTATACCAACCTTTTGTGCAACTTCATCTATGTTTTCAAGTTCTTCTCTTTTTTCTTTTATTATTTCTTTAGCATGATTTATTGAATCATTTAATAAATCTTCTAATTTTACTATATTACCTTTTCTTGTGGATAACTTTCCTTCTGGAAGTCTAACCATACCAAAAGGTACATGTTCAAGACCATTTATATACTTTTCATCTAAATCTAAATATTTAGCAACTTCAAATACTTGTTTAAAATGAAGTATTTGATCAGAACCAGTTACATATATGTTTTTATAATAATCATAAGTTCTAGCTCTATAAAGAATAGCTGCAAGATCCCTTGTTGCATATATACTTGAACCATTTGATTTTTGAATTATACATGGAGTATCTATACCTGCATCTGTTAAATCTACTACTCTTGCACCTTCAGATTCAGTTAATTTATTATTCTTTTCAAGTATTTGAATTACTTCTGGCATTTTGTCTATATAAAATGCTTCTCCGTTTAAACTATCAAATTTACTACCTAGTAAATCATAAGTTCTATTAAATTCCTTCAAACTTAATTCTTTAAACTTATTCCATAATTCAACACAGTATGGATCTTTTTCTTCTAGTAACTTAAAATTATTTCTACATCTTTCTAGTACTTCTTCATCTTCTTCACATAAGTTATTTATTCTTACATATATCTTAGTTAATTCATCTATTGGATTTTCTTCGATATTATATTCATCATGCCATAATTTATATCCTTCAATTAATTTACCAAATTGAGTACCATAATCACCTAAATGATTAATACCTACTACATTATAACCTAAGAATTTATATAAATTATAAAGTGCGCCTCCAATAATAGTACTTCTCATATGACCTATATGAAAAGGTTTTGCGATATTAGGTGATGAATAATCTATTAAAATTGTTTTTCCTTCACCTATATTAGATGAACCATATTTATCTTTTAATTTATCAAATTCATTAAATACTTCTTTTATAAGTAATTCTTTGTTTATATAAAAGTTTAAATATCCATTAACACTTTCAATTTTTTCTATTATTTCATTTGTTTTTATACTATTTTTTAATTCATCTGATATTTGATTAGGAGATTTTTTTAATATTTTTGATAATACGAAACAAGGAAATGTATAATCACCCTTATTTTTTTCTTTTATCTCAGTTATATTATTTAATATTGTTTCTTCATCTATAGCTATATTATTTTTTAATATATTTAATATTTCATTTTTTATATTTATCATTATTACATCTCCTTTATAATTATTTCATATTTAAATTTACCCATATATTCATCTTGAATCCATAGTTCATATTCTATATTTATATAATTTTCTTTTATAATTAATTCATTTGTTAATATTTCTCCATCTAAATAAGAATCAAACATTTTTATATAATATTCTAATTCGTTTTTTTTATTTTTTATAAAATTAAAAGTAATTTCTGAATCTGTATTATCTTTAATCATTATTATATTATCCTTGTTTATGATTAATTCCATACTGTCATTATCATCTATATATGATATTTTATTATTTATTTTTTTTGATATTATATCTTTCTTTATAATATTTTCATCGTTATTAATGATTTTATAATCTATTAAACATTTCAAATTAATCACCAGACTTTTTCATGGAAGATTATATCATATATATTTTAAAAATGCACTTATATTTTAATATTTTTTTGTTAATAATAAAAATAGAATTTTGGTGATTTGTTATGAAATATAAAAAAATACTATTATATATATTTATTTTTTTTAGTTTTTTTATATGTATATTATTTACCTTTATACATTTTTTTATTATACTTTCTCCTAAAATAGATTTAAAGAAAACTAATAATATTATTATGTATGATAAAAATGATAATATATTTTTTAAAGGAAATGGATCTAAGGAATGGGTTAATTTAGATGATATAAATAAGAATTTAATTAATGCGACTATTTCCATTGAAGATAAAAGATTTTATAAACATAATGGATTTGATTATATTAGAATTATTAAATCTTTTTTTAATAATATTAAGGAAAAAGATATAGTTGAAGGTGCCTCTACCATATCACAACAATATGCAAGAAATTTATATCTAAATTTTGATAGAAATTTTGAAAGAAAAATAAAAGAAGCTTGGCTTGCATTAAAGCTTGAAACTACATATTCTAAGGATGAAATATTAGAAGGTTATTTAAATACTATAAACTATGGTAATGGAGTATATGGTATAGAAAATGCTTCCCATTATTATTTTAATAAAGATGCTAAAGATTTAACTCTTTCTGAAAGTTCTATTTTGGCAAGTATACCTGCAAACCCACAAAATTATTCTCCTATTAATAATTATAAACTTTCTAAAAAAAGACAAAAAATTATACTAAAATCAATGGTTAAAGATGGATATATAAGTGAAAATGAAGCAAAAAATGCATATAAAACTAAATTAACTTTTTATGGAAAAAAAGATACTCTAAATTTATCTACTTTAATGTATTATAAAGATGCTGCTATGAATGAATTAAATAAACTGAATATTATTCCTAATGATTATTTAAATTCTAATAGTATTAAAATATATACTAATTTAGATATTAATGCGCAAGAAGCATTAGAAAATTCTATTAAAAATGATATTACTAATAATGAAGAATTAGAATCATCTAGTGTTATGATTGAAAATAAAACTGGTAAAATAATTGCTCTTACTGGTGGTCGAAATTATGAAAAAAGTCAATTTAATAGAGCAACTATGTCAAAAAGACAAGTTGGATCAACTATGAAACCTTTTTTATATTATGCTGCTTTAAAAAATGGATTTACTGCATCTTCTTTGTTTTCTTCTGAACCGACTACCTTTTCTTTAGAAAATAATAATACTTATAGTCCATCTAATTATGGTAACATATATCCAAATCATGATATTCCTATGATACTTGCAATTGCATATTCAGATAATATTTATGCTATTAAAACTCATTTATTTTTAGGTGAGGATGAAATAATTAATGTAGCAAAGGATGCAGGTATAACTACTAATTTACCCAAGAATGTATCATTACCTCTTGGTACAACAGAACTAAATATTATAGAATTTACATCAGCTTATTCAACAATTGCTAATGAAGGAGTTAAAAATGACTCATACATAATTAGAAAAATTAAAACAGATGAGGGAAAAACTATTTATAAATATAATAATTATCCTAAGCAAGTACTTGATAGTAATTATACTTATTTATTAAGTAATTTACTTAGTAATTGTTATGATAATACTTTGAGTGATTATAGTGTCCCAACATGCCTTAATATTAGACCAAAACTTACAAAAACTTATGCAATTAAAACAGGTACTACTAATACAGATTCTTGGACTATTGGATACAATAAAGATTATACTTTAAGTGTATGGGTTGGATATGATAATAATAAAAAAATAAGAAATAGTGATAGTAAATATGCAAAAAATATATGGGCTGATACTATGGAAAATTATTTAAGAGATAAAAAAGATTCTTGGTATGAGAAACCTAAAGATGTTGTTAGTGTAATTGTAAATCCACTTAATGGATATTTAGCTACTAATAATTCTTCAAAAAAGAAAATAATATATTATTTAAAAGGTACAGAACCAACTATATTTGACAAATAAAAAAAAGAGATTAATTATCTCTTTCTACTTTAATTACAAATTGATACAATCCATCAAAATCATATTTTTCAAGTGTTGCATCAAATCCTAAATCATTTATTTCTTTTAATACTTTTTCTATTTTATTAATAACATCATTAAAATCAGGTCTTAAATTTGATAAATCCTCATCCATTACTTCAATTTCCTCATCTTTAGGAACAACAATATTATCTATACTAATAGTATTATTTAATAAATTATCAAGTTCCTTCATATCATTATCTGCTTTTGATAAATCAATCATTTCTGGAAAATCAAATGTTTTAGATGTTAAATTTGATACTGGTATAAATTTATCATTATTTAATTTTTCACTTATTAAATTTTCTGTATCCCTTACATTTAATCTATTATTTAATATTTCATGTAATACTTCTTTTTGTATATTTTTATCATCTAATCTAAGTAAGCTTCTAGCATGTCTTTCTGATATTTTATTATTTAAAAGAGCTTCTTGTACTTCATCATCTAGATTTAAAAGTCTTAATTTATTTGATATAGTAGCTTGTGTTTTACCCATTCTACCTGCTAGTTGATCTTGTGTTAAATAACCTCTATCAAGTAATTTTTTATAAGATTTAGCTTCTTCTATTGGGGATAAATCTTTTCTTTGTATATTTTCAACAATAGCTACTTCGGCTGATTCATTATCATTTAAATTTATAACAACAGCTGGTACTTCAGATAAACCAGCAATATAAGATGCTTTATATCTTCTTTCCCCTGCGATTATTTCGTATTTATCACCTATTTTACGTAGTACAAGTGGTTGAATTATTCCATGTTGTCTAATAGATTCTGCAAGTTCATTTAATCCTTGTTCATCAAAAGAAAGTCTTGGTTGAAATCTATTTGGAATTATGTCATCTAATGATACTTGTATTATTTCTTTTTCTTTATCCATACTACTCACCCTTTTATTCTATATAAATAGTATAAAATAAAAATCCATTTTTTACAATGGATTTTTCTTAATTTTATCAAAGTTTCTAGGATATTTATCACTTGTTTTACTATTTTTATTAATTACAATTAAATTTCTAATAGAGTTTTCTTTAGGTAAATTAAAAGTAATTATTTTTTCTAAAGTACTATTTAATACTTTAAGTGAATTTTGTGATTTTTTTAATTCCTCTTCTATATTAGCTTTCATAGGAATAAAATATCCATTTATTTTAAGTATTGGTATACTAAGTTCATTTAAAATATTTAGTTTTGCAACTGCACGCGATGTCACTAAATCAAATTCTTCTATATGTTTTTTAGCAAAAGTTTCTGCTCTTTCATGTATTGCATGTATTTTATCAAGTTTTAATTCATCTATTACTATATTTAAAAAATTAATTCTTTTGTTTAATGCATCTACTAATGTAATATCAATATTATCAAAGAATATTTTTAAAACTATTCCTGGAAAACCTGCACCTGTACCTATATCACATACTTTTATATTATTATTTAAATCATATGCTTTTATAAGTGTTAAACTATCATAAAAATGTTTTAAATAAACTTCTTCTTTATCTGTAATGGCTGTTAAATTAATTTTTTCATTCCACTCAACTAGGAGTTCATAATACCTATTTAACTTATTTAATTTATCTTGAGTTACCTTTATTCCTAATTTTTCTACTTCACTAATAAATAATTCTTTATTCATTAAAATACCTCTTCATATATACTGAAAGAATTGAAATATCTGATGGATTTACACCACTTATTCTAATTGCTTGTCCAAAAGATTCTGGTTTTACTTCTTTTAATTTAATTCTAGCCTCACTTGCTAAATTAGGAACTTTATCATAATCTATATCTTTTGGTATTTTTTTATTTTCCATTTTTCTCATTTTTTCTGCTTCTTTTTTGGCTTTTTTGATATATCCTTCATATTTAATTTGTATTTCTGCTTGTTCTAGTTCTAATTCATTATATTCTTTTGATAGTTTATCTTTAACATCATTTATAGATACTTCTGTTCTTTTTACATAATCATATAGTGATATTTTAGCTGGTATATTTATATAATTATTTTTAAGTTCATTAATGATTGATTCAATATTATTTTCTTTCTGTATTAATCTATCATATTGTTCTTTATTAATTAAACCTACTTCATAACCATATTTTCTAAGTCTTAAATCGGCATTATCACTTCTAAGAAGTAAACGATATTCTGCTCTTGATGTAAGTAATCTATATGGATCTCTTACTCCTTTAGTAACTAAATCATCTATTAAAACACCTATATATGCTTCATCTCTTTTAAGTATTAATGGTTCTTTTCCTTCTAATTTTAAAGATGCATTTATACCTGCCATTAAACCTTGACAAGCTGCTTCTTCATATCCACTTGTACCATTTATTTGTCCAGCAGTATATAAGTTTTCTATTATTTTAGTTTCAAGTGTTGGATATAAATCTTTTGAATCTATTGCATCATATTCAATAGCATATGCATATCTAAGTATTTTAGCATTTTCAAGTCCAGGTAAAGAATGAACCATTAATTCTTGTACATCATGTGGCATACTTGTTGAAAAACCTTGTACATATATATCATCAAAATATTTACTTTCTGGTTCTAAGAATAATTGATGTCTTTCTTTATCAGCAAATCTAACTACTTTATCTTCAATAGATGGACAATATCTAGGACCTGTTCCTAATTTTTCATCTATCGCACCATACATACTTGATTTATTTAAGTTTTCTCTTATAATTTCATGTGTTTTACTTGTTGTATATGTTAAATAACAAGGCATTTGATTTTCTATTTTATATTGTGGTTTTATATCATATGAAAATGTATAAAGTTTATCATCACCAGGTTCTAATTTAGTTTTAGAAAAATCTATTGTATCTCTTTGTATTCTTGGAGGTGTTCCCGTTTTAAGTCTAAGTAATTTAAAACCTAACTTTTCTAAATTTTCACTTAAATATAATGAAGGTCTTGTGTTAGATGGACCGCTTCTTGTTCTTTCACTTCCAACTAAAATATCAGCTTTCATATAAGTACCAGTTGTAAGTATTACTATATCTGATAATATTTCAGTACCTGCAGAAAGTTTTACACCTTTTATTTTATTATTTTCTATTATTAAATCTTCAACCATATCTTCAATTATATCTATATTTTGATGTTCTTTTAAAAGTCTTTGCATTTCTTTAGGGTAAGTTACTTTATCTGCTTGTGCACGAAGGGATCTTACAGCAGGTCCTTTTGAATAATTAAGCATTTTCATTTGAAGATGAGTTATGTCTGCAACTTTGCCCATATAACCACCAAGTGCATCTATTTCTCTTACTACTATTCCCTTAGCAGATCCTCCTATGTGGGGATTACAAGGCATCATTGCTATTTTATCTATACTTCCAGTAATTAGTAATGTTTTATGTCCTTTATTAGCACACGAAAAACATGCTTCACATCCAGCATGTCCACCACCTACTACTATTACTTCATACTTCATATAACTCACCTCGGTTTTTAAAGCAAATATATTATACAATAAAATTAAAATAAAATAAAGATAATAAAAAATGACATTTAATCAATTATCTTAAATGTCAAACTAATATATTTAATTATTTGTAAAGTTATATAATACTGTGGATATCTTTATTATTATATATTATTTCATATAAATTAGTTATAAGTGGACAATCTAAATTATATTTATCAATTAAATAATGTGCGTTATTTAAAGCATCTAATCCTTCAATAGTCATTCCTATTTCTTTTTGTATTTCATCTATATTTTTTCCTTTAGATAATAATAATCCAAATCTTTTATTTCTACTATCAAGACTAAGAGTAGTTGTTAAAAGGTCACCTAATGAACATAAATCATAAAAAGTTTCTTCTTTAGCACCCATTTTAATACCTATATTTTTTATTTCTTTTAATCCTTTTGTTATTAAATAGGACATTGTATTAGTTTCATAATTAAGTCCTTCTGCAATACCACATATAATTGCTATTACATTTTTAAGTGCAGCTCCTATTTGCATACCTATATAATCATTATTATATATTAAATGAAAATTATCAGTTTCAAATAATTCTTTTATGTTTTCCTTACCATAATAATTAATATAAGTTGGTATATCTTTTATTATTTGTTCTGCATGTGAAGGTCCTGATATTATAGATACATCTTTATTTAATTCATCTTTAATTACATCAGATAATAAATAATCTTTACCTGATAATCCTTTAGTTGCTAATATAATTGTTTGATTTTTTATAAATGGTTTTATATTAATACATGTTTGAATTATAGCATTTCTTGGAACAACAAGTATTATATATTCACTTTCATTTATTGCTTCTTCATAAGATGTATAACATTTTATAGAGTCAGTTAAAATTAAATTATCTAAAAACTTACATTTATGTTCATTATTTATTAAATTAGTTTCTTCTTTTGTATAAGACCATATTTTAATATTATGATTATTCTTACTTAATATATAACTAAGAGCACATCCAAAAGATCCACTACCTATTATTGTAATATTCTTCATATATCCTACTTTCCTAAGCAAAAGTTTGAAAATAATGTATCTATTAATTTATCATCATAACTTTCACCTATTATTTCACCTAATATTTCACATATTTCTTTAATATCTATTTCAAGCATGTCTATTGGAACATTATTTTTTAATGATTCATTTAGATTTTTACTTACTTCAATTGCTTTTTTTACAAGTGATATTTCCCTTGAATTAGAAAGGTAAGTAAAATCTTTATTATTTAATTCTTCTAAATTATATATATTACTTATTTTTTCTTTTAATTCATCAACATTATCTAAGGCTGATAATTTTATTACTTCTTCATCTTTAAATATATTTAAATCTAGTTTATTATCTAAATCTATTTTATTAATTACTATTATTCTCTTTTTATTATGTGTTTTTTCAAGTAATTTTATGTCTTCATCTGTTATTTTTTCATTATTATTAAATACAAGTATTACTAAATCTGATTCATTAATTAAATTAATACTTTTTTCAACACCTATTCTTTCAACTTTATCTTGTGTATCTCTTATACCCGCGGTATCAATTAGGTTTAATAATATACCATTTATTCTTATTTGACCTTCAACTATATCTCTAGTTGTACCTGCGATATCAGTAACTATTGCTTTTTCTTCATTTATTAGTTTATTTAATATTGAACTTTTTCCTACATTTGGTTTTCCTAATATTATAGTATTAATACCTTCTTTTATTATTTTTCCATTTTCAGATTCAGAAAGTAATTTAGATAATTCTTTTTCTATATATTCTGATATTTCTTTTATTTTATCTTTTGTTACTACTTCTATATCTTCATATTCTGGATAATCTATATTTACTTCTATATTTGCATTTATCCCTACTAATTTATCAATAATATCTTTAATTAATTTTGATATATTTCCATTTATACCATTAATAGCAAGTTTTCTTTGATTATCAGTTTTAGCTTCAATTAAATCCATTATAGATTCTGCTTCTACAAGGTCTATTCTACCATTTAAGAATGCTCTTTTAGTAAATTCACCAGGTTCTGCTAATCTTGCACCATTATTTAATAAAAGTTCTAATATTTTATTAGTAGTAGCAATACTACCATGTGAATTTATTTCTATTATATCTTCTCTTGTAAAAGTTTTAGGGGCCTTCATTAATGTTACCATTACTTCATCTATTATTTCATTATTTTCTATAATATGGCCATAATTAATTGTATGAGAAGGTTGTTTTGTTAAATCTTTATCAAATATTTTATTAACAATATTTATTGAATCTTCTCCACTAACCCTAATTATTGATATAGCACCCACTCCAACCGCAGTTGATATAGCACATATAGTATCATTCATATAATCACTTCCTTATTTTTTTAATTTATTTATTTTTATATCATTTTCTATTTCCAATTGTTTTTCTTTTAATATTCCTTTTTCTACAAGTTCATCCATTGCTTTATTATATTCTATAATTACTTTATTTAAAAATGAAAAACCTTTTTTACTTTCATAAAAAGGAGTATATGGTTGACAAAAACTATCATCTAAAACAATAATATTATCAAAATCATCAAAATTAAATGTTTCATCATTATTAACACTAATTTCAATATGTAATTCTATATCATCAATTAATCTTTTATAATAATAATATTTTGGAGATGGTATTTCTTTAATAAATCCACCTTCTTTAAAATTATTCTTTTTTAATTTATTTATTGTCAAATTATCATTTAATATATATTTTTTTATTTCTGGTTTCATAAAAAAGCTCCAATCAATTTAATTTTTTAATATTATATCATATAAATAAAAAAAAGAGTCATTTGACTCTAATCTATTGATTTAATAACTACAGATCTATTAGGTTCTTCCCCTTCACTTTCTGTCTTAATACCTTTAAAATCTTTTAATATTTCATGTACTAATCTTCTTTCATAAGAATTCATTGAATCCATTTTAACATCCATTTTTGTTTTTTGAACTTCTCTTGCTAATTTTTTTGCTAAAAATTCAATATTTCTATGTTGTTTTTCTTTATAATTTTCAACATCTAATATTATATTTACATATATACCAGTTTTAGCATATATTGCTTGTCTTACTAATGTCTGAATTGATGAAAGTGTTCTTCCATTTTTCCCTATTATAATACCATTATTATCTGTATGAACTTTAATTTGTAAATTATTTGCTGTTCTTCTAGTTTCTAAATTAACAGTTAATCCCATACCTTCAATAATATCTTTAATATATTTTTTAGCAAATTCTAATATATCTGATTTTAAAACTACTTCCATAATATATTTTTTCTTTTTTAAAAGACCTGATGTTTCTTCTTTCATTGTATAAAGAAGTTCATCTTCTTTAACATTAAGTTCATTTAATGCATTTAATATTACTTCTTCTTCTGTTTTTGCTTCGTATATATATTTTTCCATAATACTTACCTCCCTACTTATGCTTTCTTTTCAGCTTTTTTCTTAACAATTAAATTTTGAACTATTGTAAATAATGTAGATGCAATCCAATATAAACTGATTGCTACTGAAAAGTTAAGTGACATAAATACAATCATAACAAGCATCATATTAAGCATTGTATTTGGATTAATATCATTAGATGCTGGTGTTGGTGCTGTTTTATTAAGTTTTTGAGATATAAATGTTGTAAGACCTATTAATATAACTATTAAAGCATATTGATAATGACCTGATGTTATAGCCTTCATTGGTGTTGTACCTAATACTAAACCAAATAAATTTTCTTCAAATATTACTGGTACTCTATTTATTGCTTCTAAAAATCCAAACAATAATGGTATTTGAATAAATGCAAATAAACAAGATGAAAATGGATTTATTTTATATTTTTTATAAAGAGCCATTGTTTCCATTGATTTAGCTTGAAGTGATTCTTGATCATTTTTATTTTCATATTTTTTATTAATTCTATCTATTTCAGGTTGCATTTGTTTCATTTTTTCTGATTGTTCTGCTGTTCCTTTTGTAAATGGTGCTAGTATTAATCTAATAATTATAGAAAGTATAATTAAAGCTATACCATAATATTTTACAAGACTACCTAATTTAATTGTAATCCAAGCAAGTGGTTTTACAACTATAGATTCCCATAAATTATTATAATTTCCATCACTTACTTTAAATTCAGTACATTCTGGAAGTTTATTAATATTTATTTGTTTTTTATATTTATTATATTTTTTAATAACTCCTTCATTTGTTGGTTTACATAATATATTTTGGTTTAATGTTATTTTTAAATTTTTATCTTCATATGTTACTGCTTTTTTAGTTTTTGGATCTTTTAATACAGTTGTACATCCTGTTACCATAAAAATTAAAAATAAAAATACTAGTAATTTTTTTATCTGATTTTTCATATTTTATCTCCTAATCTAATACTTTTGAAATTAAATTTATTAAATTTTCTTTTATTTCTTTATAATTTAAGTTATTAATTTCATTCCTTATAATTATAACATAATCATTATTAGTTTTAAATACTAAATTACTTTTATCTAATATATCTTTTATTTGTCTTTTTATTTTATTTCTAGTCACTGCATTACCTATTTTTTTAGATACACATATAGCAAATCTATAATTATTAATACTATTATTATCCTTATATATATAGAAATATTTATTTTTTATCATATTTCTTTTATTGATAATATTATTAATATCATAATTTTTCTTTATTATATTAATTTTCTTCATACTTTCACCTATTTACAAAAAAAACCACTATAAAATAAGTGGAATTATTATTTTGATAAAGTTTTTCTTCCTTTTTTTCTTCTATTATTTAATACTTTACCTTTTACTCTAGAAAAAAATCCATGTTTTTTTGCTTTTTTTCTATTATTTGGTTGAAATGTTCTTTTCATTTTTGCACCTCCAGATTCGTAAAACATTTAAATTATACCATTTTTTCTATAAAAGTCAATCATTTTTAATTTATTTTACATTAATATATACAATATTTAAGTATATAATTAATAAACTAAAAAATTTTTATGTATAGTAATTATATTTTTTTAATGATATAATATTAAAAGCAGGGTGGTTATATGAAAATAGCATTTATTTCTGATATACATTCTAATTTACATGCTTTAGATTTAGTTTTAGATGATATATCAAATAGAAATATAGATAAAATTATTTGTTTAGGTGATATTTTAGTTAAATATTTATATCCAAAAGAGGTATTAAAATTAGTTCAAGATAATTGTCAAATTGTAATAAAAGGTAATTGTGATGAATTAGTTGCAACAAATGAAATATATAAATTTGCTAGAAATCAGATTGGAATTGATGGAATAGAATATTTAAATAATTTACCAGTAACATATCAAGTAAAAATTAATAAAATATTATTGAATTTATATCATTCTAATCCTAAAGATTTAGAATCTGTTTTTAATCCTTTATTTATTGACAATAAACCAAGTAAACATAAACAAATAATAAAAGATTATAATGAAATGTTTATAAATAATAAATCACAAGTAGTAATTGTAGGGCATACACATCAAGATTTTATTGCTAAAGTTATTAATAATAAATTAGAAATAATAAATAATAATATAATTAAATTAAATAATAATGATAAATATATCATAAATGTTGGTAGTGTAGGGGAACATGATCATATGATTAATAATAATTTAAAATATAGATCACTTTTAGACGATTATATAACATATATGATATTTGATAGTGATAATAATACTTCACAAATAATTAAAATACCATATAAAGAAAAATTACTTGAAGTATATTTTGATTTTAAAAATAAACAAAATGACGATAATATACCAAATACGCCTAATTATTTAAGAAGAATAGAAGATTCCTTAATTGATATGGGTTATGATAAAAAAGATTTAATATTAAAAAAATAAGAGGGTAATTATAATGAAAATTTATGAAAAATTAAAATTTTATAATCAAGAACATTTATTAAATTTTTATAAAGAACTTAATTTTATAGAAAAAATACTATTAAAAAAACAAATTAATAAAATTGATTTTGAAAAAATTAATAATTTATATAAAAATTCTTTTTATGATGAAGAACTAGATATAAATAAAATATCTAATTTAAATTGTATATATAAATTAAAAAATAATGAAATTAAAAAATATAATAAAATAGGGGAAGAATTAATTAAAAATAAAAAATATGGTATTGTAATAATGGCTGGTGGTAATGCATCTAGATTAGATTTAGATATACCTAAAGGATGTTTAAAATTAAATATAAATAATAAAAAAATTTCTATTTTTGAAATTTATATAAATCAATTAAAAAATATTTATGAAAAATATAATGTATATATACCTTTATATATAATGACTAGTTCATATAATTATAAAAATACAAAAAAATTTTTTAAGGATAATAATTATTTTAAATATCCTAAAGATAAAATTGTTTTTTTTAAACAAAATAATTTACCAATATTAGATATAAATGGAAAAATATTATTAAAAAATAAATATAATATTTTATTTGGACCTAATGGAAATGGTGACGTATTTAATTCTTTAAAATATAATAATTTAATTAAAAAAATGAAAAAAAATAATTTAGAATATATTTTATTTTCAACTATTGATAATGTATTAACTAATTTAATTGATTTTAAATTTATTGGTTCCACAATATATAATAATTATAATTTAGCTACTAAAACTATTTTAAAAAATGATGAAAATGATAAAAACTGGGTATTTTGTAAATATGACAATAAACCATACATGATTCCATCTAGATATCTCAATAATGATATAAATAATAAAAAAGATAATAATAATAATTTTGTTTATAGAGATAAAAATATAACATATCATTTAATAAATATAAATGAAATAATTAAATATTCTAATATTAAATTGAAATATCATAGGGCATTTAAGAAAAATAATTATATGAATAATAATGGTGAATTTATAATTGCAGATAAACAAAATACTTTCAAATTTGAAAAATTTATATTTGATGCATTTGAATATTCTAATGATATGCTTTTGTATAGAATAGATGAAAAAGAGTTTTGCACAATAAAAAATAAAGAAGATATTAAAAAAGCTGAAAATATTTTAAATAAAGTGAAATAATTCACTTTTTTTGTGGAAAAAAATGTAATTTTTTATTATAATATATAGAAAAAATTAGTTATGAACATTTTAAACAATATTGTTTATAAATTATGAATGTTTAAAAAAATAATAAACATACTAAAATTTGTGGAAAATGTTGAAAACATATTTTTTTCTTTTAAATAAAATAATATTTATAAACATTTATTGTGGATAAGTATTGTGGACTATAATTTTATATTGAAATAAAAAAAAAATAGGTTATAATTAAATTACATAAAACAATTCAGGGGAGATGAAAATATGAATATAGATAATATTTGGAATAAATTTTTAAATTCTATTAAATCAAGATTATCTTCGCTTTCATATAATACTTGGTTTTCATCTTCTAAATTAGTAGAATTAAATGAGGAAGCAGCAATTATTGTAGTACCAACAATAGCTCATAAAAAACATCTATCAGAATCATATATAGATATTATCGAAGAAATATTTAATAATATTACAGGTACTAATTTTAATATTGAATTTTTACTTGAAAATGAATATGAACAATTAAAAAAAGATAATAAACCTATTATTGAAGAAGAAATTGAAGAAATAGGTGTTCCTCATAATAGTATAGAAAAGGCTAATTTAAATCCTGATTATACTTTTGAAAATTTTATAGTAGGGGAAAGTAATAGATTTGCACAAGCTACTGCACTTGCTGTTGCTGAAAATCCTGGTAAAATGTATAATCCTTTATTTATATATGGTAATAGTGGTTTAGGTAAAACACATTTAATGCAAGCAATTGGTAATTATATAGTAAAAAATACATCAAAAAGAGTACTTTATGTTACATCTGATCAATTTATTAATGATTTTTTAGGTATAAATAAAAGAGATAAAGATGGATCTAATCTTGATTATATAGATTTATTTAAAGATAAATACAGAAATATTGATGTTCTTATTATAGATGATATACAATTTTTAGGAAATGCTCCTAAAACTCAAAATGAATTTTTCCACACATTTAATAATCTATATGACGATAAAAAACAAATAATAATATCTTCTGATTCATCTCCTGATGATTTAAAACATTTAGAAGATAGACTTAGAACTAGATTTAATTGGGGATTAAAAGTAAATATTTTTCCACCAGATAATGAACTTAGAAAAGAAATACTTAGAAAAAAAATGGCAAATATGGAGTTTTCTAAACATATATCTGAAGATGCAATTGAATATATAGCTAATATGTGTTCATCTGATGTTAGAAGTTTAGAAGGGGCTTTAACTAGAGTTTGTGCTTATTCTACAATATTTTTTGAAGAAGATATAACACTTGAACTTGCTGTTGAGGCATTAAAAGGAACAATAACACCTACAACTAACTTTAAAAATGATATACAAAAAATACAAAGAGTTGTTGCAGAACATTACAATGTAACTGTTGATGATTTAAAATCAAAGAAAAGAGTAGCAACTATAGCTTTTCCAAGACAAATTGCTATATATTTATCTAGACAATTAACTGATGAATCATTTCCTAGAATAGGTATGGAATTTGGTGGAAGAGATCATTCAACAGTAATACATTCAGTTGATAAAATTCAAAAAGAAATTAAAAATAATAAACAACTTGAAAATATTATTAATGAAATAAAAGAAAAATTAAAGTAATGTTGAAAAAATAAAATAATAAACATAAAAATTAAACATTTTTAAACAATTAAAAACAATAAAATACCTTATAAAATAAGTAAAAATAAACTTTTAAACATTTTCAACAGTAATAATAAAAATAAAATTCAAATAAAAAAATATATATGGTATAATTAGCATAGGAGGGTTAAAATGAAATTTAGCATAAAAAAAGAAATATTATTAGAAAACTTAAATAATGTATCTAAAGCAGTATCTACAAAAAATGTAATACCTGTTCTTGGAGGTATTAAATTTAATTTAACAAACGAAGGATTATTTTTAACAGCTACCAATAATGATATAGATATAGAAAGTTTTATTGATAAAAAATATATAGATAATATAGAATCAACAGGTAGTATTATTATTCAAGGTAAATATCTACTTGAAATAATTAGAAAATTACCAGATGGTATTATTAATATAGAAGTAATTGATGGACTTAAAATATTAATTTATACTGAAAATTCAAATTTTAATTTAAATGGTATAGATTCAGGTGAATTTCCTAATATAAGTTTAGATATATCTACAAATCCTATTATTTTAAGTAAGAAGGTTATAAAAAATATAGTTAATCAAACTTTATTTGCAACAAGTACTCAAGAATCAAGACCAATACTTACTGGTATTAATTTTAAAATAGAAAATAATAAAATGGAATGTGTTGCAACTGATTCATATAGACTTGCTAAAAAAATAATAGATTTAGAAAATAATGTGGATAATTTAATTAATATAGTTGTTCCAGGTAAGAATATAGGAGAACTTGCTAAAATATTAAATGATGAAGATGAAAATGTAGAAATACATATTTTCTCAAATAAAATATTATTTAAATTTGATAATATTTTATTTCAATCAAGACTTTTAAATGGAACATTTCCAGATACATCAAGATTAATTCCACAAGAATTTGAATTAGAAGTAAAGGCTGATTTAAATGATTTTTACAATGTTATAGATAGAGCAGCTCTTCTTACAACAGAAAAAGAAAAAAATGTTATTAAATTTGAAACAAATGGTAATGAAGTAATAGTTTCATCAAATACACCAGAAATAGGTAAAGTTGAAGAAAAATTGTCAATTACTAAAAATAATGATAAAGAAATTAAAATAGCATTTTCATCTAAATTTATGATGGAAGCTCTTAGAACAATTAATAGTAAAGATATTAGAATTTTATTAAATTCTGATGTAAAACCTATTATATTAAAAACTGACGAAGATGAAAATTTAATACAATTATTATTACCAATAAAAACATATTAAAAGAAAATATTACTTTTTCTTTTTTTTTACTATTTTTGATAAATTTCGACATATATAATATGGTTTAATAAATAATTGTAAATTTTTAAAGGGGGAAATTTTTATGAATAATTATATTATTAATTCAAATACAGTTGCACTTATTCCAATTAAAAATAAAATAACACGTGTTATTGAATTAGAATCATCATTTTTAGTAAATGAAAATTCCATGAAAATTATTGAAAATAGTTGTGAATATTTTGGAAGTTCTTATTTAGGTAGACATAAAGGTACTAAAAATTTAACTGGTATTAATTATAAATCTCCTATAATAATTGAAGAAACTAAAAATATTATATTTTTTCCAACAAATTCTCCAAGAGATAATAATTGTAGTTGGATATCTTTAAATTATATAAATAAATATATTAATAAAAATGGAAAAATAGAAGTAATTTTTGAAAATGGTGATAAATATGTTTTTGATATATCATTTGGATCATTTGATAATCAATATTTACGTGCAACTAAGCTTGAATCAATACTTAGAAAAAGAAAAATATAATTTTTTCTTTTTTTTATACAAAAAGCCACAAAAATACCTTATTTTGTGATATAATATATTTGTGTGTATAGGAGCATTATAAATAGTTAAAAGGTGAAAATATGGGTAAAAAAATAGGTTTAAATTGTTTTTAAGTGAAATAAATTTACAAAATTTTAGAAATTATTCTAAATTAAAACTTAAATTTAAAAAAAATATCAATATTTTCATAGGAAATAATGCTCAAGGTAAAACAAATATATTAGAAAGTATTTATTTTTTATCTATAACTAAGTCACATAGAACAACTAAAGAAAACTTTCTTATTAAAGATAATGAAGTTATGACAAAAGTAACAGGTAAAGTAAAAAATGAATCAATATCTAAAAAATATGAAGTAATGTTAAATACTAATGGAAAAAGAGTTAGTATAAATGATAATCCTATTAAAAAAATAAGTGATTATTTATCAAATATTAATGTAGTTATGTTTTGTCCAGATGATTTAGAAATTATTAAAGGTACACCACATAATAGAAGATATTTTTTAAATATTGAAATTGGTCAACTATATAATGATTATTTAAAGCATATTTATAATTATAATAAAATATTAAAATCAAGAAATGATTATTTAAAAAATAATAATTATTTTGATAAAGTATATTTTGATGTACTTACAGAATCATTAATAAAAGAAAATATTAAAATTATAAAGTATAGATATAATTATATAGAACTAATAAATAAATATATAACTAATATATATAAAGATTTAACTAAAAAAGATAATATTTATCTTAAATATGAAACATTTATAGATGTTGATGAAGAAGATATTATGTATAAAAAAATAAAAGAAAAATATAATAAGTCATTTGAAAATGAGTTATTTCAAAAAGTAACATTATATGGTGCACACAAAGATGATTTTTCAGTATATATTGATGATATTAAAATAAATAATTATGGTTCACAAGGTCAACATAGAATAGCAATTTTATCTATAAAATTAGCTGAAGTTGAAATATTTAAAAATATAAAAGAAGTAAAACCAATACTTTTACTTGATGATATATTTAGTGAACTTGATAAGAATAAAAAAAATAATATTATCAAATATATAAATAATGATTTACAAGTATTTATAACTTCTACTGATTTAAAAAATGTTAGTAGAAAATTATTAAAAAATGCAGATATTTATAAAGTAGAAACAGCAAAAGTAGTAAGGGAGGCAAAATAAAATGAATGAAAATTATGACGCTTCTGCAATACAAGTATTAGAGGGACTTGAAGCAGTAAGAAAAAGACCAGGTATGTATATAGGTACAACAGATGTTAAAGGACTTCATCATTTAGTATGGGAAATTGTAGATAATTCAATTGATGAAGCACTTGCTGGTTTTTGTAATAATATTGAAATTATTATTAATAAAGATAATTCAATAACAGTAAAAGATGATGGAAGAGGTATACCAGTAGGTATTCATAAAAAAACAGGAATATCTACAGTAGAAACAGTTTATACAGTACTTCATGCAGGTGGTAAATTTGGTGGAGGAGGCTATAAAGTTTCTGGTGGTCTTCATGGTGTAGGTGCTTCTGTAGTAAATGCATTATCATCTTGGGTAAATGTTAAAGTATATAAAGATGGAAAAATATATGAAGCTAAATTTCATAATGGTGGAAAAACTAAGCAACCACTTACTATAATTGGTGATTGTGATAAAAATAGAACTGGTACAACTGTAACATTTAAGCCAGATCCTGACATATTTGATACAGATATATATGATTATAATACTTTAAGAGTAAGAACAAGAGAACTTGCTTTCTTAAATAAAGGTCTTAAACTTACTTTAAGAGATGATAGAGATGATGAAGATACAACAGGTGAAAGTTTCCATTATGAAGGTGGTATTAGTGAATATGTTAAGTATTTAAATAAAAATAAAACACCAATACATGAAGAAATAATTCATTTAGATGGAGAAGCTGATGGTGTTATGTTTGAAGTAGCTATGCAATATAATTCAGGATATTCTGATAGTATTTATTCATTTGTTAATAATATTAATACTCATGATGGTGGTACACATGAAGAGGGTGTAAGAAGAGCCTTAACAAGAGTTATTAATAATTATGCTAAAAAGAATAATATTTTAAAAGAAAAAGATGAATCTTTAACAGGTGATGATGTCAAAGAAGGTCTTACAATGATTATATCTTGTAAACATCCAAATCCACAATTTGAAGGACAAACAAAAGGGAGATTAGGTAATTCAGAAGTAAGAAAACTAGCTGATAATGTATTTTCACAAGGTTTTGAAAGATTTTTACTTGAAAATCCAGATGCCGCAAGAATTATTGTGGAAAAGGCAATGACAGCATCTAGAGCTAGAGTTGCAGCTAAAAAAGCAAGAGAACTTACTAGAAGAAAAAGTGATTTAGATGTAGTAAATTTTGGTGGAAAATTAGAAGATTGTAAGGAAAAAGATCCTTCAGTATGTGAAATATTTATAGTCGAAGGAGATTCAGCTGGAGGATCTGCTGTTAAGGGTAGAGATTCAATGCATCAAGCAATACTTCCACTAAGAGGTAAAATATTAAATGTAGAAAAAGCCAGAATGGATAGAGCTTTATCAAATGAAGAAATTAGAACAATTATAACTGCATTTGGAACAGGAATTGGTCAAGAATTTGATTTAAGTAAACTTAGATATAATAAAATTATTATAATGACTGATGCGGATGTAGATGGCTCACATATTAGAGTATTATTATTAACATTATTCTATAGATTCTTTAGACCAATAGTAGAAGCAGGACATGTATATGCAGCTCAACCTCCTTTATTTAGTATAAAACATGGAAAAACAATTAAATATGTATTAAATGAAGAAGAAAGGGATAAATATGTCGCAATTTTAAAACAAAAAAATCCAGTACCTAAATATGAAATTAAACGAATGAAAGGTTTAGGTGAAATGGATGATGATGAACTATTTGATACAACAATGGATATTAATAATAGAGTACTTAGAAAAATAACTGTTGAAGATGCAATTGAAGCAGATGCAGCATTCTCTAAATTAATGGGTGAAGATGTTGAACCAAGAAGAGAATTTATTGAACAAAATGCTGTATATGCAACTAATTTGGATGTATAGGAGGGTTAAAAAATGGATCATAGTAGAGATAGATTAGAAGAAAATAACATAGTTAATGAAATAGAAACATCATTTCTAGAGTATTCAATGAGTGTAATTGTAGCCCGTGCACTTCCAGATTTAAGAGATGGATTAAAACCAGTTCATAGAAGAATTTTATGGTCAATGTATGAATCAGGATATATGCCTGATAAACCTCATAGAAAATCGGCAAGAATTGTCGGTGATGTAATGGGTAAATATCATCCACATGGAGATTCTTCAATATATGAAGCAATGGTTAGAATGGCACAAGATTTCTCATATAGAAACATGCTTGTAGATGGACATGGTAACTTTGGTAATATAGCAGGTAGTGGTGCAGCTGCAATGCGTTATACAGAATCTAGACTTTCTAAGATTTCTCTTGAATTATTAAGAGATATAAATAAAGAAACAGTTGATTTTGTTGATAACTTTGATGAAACAGAACATGAACCAACAATTTTACCATCTAGATTTCCTAATATATTGGTAAATGGAACTATGGGTATTGCTGTTGGTATGGCAACAAATATACCTCCTCATAATTTAGGTGAAGTTATTGATGGTTGTATTGCATATATAGATAATCCTGATATTGATACAGATGGTCTTATGAAATATGTTAAAGGACCAGATTTTCCAACAGGAGGGGTAATACTAGGTAATAGTGGAATTAAGAAAGCATATGAAACTGGTAGAGGTACAATTACTATTAGAAGTAGAGCTAGTATTGAAGAAAATAATGGAAAACATCAAATAATAGTAACTGAAGTTCCATATGGAGTAAATGTATCGGATTTAAAAAATAAAGTTGCTGAACTTGTCCACAATAAAACTATTGATGGAATAGCAGATTATCACACAGATTTAAAAAATGGTGTAAAAATAACTATAACACTAAAAAAAGATGCGAATGCACAAGTTGTTTTAAATAATTTATATAAACATACAGCTTTTCAAACAAATTATGGAATAATATTTTTAATGCTTGATCAAGGTGTACCAAAAACATTAGGTCTAAAAGATATTATTTCTAAATATATTGATTATCAAAAAGAAATTATTATTAGAAGATGTAAATTTGAACTTGATAAAGCAGAAAAAAGAGTACATATTTTAGAAGGTTTAAAGATTGCACTTGATCATTTAGATGAAGTAATAAAATTAATTCGTGCTTCTAAGACTGATGAAGAAGCTAAAAATGGATTAATGAGTAAATTTGGTTTAACTGATATACAGGCAGATGCAATTCTTGAAATGAAGTTAAGAAGACTTACAGGATTAGAAAGAGAAAAAGTAGAAAATGAATTAAAAGAATTACTTGCAAGAATAGCAGAATTAAAAGCAATACTTGCTTCTGAAGAAAGAATTCTTGGAATAATTAAAACAGAACTTCAAGAAATTAAAGATAAATATTCAGATGAAAGAAGAACTAGTATTGATATGACAGCTATTGATTATATAGAAGATGAATCATTAATACCAGTTGAAGATATAATAATAACATTAACAAATAAAGGATATATTAAGAGACTTACTACAGACACATATAGAGTTCAAAATAAAGGTGGAGTAGGAGTTAAAGGAATGTCTACAAATGAAGAGGATTTTGTTGAAAAAATGGTAACAGTAAAAACTCATGATTATATTCTATTCTTCTCAAACAGAGGAAAAGTATATAGAATTAAAGGTTATGAAATACCAGAATTTTCAAGACAGGCAAAAGGACTTCCAATTATTAATTTACTTCCACTTGAAAAAGAAGAAAAAATTAACTCTATTTTAAGTATTTCAAAAGATGATGAGGATAAATTTATTACATTTGTTACTAAAAATGGTTTAGTAAAAAGAACAAATGCAGAAGAATTTGATAGTATTAGAAAAAGTGGTAAGATAGCAATTACATTAAAAGAAAATGATGAATTATTATTTGTTACAAAAACAAATGGAAATAATGAAATAGTAATAGGTGCATCTAACGGAAGACTAGTTAGATTTAATGAAGCTGAAATAAGAATAATGGGAAGAACTGCAAGTGGTGTTAAAGGTATTGATATACCAGAAGATATAATATGTGTTAGTTCAGAAAAAGTTGATGAAAATAGTGATATATTAATTATTACAGAAAATGGTTATGGGAAAAGAACATCTATTGATGAATATAGATTGACTCATAGAGGTAGTAAAGGTGTTAAAGCACTTAATATAACAGAAAAAAATGGTAATTTAGTGGCTATTAAAAATGTTAGAGATGAAGATGATTTAATGATTATAACTGATAGTGGTATAATTATTAAAATACCTATGAGTCAAGTATCTAAAATGAGTAGAGTTACACAAGGTATAAGATTAATTCATTTAAAAGATGATCAAAAAGTAACAACAATTGCAACTTCTGAAAAAGAAGATGAAGTTATAGAAGAAGTTATTGAAGAATAATTCAATAACTTTTTTATTAAATATAAATACGAACAAAATACGAACAAAATATTTCCCGGGAAATAATTTGTTCACTTTTTTATAAAAAATAACATTTTTATAAAGAATTTTATTATATTATAATAATATAAAATAAATTAATTAATGTTTCACGTGAAACATTGAATAAAATTGACTTATTTAAAAATAAATAGTATATTATAAATGCACAACGGAAATATTGGAACCAGGTCAGGATAGAAATATAGCAGCCTTAACAATTAATTTTCGTGTGTGCTTTTTCTTTTTTTGGAGGGTAAAATGAATATAGATTCGATTGAAAAAGAATTAAATAAATTAATTAATAAAGCTATTAAACATGATGAAGTTCCAGTTGCAGCTTTAATTATAAAAGATAATAAAATAATATCTAAATCTTATAATAAAGTGAATAAAACAAATAATATTTTAGATCATGCAGAAATAATTTCAATAATAAAAGCGCAAAAAAAATTAAATAATTGGAGATTAAATAATTGTGATTTATATGTTACATTAGAACCTTGTTCAATGTGCAAAGAAATTATTAAAAAATCAAGAATTAATAATGTTTATTATTTTATAAAACAAAATAATAATAGAACTGAATTAGATGTAAATTATAAATATTTATTTAAAAATGATAATTTTTCAAATAAATTAACAAATTTTTTTAAAAATAAAAGATAGTTGAATGTTTCACGTGAAACATTCAATTAAAAAATAAAAAAACATATGTTATTTTATTAAAAATCTATCAATGTTTCACGTGAAACATTGATAATAAAATATGATGAAATAAAAAGTAATGTTTCACGTGAAACATTACTTATTTTTTATTATTTATGATATAATTAATTCGGAGGTCAATATGGAATATCAAGCATTATATAGAAAATATAGACCAAAAACATTTGATGATGTATATGGTCAAAAAATAATAGTACAAACATTAAAAAATATTATAAAAAATAATAAATTAACGCATGCTTACTTATTTATTGGACCTCGTGGTACAGGTAAAACAAGCATAGCTAAAATTTTTGCTAAAACAATTAATTGTCTTAATTCAAATGATGGAATATCATGTGAAAAATGTGATATTTGTACTAATATAAATAATAATGAAAATATAGACATAATTGAAATGGATGCGGCATCAAATAATGGTGTCGATGAAATTCGTGAAATTAAAAATCATGTTACTTTATTACCAACTGTATCTAAATATAAAGTATATATTATCGACGAAGTACATATGCTTACAACAGGTGCTTTTAATGCACTTCTTAAAACATTAGAAGAACCACCTAAGCATGTAATATTTATTTTGGCAACAACAGAACCACATAAAATACCCTTAACAATAATATCTAGATGTCAATCTTTTGAATTTAAACCAATACCTAAAAACATAATAAAAGAAAGATTAAATTATATTTGTAAAAAAGAAAAAATTAAAATTGATGATAAATCATTAGATTTAATTGCAATCGATTCAAATGGTGGTTTAAGAGATGCAATTAGTATGTTGGATCAATTAAATGCTTATTCAAATGGTAATATTCAATTTGAAAATGTATTATTATTAAATGGAAGAGTTTCCGATGATGACTTATTAGAAATAATTAATAATATATATGATTGTAATTTAAATGATGTATTTAAAATAATTGATAAAATAGATAATGATGGTAAAAATTTTGTTTATATATCAGAAGATATGATAAAAATATTACGAAATGAATTATTAAATTATCAATTAAATAATTCATCAAAATTAATAAAAAAAATAACAAAAGAAAAAATACTGGATATAATTTTATTAATAAATAGGTCAATAAATGATATGAAAAATTCAAATGATAAAAGAATTTTCTTTGATATACTTATTTTAAAAATATATGAAATCATAAATAATAACAACAAACAAACAAATGTTCTATTAAAAAATGAAATATCTACTGGAAATAAAGATGATATAACAAAAAAAATACCTGTTGATAACTTAAAAAATGATAAAAAAGAAAATAATATAGATTTTTCTTTATATGATGATTTAATGAATATAAGATTAAATAATATATTAGCAACTGCAAGTAAGAAAGATTTAGTTGATTATAAAGAAAAATTAAATTCTATTGATATGGAAATTATTAATTTAGATCAGTTAAGAATAGCTAATATATTAAATGATTTTGATATAAAAGCAGCTTCTTCATCAGGTATAGTTTTAACTACTTCATCTGATAATTTAATTCATGATATTTATAATGAATTAATTAATGTTGATAAATACATAACTGATATATTAAAAAGAGATATTAAAGTTTGTGTTATATTAATAGATGAATGGAATAAAAAAAGAGAAGTATATATTAAAAAAATAAAGAATAAAGAAAAAATAGAAATATTAGAAGAAAAAGAAATTTTAGATAAAATAATAAATAAATTTAGTAATAAATCTAATGAATTTGATGATTTATTAGAAATAGGAGGAGAATAATTATGAATATGCAAATGTTAATGAAACAAGCACAAAAAATGCAAAAAGATATGGAAAAATCAAAAGAAGAAGTTGCAAAAATGACTTTTATAGGTAAGCAACCTCTTGTAGAAGTTACTGTTAATGGAAATAAAGAAGTCACAAATATAAAAATAAATGAGGAAATTTCATCAGATGATATTGAAGTATTACAAGACATGATTTTATTAGCTACTAATGATGCCTTAAAACAAGCATCAAAAGCAATGGAAGATAAAATGGGTAATTTATCTTCAGGACTTGCAGGATTATTTTAATGAAATATCCAAATAGTTTACAAAATTTAATTGAATGCTATAAAAGTTTACCAGGTATAGGTGAAAAAAATGCAGAAAGATTAGCATTCGCAACATTAAAATTTGATCAAGAACAAACAGAAATATTTTCTAAATCTATTAAAGAAGTAAAAGAAAAAATAAAAAAATGTAATATTTGTAATAATTTAACAGAAGATGATATTTGTGATATATGTAAAGATAATAACAGAAATAAAGAAATAATATGTGTTGTAGAAAATACTAAAAATTTAATACTTTTTGAAAAAGCAAATATATTTAATGGAAAATATCATGTTCTTGAGGGATTAATATCGCCTCTTGAAGGAATAAATCCAGAAGATATAAAAATCAATAGCTTGATTAATAGAATAAAAGAAGAAAAAATAAAAGAAGTTATACTTGCTTTAACACCAAGTATAGAAGGTGAAACAACAAGTGCATACATATTAAAATTACTTGAAGGATTAGATGTAAATGTTACAAAAATAGCATCAGGTATACCTGTTGGTGCTGACATGGAATACTTAGATCCATTAACAATTGCACGCGCTATGGAAGGAAGAAATAAAATATCATAAAATATATACTTGTTCATAAAATATATCAGAAAGGTGGACAAGTATGATAAAGAAAATAATTAAAATAATAAAAAAAATAATAATAAGTATTTTAGTTTTATATGGTTATAATTTAGCTACACAATCTTTTAATTTAAACATACCAATAAATATTTATACTGTTTTAATAATAACTTTTTTTGATGGGTGTGGATTTTTAGGATTGGTAGCATTTTATCTATTGAATTTTAGATAGAGAGGTGATAAATATGCTTGATAAATATCTTGATAGTCAAGATGTTGTTACAAATTTACTTTTAAACAGCATAAAAAATAACAAATTATCTCAAGCATATTTATTTGTTTGTGATGATATAGATTATATATATGAATATGCAAAAGATTTCATAAAAGAAATTATAAAAATGTCATTATTAGATGATGAAAAATTAAATAATATTTTTAAAAGAATTGATAAAAATGAATATACAGAATTAAAAGTTGTTGAATCCTTTGGTCAATTTATAAAAAAAGATCAATTACTGGATTTACAAAATAGTGTATTAAATAAACCAGTAGAATCTAATAAAATGTTTTATATAATTAAAAATGCGGATAAATTAAATGCATATTCAGCAAATTCAATATTAAAATTTTTAGAAGAACCTGCGGATGATATAATCGCAATTCTTTTAACAAACAACCTTAATATGATAATACCTACAATAAAATCTAGGTGTCAAGTATTAAATTTTAAAAATATAAAGAATAATTTTAATAATAATATATATAACTTTATAGAATCAAAAATAACTGATGAAGAAAAAGAAATATTAATCAATTCATCATTAGAAATAGTAAATTCATTAGAAAAAAAGAAAATTAATTCGTATATATATTTTAAAAAATTATTTACAGATCAATTTGATTCACATGATAATATGCTTCTTTTATTTAATTTTTTAACATATTTATATGTAAATTGTTTATATAAAAAGACAAATAAAAAAATTGAAAATATAGAAAATTATGAAGAAATAATAGAATATATAAATAAAAATAATGAAATAAGTGATATAATAACAAAAATAAATTTATTTGAATCTTTAAAAAATGATTTAAAAAATAATGTTAATTCTAAATTAATTTTTGATAGATTGATTATAGAATTTAATGAGGTGAAATAATGGATACAATAAATGTAGTAGGAGTAATATTTAAAAAATATGGGAAAAAATATTATTTTGACGCCCATGAACTAAAATTAAAAAAAAATATTACTGTTATTGTTGAAACAGAAAGAGGTCTACAATTTGGTACAGTAGTAACTGATATAATAAAAATGGAAAAAGATAAAATACATTTTCCATTAAAAAAAGTTATAAGAATTTCCACAAAAAAAGATTATACTAATCATTTAAATAATTTAAAAGATGAAAAATCAGCTTTTAATAAATGTAGTGAATTAATAAAAAAATATAAATTAGATATGAAATTAGTAGATGTAAGTTATACATTCGAAAGAACTCAAATGTTTTTTACATATATTTCAAATGATAGAGTAGATTTTAGAGATTTAGCTAAAGAACTTGCTAAATTATATAAAACAAGAATAGAACTTAGACAAATAGGCCCAAGGGATAAGGCAAAAGAAATTGGAGGTCTAGGTCCTTGTGGGATGCCACTTTGTTGTTCAAATTATTTATATACTTTTGATAATATAACTATTAATATGGCAAAAAATCAAAATATTGCATTAAATCCCACTAAAATTAATGGTGCATGTAATAGATTATTATGTTGTTTATCATATGAAGATGAAGTTTATACAAAATTAAAAAAAGATTTACCATCAATAGGACAAATAATAAAAAAGGATGGGAAAGAGGGAAAGGTAATATCAGTAGATGTATTTAAAAAATCATATAAAATTGAAACTGAAGATAAGGAATTAATAGAAATATTTGAACCATGGAAATAATAAATAGATTACTTAATTATAAAAATTTAAAAATAGTTCAAAATACTGATTGGTTTGCTTTTTCCCTTGATTCAGTATTACTTGCTAATTTTGTAACTATAAATAAAAATACAAAAAATATTTTAGATTTATGTACTGGTAATGCGCCAATACCACTTATTTTAAGTACAAAAACTAATGCTTCTATTACAGGTGTAGAACTTCAAAAAGAAGTATATGATTTAGCTAAAAAATCAATAGAAATTAATAATTTACAAAATAAAATAGATTTATTAAATATGAATATTAATGATTTAACTAATAAATATGAAACTGATACATTTGATGTAATAACATGTAATCCACCTTATTTTAAGACAAACAAGAAATCTAATTTAAATGATAACAAAATAAAGACAATTGCAAGGCATGAATTAGAGATGACTTTAGAAGATGTTTTTACTATTTCTAGAAAAATACTTAAAAATAATGGTATTATTTCAATAGTTCATAGACCAGAAAGATTAGTTGAAATAATTGAATGCATGAAAAAAAATAATATAGAACCAAAAAAAATAAGATTTATATATCCTAAAAAAAATAGTGAATGTAATACAATTTTAATTGAAGGATCAAAAAATGGTAATCCAGGTTTGAAAATATTACCACCATTGTATGTTCATGATGAATATGGTAATTATTTAGAAGAAATAGAAGATATGTTTCAATAATATTGAAACATATTTTTTTATATGTTATTATTTTATTAGAAAGGATAGATAAAATTGAAAAAAATAATAAAAAAAGTATCATTATTCACTTTGATAGTATTTTCTATTGTTTGTTTATGTGCCTGTGGTAATTCAAAATCAATTGTAGGAACTTGGGAATATGAAAATAATGAAGCAACATATTACATATTTAATAAAGATAATACAGGTAGTTATACATATGCAGGTGAAACAGATAAATTTACTTATGAAGATAGAGGTACTAAAGTAGTAATAACTTATGTAGATACATTAAAATCTGATGAAATTGATTATTCTATAAGTAAAAACAAATTAACTATAAAATCTAGTACAGGGTCAGATATAGTATTTAAAAGAAAATAGACATAGTAATATGTCTTTTTTTATTTTTATGATATAATTATTTAGAAGTATTTACTTATTTAGTAAATATTTTTGGTGGTTGTAAAGAGTGTGAGGTGGAAATATATGAGTCAAAAGAGTTATGATAATAAGCCAACTTTATATTTAATACCAACTCCAATTGGAAATATGGAAGATATAACAATTAGAAGTATAAATACTTTAAAAGAAGTAGATGTTGTATTTTCAGAAGATACAAGAGAAACATTAAAACTATTAAATTATTTAGATATAAATAAAAAACTTATATCATGTCATAAATTTAATGAGGATAAAGTATATTTAAAAGTATTAGAATATTTAGAAAAAGGTAGTAATGTAGGTTTAGTAACTGATAGAGGGACACCTATAATAAGTGATCCTGGTTATGTATCTGCATATAATGTTATAAAACATGGATATAATGTAGTTGGTTTACCGGGTGCTACTGCATTTGTTCCAGCACTTATATCATCAGGTATTAACCCAAATAAATTTTTATTTTATGGTTTTTTAGATAGTAAAAAATCTCATAAGAAAAAGGAACTAGAAGAACTCAAAAAAAATAAATATACAATGATATTTTATGAATCTCCATTTAGAGTTAAAGAAACTATAGAATTAATTAATGATATAATGGGTGAAAGAAATATAAGTATTTCAAGGGAAATAAGTAAAAAATATGAAGAAATATATAGAGGAACACCAGAGAAAGTTTTAAGTGAATTGACTGATCCTAAAGGAGAATTTGTAATAGTAGTTGAAGGATGTAAAGAAGAAATTAATTATGATAATATTGATATAAAAGATCATGTAAAAGAATTAATAAATAATGGTAAAAGTGAAAAAGATGCAATAAAAGAAGTCGCAAAACTTCATAAATTAAATAAAAATGATGTATATATGAAAGTAAAAGGTGGTAAATAATGAAACTAATTGTAGGATTGGGAAATCCAGGCAAAGAATATGAAAATACAAGGCATAATGTTGGTTTTGAAATAGTAGATAAATACCTAAAAAAATATAATTTAGATGCAAATAAATCAAAATTTGATGGATTATATGTAGATACAATTATACATGATGAAAAGGTCATATTCTTAAAACCACAAAAATATATGAATTTATCAGGCGAAGTAGTAAAAAAATATATTGATTATTTTAAAATAAATATAGATGATATGCTTATTATACATGATGATTTAGACCAAGAATTAGGAAAGATAAAATTAAAAGAAAATTCATCATCAGGTGGACATAATGGCATAAAAGATATTGAAAAGAATATTGGGACAAAAAATTATAAAAGACTTAAAATAGGTATATCAAATAATAAAAAAATTGATACTAAAGATTATGTTTTAGGTCATTTTTCGAAAGAAGATAGAAAAATAATGGATAATTCTATAGATACTTGTCAAAATATTATAGATGATTTCTTTATTCTTAATTTTGATAGACTTATGGGCAAATATAATTAGGTGATAAAATGAATTTTTTAAATGAAATACTTGATATTAAGAATATTAATAATGTTTCTATAAGTGGACTTACTAATCAGTTAGTCTCTTTTCTAGTGGATAAAATATCAAAAGATAATAAAAGAGATATCCTTATAGTAACAGACTCATTATATGAAGCAAATAGATATTATTCAGCAATATCTAAAATAAATAACAGCTGTTATTTATTTGGTATGGATGATTTTTTAACTAGTGAGGCACTTGCGTCATCACCCGAACTTAAATCAATAAGAATAAATACATTAAATGAAATATCAAAATCAAAAAATAATATAGTTATAACAAATCTAATGGGATATTTAAGATATTTACCAAGTAAAGAATTATGGAAAAAGAGTAATATTAAAATAAAGAAAAATAATGATATTTCAAAAAATCAATTATTAAAAAATTTAATTTCAATTGGGTATGAAACTACAAGTATTGTAAATAAAACTGGTGAAGTAGCTTCTCGTGGTTACATAATTGATGTATTTCCAATTAATAATGATAATCCTATTAGAATAGAATTTTGGGGAGATACAATTGATTCTATAAGAGAATTTAATATTGATACTCAAATATCTAATAAAGAAATTGATGAGATAATAATAAGCCCATATTCAGAATTTATTAATGAAAAACAAATAGAAGATATAGATCAAAAGCAAAAATATCTTCCTTTTGTTGTGGATAAAATTTCTTCTATTAAAGATTACTTAGATAATCCAATAATAATATACAAAGATTATAGTATATTAACTAATTCTTATCTAAAATTAAGAAACGAAATACATGAATATGATTCCGAAAAAGAAAATAACTTAAATACTGATTATATGCATGATTTTTATGATTTAGAACAAAAAGAAAATAATATATATCTTTTAACGATAGATAATATATTAAAAAAAGTAAAAATAAATCATCAATATAATTATTCATCTAAAATATTAGATAAATTTAATTCTAATTTTAATTATTTAAATGAATATTTAGAAAAATGTATTTTTAATAATAAAAAAGTAATAATATGTTTATCAGATGATCATAAATTAAAAAATATAAATAAATATGTAAAAATACCTACTATTTTAACTGATTTTAAAAATATATATAATGATAAAATTAATATAATAAATTATGATATAGACGAAGGTTTTGAAATAAATAATTATATAGTTCTTTGTGAAAATGAATTATATAAATCAAGAAATAAGGAAATAAATTATAAAAATAAGTTTAAATATGGTACAAAAATAACAGATATTAATAATTTAAAACCAGGTGATTATGTTGTTCATTTAAGCCATGGTATTGGAATATATTCTGGATTAAAAACATTAACAAAAAATGGTAATAAAAAAGATTATCTTGAAGTACAATATAAAGATGGAGATAAACTGTATATTCCTGTTGAAAAAATAGATTTAATTAGTAAATACTCATCAAATGAAGGCTTTATTCCTAAAATTAATAAACTTGGATCTACAGAATGGCAAAAAACAAAGATAAGAATTAGAAATAAAGTGAAGGATATAGCTGATAAATTACTAAAAATTCAAGCAGAAAGAAAATTACAAAAAGGATTTGCTTTTAAGAGAGATGAAGAAGAAGAAAATGAATTTGCATCTGATTTTAAATATGAACCAACAGTAGATCAATTTATTGCGATTGATAAAATAAAAACATCAATGGAAAGCGAAAATCCTATGGATATGCTTTTATGTGGTGATGTTGGATATGGTAAAACTGAGGTTGCATTTCGTGCAATGTTTAAAGCAGTTAATTCTGGCAAACAAGTTGCCTATCTTTGTCCTACAACAATTCTTTCTACACAACAATATAAGGCAGCCTTAGATAGATTTTCTAACTTTGGAGTAACAATTGCACTACTTAATAGATTTACAACTATGAAAGAACAAAAAGAAATAAAAGAAAAACTATTAAATGGAAAAATAGATATTATAATAGGAACACATAAACTACTAAATAATTCAATAAAATATAAAGATTTAGGTTTATTAATTATAGATGAGGAACAAAGATTTGGTGTTACTCATAAAGAAAAAATAAAAGAATATAAATCTACAGTAGACGTATTAACTTTAAGTGCAACTCCGATACCAAGAACTCTTCAAATGTCGCTTGTAGGAATTAGACAACTTGCTTTAATAGAAACACCACCTGTAGATAGATATCCTGTTCAAACATATGTGATAGAAGAAAGTAATGCTATTATAAGAGAAGCAATATATAAAGAAATGTCTAGAGGCGGACAAATATTTATTCTTTATAATAGTGTTGAACATATTGAAGAGAAGAAATTAGAAATACAAAAGATAGTTCCAGAAGCTAAAATAAGAGTTGCACATGGACGAATGAATAAAGAAGAAATAGAAGATACAATGATAAGCTTTATTAATAATGAATTTGATATATTACTATGTACAACTATTATAGAAACAGGTATAGATATACCAAATGTTAATACACTAATTATATATGAAGCAGATAGATTTGGTCTTTCACAACTATATCAAATAAGAGGTAGAGTAGGAAGAAGCAATAAAATTGCATATGCATATCTTATGCATTCTAAAAATAAAGTTTTAAATGAAAATGCAGTTAAAAGATTAAATGCTATAAAAGAATTTACAAAACTAGGTAGTGGTTTTCAAATAGCTATGAGAGATTTATCAATTAGAGGAGCGGGAGATATATTAGGAAGTGAACAAGCTGGTTTTATAGATTCAGTAGGTTATGAATTATATATAAAGATATTAAATGATGAGGTAGATAAATTAAAAGGATTGAAAATAAAAGAAGAAGAAAAGGAAGAAGAAAAACCACTAATTGATGTAGAAGATCATATAAAAGATGAATATATAGATGATGAGTCATTAAAAATTGAAATACATAAAAAAATTAGTGAAATTGATAATTATAAAAAATTAAAAGATATTAAAAAAGAAATAGAAGATAGATTTGGAAAAATTGATGAAGAACTAAATATTTACATGTATACAAAATTATTTGAAAATAGAGCTAAAAATCTTGAATTAATTAATATTAAACAAACAAATTTATATGTTGAAATAACAATGGATAAAGAATTTATAGATAAGTTAAATGTAGATGAGTTATTTATGAATATAAGTTCTATATCAACAAATTTTAAATTTGATTTTAAAAATGATTTACTTCATATTAAACTATTATTTCATAGTTTAGATAAACATTTTATTTATTACTTAAATGAATTTTTAGATGAAATAGAAAAATTATTGGTATAAATAATTATAAGTTTTCCACAATATAATTGTAGGAGGTACTTATGAAATCAACTGGAATTACAAGAAGAATTGATGATTTAGGAAGAATAGTTATACCAAAAGAAATAAGAAAAAACTTAAAAATAAAAGAAAATGAAATACTTGAGGTTTTCGTTGAAAACGAAAATATAATATTAAAAAAATTCTCTTCTTTTGATGATATGGATAAAACTTTTACTAGATTTATTGAAGTTCTTGAAAATATTACATTTAATAGCGTTTTAATTACAAATAGAGATAAGATATTAAATACATCTATAAATAAAAAATATGACTACTTAAATAAGGAAATAGGTAGGGATATTATTAATTGCATTTCAAATAAAGAAGATTTATTAAATAAAGGTCTAGTAGAATTAATTGTAAATAAACAAATAGATACTAATTGTTATATTAAACCCATTATTAATAATGGCGATACACTAGGATCTATTGTAATATTTGGTAATAAAAATATTGAGGAAAAAGATATATTGGCAGTAGAGATTATTTCAAAATTAATAATTAATTATATAGACTAACCCTTTAAAAAAATTCTAACTTGTATTATAATATGGTTAGAGTTTTTTTGTTGGAGGTATAAATTAATATATGAGAAAATTTGAAGTAATAAGTAAAAAAGAATTTGAAAAAGTATTAAAAGAAAAATGTAAATATGAAGATATACAATTACCAGTAAGATCAACAAAACATTCTGCTGGATATGATTTTATAAGTCCATTTGCATTTGAACTAAACCCCGGTGAAACTATTAAAGTACCATCTGGAATAAAAGTATCAATGAATGAAGATGAATTTTTAGCTTTACTTGTTAGAAGTAGTATGGGATTTAAATATAATATAAGATTGTGTAATCAAGTTGGAATAGTAGATTCTGATTATTATAATAATCCTGATAATGAAGGACATATGTTTATTGCTTTAAAAAATGAAGGAGATAAAGTTTTTACAGTTAATAAAGGTGATAAATATGCACAAGGTATTTTCCAAAAATATCTTTTAACAGATGATGATGAAGCAGATGGTGAAAGATTAGGTGGCTTTGGATCAACTAATAAATAGGAAGGTGAGATAAATGAAAGATACATTTTATATAACAACTCCAATATATTATCCGAGTGGTAAATTCCATATAGGAACTGCTTATTGTGAAGTTTTAACTGAAGCAATTAAAAAATATAAAGAATCAAGAGGTTATGATTGCTTTATGCTTACAGGTCTTGATGAACATGGACAAAAAATACAAACTGTTGCAGAAAATAATGGTTTAACTCCAAAAGAACATGTTGATAAGATGGCAGAAGCTGCTTTAAAACTATGGGATCAAATGGATATTAAATATGATAAATTTATCAGAACAACTGATGATTATCATGTAAAAGCAGTTGGGAAGATAGTTGAAAAATTCTTAGAACAAGGAGACATTTATAAAGGAACTTATGAAGGTTGGTACTGTATGAGTGATGAAAATTATTTTACAGATACTCAACTAATAGATGGTAAATGTCCAGATTGTGGAAGAGAAGTTAAAAAGATGAGTGAAGATGCATATTTCTTTAATATGAAAAAATATGAAGGATGGCTTAAAGATTTTTATAAAGAAAATCCAGACTTTTTAGTTCCTGAATCAAGAAAGAATGAAATATTTAAAAACTTTATAGAACCAGGTTTAGAAGATTTATGTATTAGTAGAAATACATTTGATTGGGGTATACCAATGCCAAATGATCCTAAACATGTACTTTATGTATGGCTTGATGCACTTACAAACTATATAACTGCTTTAGGTTATATGGGAAATGATGATTCATTATTTAAAAAATACTGGCCATGTGATTTACATGTAGTTGGTAAAGAAATAATTAGATTTCATGGTATTTATTGGCCAATATTCTTACATGCGTTAGGTCTTGAACTTCCTAAAAAGATTTTTGCTCATAGTTGGATTGTAATGAAAGATGGAAAAATGAGTAAATCAGTAGGTAATGTTATATATCCAGAACCACTTATAGAAAGATATGGACTTGATGCTACTAAATATTATTTACTTAGAATGATGAGTTTTGAAAAAGATTCAATATTTACACCTGAAGATTTTGTTGAAAGATATAATTACGATCTTGCAAACGATTTAGGTAATTTACTTAATAGAACAATTGGTATGATGAATAAATATGTTGGTGGAATTATACCAACTACAAACATAGAAAAAACTGATTTTGATGATAATTTAACTAATTTTATTGAAAGACATATAAAAGAAGTAGAAAATAATATGGATACTTATCATGTAAGTAATGCTCTTTCTGAAATATGGTCTATAATTGCAAGAACAAATAAATATATAGATGAAACCGCTCCATGGACTTTATTTAAATCAGAAGAAGAACTTGATAAACAAAGATTAAATTCAGTTATGTTTAATTTAGCTGAAAGTCTTCGTAAAATAGCAATTATACTTCATCCATTTATGGAAACAACATCAAAAGAAATATTAAATCAATTAAGTATAGATAATAGTAATATGTCTTGGGATACTATATATTCAAATAAAATAGATGATAGTACTAAAGTAACAGAGCAAGGTAAACCGATATTCGCAAGGCTTGATGCAGAATCAGAAATAGAATATATAAAAGGATTAATGAAATAATCCTTTTTTTATTAAATAAATAAAAAATTTGACAAATTAATAACTTTATAATAAAATAACACCCATTATTTAATTTTGGGGGTTATTTTTATGGCAAGAAAAGCTATATTTAAAAAAGATTTTATTATAAATAAAAGTGTTGATTTTATAAAGGAAAATGGTATTGATAAATTAAGTGCGAGAGAACTTACTAAATATATTGGATGTTCTACTCAGCCAATATTTAGACTTTATAATAATATGGATATATATAAAAGAGACTTAAAGAAAGAATTAAATAAAGAATATAATGATTTTACAGAGAAATTTATAGATAAAGATAATTATTTTTTAAGTATAAATTGTGCATATGCAATGTATGCTAAAAAAGAAAATAGTTTATTTAAAGCATTATTTATAAGTGATTTATCTGATAAAAAAGATAAAAATAAAAAAGAATTAATAGAAATTTTAAAAGAAGAATACAATATAAGTGATGCAAAAGCTGAGTCTGTATATAGAGATGTTAGTTTATATACAAAGGGACTTGCTACTAATTTATGTTTAAAAAGTATGAATATATCTGATAAAGATCTATTATTCTTAATTAATAATTGTATAAAAAGGAATATAAAGGGATAGATGAAGAAAAGTACAAATAAGTGTACTTTTTTTCTTTATACTATATCATCAAATAATTGTCTTATATCTATTTCAAGTGCATCAGCAAATTTACCAATAGTTTCAAGTGTGGGAGTTTTATCTATAGTTAAACATTCTAAATCTCTAACATATCCATGAGTTAAACCGGTAAGATCAGCAAGTTCTTGCATTGTATAACCTCTAATTAATCTATATTTACGAATATTTTTTCTAACTTGTAGTGATAATATTTCTTTAGAATATCGTCCCATAGAAGTATCCTACCTTTCTTTTTTATAATTATTTCATAAAAATTACAAAAAATATGTCGTCTGTCAGAAGTTTTTATGATATACTTATGATAGAAAGGAGAAGAATATGGATAATAAGGATTTAAAACAATGTAAAAAATGTAAGGAGCAGATTAATAAAAAAGCAAAAAAATGTCCACACTGTGGAGCAAAACAAGGAATGCCAGTTTGGTTAATAGTTATTATTGTTATAGTAGTAATTGGAGTATTTGCAAGTTTAGGAAATAAGTCTAATAATTCAAGTAATGCCGATAATGGAAGTATTCAACCACAAACTCAATCTCAAGAACCTATTGAATACATAAGTTTATCAGTAGATGATTTAGAAAATGCGTTAGAAAATAATGCAGCTGCTGCAAAAGATACATATAACAATAAGTATATTCAAATATCAGGAAGACTAGGAACAATTGACTCAGATTTAAAATATATTTCTTTACTATCTCCAACAGATGACTGGGATATACTTGGTATACATTGTACACTTAAAACAGATGCTCAAAGAGAAGCTGTAAAAACTTTATCAAAAGATCAATCAATAACAGTTAAAGGAAAAATAACTGATGTTGGTGAAGTATTAGGTTATTATTTAGATGTAACTGAAATATATGGTAATTAAAATAAATTAAAAGATTATACTAAATATGGTATAATCTTTTTAAGTGGTGAGAAATTATGATTATAGATACACATTGTCATATATATAATAGTGAAATAGAAAATGCAGAAGATATAATTAGAGAATGTGCTAAAAATAATATATATATGATTTTAAATGGAATAGATCCTAAAAGTAATAAAGAAGTATTAGAATTATCTTCTAAATATGATAATGTATATGCTGCTATTGGCTATGATCATTCTGTAGTAGATAAAATAACAGATGATGATATTAAATTACTAGATGAACAACTTAATAATCAAAAAGTAGTGGCTGTTGGTGAAATAGGACTGGATTATTATTGGGTAAAAGACAATAAAGATACACAAAAAGAGTTATTTGAGAAAATGTTAAATCTAGCCGAAAAACATAATCTTCCAGTAATAGTTCATGCTAGAGAAGCTATTCAAGATACATATGACATATTAAAAAGACATAATGTTATTGGTTCTATGCACTGCTATCAAGGTTCTAAGGAAATGGCAAAAGAATTAATTAAATTAGGTTTTTATATTGGAATAGATGGACCTATTACTTTTAAAAATAATAGAAAACAAAAAGAAATGATAAAAGAAATAGATATAAATCATATATTAGTAGAAACAGACTCACCATATTTATCACCTGAACCATTTAGAGGTAAAAAGAATACTTCACTCAATTTAATATATATAATTAGAAAAATAGGAGAAGAATTAAATTTGTCAGAAGAAGAAACGATTAAAATAACTACTAATAATGCAAGGAGATTATATGAAAGAATTAATTAATAAATATGATTTTAAATTTAAAAAGAAATTTGGGCAAAACTTTTTAAAGGATAATAATATACTTTCAAATATTGTAACTAAAAGTGAAGTTGATAAAGATACACTAGTTATAGAAATAGGTGTAGGTGCGGCATCCCTTACAACACTTTTAAGTGTGTCAAGTAAGAATGTACTTGCATATGAAATAGATAAAGAGTTAAAACCAATTATTGATGAGACACTTAAGGACAAAAATAATGTAGAAGTTAAATATCAAGATTTCTTAGATTCAAATCCTAAAGAAGATATTAAAAAATATAATTATAAAAAATTATATGTAGTTGCGAACCTTCCATATTACATTACAACACCAATAATTGAAAAGATTATAAACGATAAATTAGGTGTTGATAAAATAGTAATTATGGTTCAAAAAGAAGTTGGCGATAGATTTAATGCCAAAGTAGGTTCTAAAGAATATAATTCATTAACTATATTTTTAAATTATTATTTTGAGATTAATAAACTTATGAATGTATCAAGAAATTCATTTATACCCGCACCTAATGTAGATAGTGTAGTTGTAGAAATGAAAAAAAGAAATAAATCATATAATGTTAATAATGAAGAGTTATTTTTTAAATTAGTTAGAGATTCATTTCAGTATAAGAGAAAAAATTTAAGAAATAATTTAAAAAATTATAATCTAGAAAACATAGAAAAAATCCTAAAAAAAATAGGTAAAGACTTAACTGTTAGAGCAGAATCTCTTACGATAGAAGATTTTGTAGAAATAAGTAATTCTTTATGATATAATTAAAAAAAGGAGGAAGTAAAATGGATTATTCAGAGTTAAATGAAATATTAAAAAGTACTAGTACAAATAGTGATGCAGAAGCAGCTTTGGCAGTTTTAGGAGTATTTATTGTATTTATTTTAGGAATAGTTCTTATAGCAGCTATATTTAAAATAATATCTAGATGGATATTCTTTAAAAAATGTGGTGAAGAAGGATGGAAATCATTAATTCCAATTTATACTGATTTAACTTTACTAAATGTAGCAAAATTAAATTGGTGGTGGATATTTATATTATTAGCTGGCTCAATATTATCAATGTTTCAATCATCAATTAACATTTCTACAGCAACAGATTCATCAGTTCAGTTAGGGGTAGCTGCAGTTTTAGTAAGATTTCTTAGTATATTTGCATCTTTAGCCGCTATTTTCGCTAGAATTAATATTAGCTATAATATTTCTAAGAAATTTAATAAAAATGGCGGATATGCAGTATTAATTTTCTTATTTGAACCAATTATGTTTTTAGTACTTGGTTTATCTAAAAATGATAAATATGATGAAGCAGTAGAAGTATCACCAAATGGAATTTTTGGGATAAGTACAAGTAAACAATCAGTATATTGTCCAGATTGTGGTACAGAAGTAAAACAAGATTTTTGTCCAAATTGTGGTAAGAAAGTAAGGTAGTAACCTTACTTTTTTATTTTCATATAATATATTGGTGATGATATGATAACGATAGGGGATATTGTATCTAGAAACAAATATAATAATGATATGCTTTTTAAAGTAGAAAAAATAGAAAATGGAATATATTATTTATGTGGTTTAGAAATAAGATTATGTGCTGACAGTGATTTATCTGATTTAAAAAAAGAAGAAATACAAACTATAGAAAATGATGATGAAAGAATACTTGAATTACTAAATGATACACTAGAAGATACTAGAGATGACTTTTTTTATATACCGGGTAGGATATTACATATTGATGGTGATAAAGAATATTTAAGTAGATGTTTAAAATTTTATAAAAGTGCTGGTTTAAATGCTTATGGATTATATGAAAGAGAAGATAATTTGTATAAAAATATGCCTAAATATTTAGAAGATATAAAACCAGATATTCTCATAATTACTGGACATGATGCATATTATAAACAGAAAGGTATGGATCATAAAGCATACAAAAATAGTGATAATTTTGCTAAGGCAGTAAAAGTTGCTAGAAATTATGAAAAATCTTATGATAAACTTAAAATAATTGCAGGTGCATGTCAATCAAATTATGAAGAACTAATTAATTCAGGTGCAAATTTTGCATCTAGTCCAAAAAGAGTAAATATTCATGCACTTGATCCAGCAATAATTGCTATTTCAATTGCAAAAACAGAAAATACTAAGGAACTAAATTTAATAGAACTTTTGAATAAAACAAAATGTAAAAAAGAAGGAATAGGCGGAATAAGGACTTATGGAAGCATGTATGTTGGTTATCCAAAATAGGTGATTAATGTATAATGAAATAAAAAATAAATTAAATAAATTAATTAATAAAGATATTTTTATTGTAATTGATGAAGGAAGAAGTAGGAAGAGAAAGGAAAAAGCTGTTATTAAAGGGGTATATAATAGAATTTTCACTATAAAAGTTAATGATTTATTAATGTCTTTTAGTTATTCAGATTTAATTTGTAAAACAATTACATTATTAACTATGTAATTGTTTTAATTTATGTTATAATTTATATAGGTGATAATAATGAAAAAAGGATATACATTAGTAGAATTATTAATTGTAGTAGTAATAATTTCAATAATAGCTATTTTAGCACTTACAAATATAACAAAAAATACAAGTAAGGTAAAAAATATATCAAGCAAAAAGGTAGAGGAATTGATTAAATCTAGCGCAAAATCATATTTTTATAATAATAAACAATTAAGGCAAGATGTTAAAAATGGAGCCAAAGGAAAGATACCTTATAGTACATTAAAAGATAAGAGTTATCTAAATGATAATTTAATTAATGTTAAGACATATAAAAAGATAGATATTAATAACTCATGTGTATGTGTTACATATTCAAATTATGAATATATTTTTAATATTCAACAACCATGTGATTGTGATTAAAAAAAACTTGCGTATTTAGTTAAATTACGATATAATTATTATAACAATTCAAAAGGAGATGATGAGTGATGAAAGTAACATCAGTAAAGGTTAAAAAAATTGAAAAAGAAAATTCTAGAATGAAGGGAATAGCTTCTATTTTATTAGATGATATGATTGCCATTCACGATATTAGAATAATATCAGGTGATAATGGTTTATTTGTAGCAATGCCAAGTAGAAAAACTGCAACTGGAGATTATAGAGATATAGTTCATCCAATTTCACAAGATGCAAGAGATATTGTTGAAAGTGCTATTATAGAAGAATATAATAAAGAAGAAGAACCAACAGAAGAATAGTTAATAACTATTCTTTTTTTAGTTCTATTTCCTTTTTGTAGGCATATTATTACATTGAGGAGGCTTTTATGGAAATGATAAAGGAAATTAGTACTAACTTGAACCATTCTTTCTCAGTATCTGAAAGAAAAAATATAATAATATCTGGTGTTGTAAAAATAGATAGCTTTGATGATGAAGAATTCTTACTTGAAACTGTACAAGGTTATATGAATATAAAAGGAGAAACCTTAGAGGTAGTCAAATTAGATACTTATCAAGGTAATGTAACAATAAAAGGTAAAATAGATTCAATTACATATATAGATGAAAACAGTAAAAAAGAATCCTCTATGTTCACAAAATTATTTAAATGATATTAATATTACAAATTAAATCTTTATTTTTATCATTTATATATGGAATATTTTTTTCTTTTACATATAAAATTAATTTTAAATATCTAAATTCTAATAATATGTTCTTTAAAATATTACTTACAATTTTATTTACTCTTGATCATATACTTTTATATTTTATATTATTATCACTTATAAATAATGGAATACTTCATATATATTTCTTATTTGCATTTATAATTGGAATATTATTTTATATGTACATATTTGACAGTTCTTTATTAAATAAAATTGACTTAAAAAAAATGAAATGATATACTCAAAAGTAAGAGGTAGGTTCTATGAATAGAGGAAAGATAAAAAGGAAAATATTTTTTATAACTATTATTTTTTTAGCAATTGGGTCTATTCTTATTAAAAGTATATTTGAAACTTCTATTCAAATACACGAAAAAAGAAAAGAAAAGAAAGAATTTACTTCTATGCTTGAAAAATTAAAAGATAAAGAAGAAGAATTAAATAATACAGTTACAAAATTATCTAATCCAGATTATGTAGCAAGATATGCTAGAGAAAAATATTTATATTCAAAAGATGGAGAAATAATTATAAGAATACCAGATTAGTATTCTTTTTTCTTTTAAAAAATAAAAAAATGTGTTATTATATGGCATAAGGAGTTTTATATGGACACAGAAAGAATAAATACACTTGTGCTTGCATATTTAGGGGATAGCGTATATGAACTATTAATTAGAGATTATTTTATTAAACAAGGTATTAACAAAGTTAATAATCTTCAAAATAAAGTAATTAATTATGTATCAGCAACCTCACAAGCAAAATATATTAATTATTTACTAGATAATAATATTCTTAATGAGATTGAAATAGATATAGTAAAAAAAGGAAGAAATGCTAAAGTTAATTCTCATCCAAAAAATACAGATATATTAACATATAAATGGGCAACCGCACTTGAAACTTTATTTGGATATTTATATGTTAAGAATGAAAAGGATAGAATACAAGAATTAATAAGTATAATATTAGGAGAACAATTATGATAGTATTTGGTAAAAATGTATTTAAAGAAATTATAAATAGTAATAATAAAATAAATAAAGTAATATTATCTAATAATTTTAGTGATAATGAAATTATAAATTATTTAAAAAACAACAATATAAATACTCAATATTTAGATAAAAATATAATGGATAAAAAATATAAAGGTAATCATCAGGGAATAGTAATTGATATTCCTGATTATAAATATTATTCAATAGAAGATGCTTATGATAGTAATTTTATTATAATGTTAGACCACTTAGAGGACCCACATAATTTTGGTGCAATTATTAGAACTTGTGAAGCTGCAGGTGTTGATTATATAATAATACCAAAAAATAGAAGTGTAGAAATTAATTCAACTGTTATGAAAGTTTCTGCAGGCGCACTTAATAATATGAAAATAATAGAAGTAAATAATTTATCAAGTTCAATAGATAAATTAAAAGAAAATGGATTTTGGATATATGGAACTGACATGAATGGTGAAAACTATACTGATATAAAATATGATACTAAAACAGTAATGATTATAGGAAATGAAGGAACTGGAATAAGTAGAATAGTAAGAGAAAAATGTGACTTTATAATAAGTATACCAATGATTGGTAAAGTAAATAGTTTAAATGCTTCAGTTTCTGCTGGTATAGTAATATATGAAGTAGTAAGACAAAGAAAGTAGGGATTTCATGTATAAAGATGAAAATGATTATGAATTACTTTATTTAATAAAAGAAGAAAATGAAGAAGCAAAAGAAATGTTTTATGAAAAGTATAGACCAATTGTTGAAATGAAGGCAAAAAAGTTTTTTTCACAAATTCAAAATAAGGGATATGAATTAAATGATTTAATACAAGAAGGTATGATTGGTTTATCTAATGCAATTAAAGATTATAATGAAGATGAAAATGTGAAATTTATAACATTCGCAAATGTTTGTATTGAAAGAAATATTATTAATTTTATAAGAGAAATAAATAGACAAAAACACCAAGCTTTAAATTCATCAATATCAATTGATGAAGAAAATAAATCATCTGGTAGAAAATTACTTGAAGTATTAAATGATAATAGTTCTAATCCTGAAAATTCTTTTATTTTTTTAGAAGAACAAGAAGAATTAAAAGAAAAAGTTAAGAAAAATTTAACTGATTTTGAAAAAGATGTATTTGATTTAAGATTTGAAGGCTTTACATATCAAGAGATATCTATTTTATTAAATAAGTCAATCAAATCGATAGATGGTACTATTTCCAGAATAAAACAAAAAATAATAAATAATAAAAAAAATATTGACTAAAAATACTCTTTGTGTTATATTTTTAGACAGATACACGCAGAGTGTTTTTTATTTTGGAATAAAGGAAGGTATTTATGAAAAGAATTAAGAAGTTTATTTCTGATATGAAAAAAGAACTAGATAGAATAAGATGGTGTAAAGGAAAAGAATTAGTTAAGAATGCTATAGTAACAATAATATTTATTATATTTTTTGCAATATTTTTCACTTTAATTGAATATATTGTAACATTAATAATGAGAATAGATTTTAGTAATATAGTTGAAAGAATAGAAGATTTATTTTAGGTGGTGAAATTATGGAAGAAAAACAATGGTATGTAGTTAATACTTATTCAGGACATGAAACAAAAGTAAAAGAAAACTTAGAAATGAGAATACAATCTATGGGAATGGAAAATTATATATTTAGAGTAATTGTTCCAGAAACAACTGAAATTGAAATAAAAGATGGTAAACAAAAAGAAAAAGTTAAAAAAATGTTCCCAGGTTATGTACTTGTAGAAATGATTATGACTGATGAGGCTTGGTTTGTTGTTAGAAATACACCAGGTGTTACAGGGTTCCTTGGATCATCAGGTAAAGGTGCTAAACCATTTCCACTTTTCCCACACGAAATAGAAAAAATCCTTAAAACTATGGGTATGAGTGTTAAAGAAGTTAAAGTTGATTATAAAGAAGGAGATAGAGTTAAAATTACAGATGGTCCATTCAAATTAATGGAAGGTACTATACTTGATATTGACTTAGATAATTCTAAAGCAAATGTAAGTATAGATTTATTTGGTCAAGAAACAACTGTAGAAGTTGAACTATCTCAAATAGAAGTTAATAAATAATACTTGATTTTTCAAAATAAAAGTGTTAATATCTTATTTAGCTATGTATTTTATTATATATAGATTTAGTTGGGAGGCAAATGTCCGTTTGACCACTCACGAAAAAAATTAATAGGAGGTGTTTTTCGTGGCAAAAGAAATCGTTAATAAAATTAAACTTCAAATACCAGCAGGTAGAGCAACAGCAGCTCCACCAGTAGGTACGGCATTAGGACCAGCAGGTATTCCACTTCCAGACTTTGTTAATAGATTTAATGAAGCAACAAAGGATAAAATGGGAGATATATTACCAGTTGAGGTATATGTTTATGATGATAGATCATTTGATTTCAAGGTAAAAACTCCACCAGCAGCTTTCTTAATTAAAAAGGCAGCAGGTGTAAAAAAAGCAAGTGCTAATGGAGCAAAAGAAATTAAAGGATCAATTACAAAAGCTCAAGTTAAAGAAATTGCAGAAACTAAATTACCTGACTTAAATGCTTATGATGTTGAATCAGCAATGAAGATAATTGAAGGTACTGCACGTAACATGGGTATTGAAATTAAAGAATAATTTTCAGAGGTTAACTTGTGGAAGGTTAAACCGTTAAAACCACAAAGGAGGAATTTAAATTGGCTAAAAAGAGTAAAAAATATATAGAAGCTTTAAACCAAATTGAAAAGGCAAAAGCTTATACAAAAGAAGACGCAGTAGAATTAGTAAAAAAAGTTAGTACATCTAAATTTGATGGATCAGTTGAAGTTGCTATTAAGTTAAATCTTGATACAAGAAAAGCAGATCAACAATTAAGAGGTGCTATTGTACTTCCTAATGGAACAGGTAAAACTAAGAGAGTATTAGTTTTATCAAAAACTAATCAAGCAGAAGTTGCAAGAGAAGCAGGTGCTGATTTTGTAGGTGATGTTGATTTAGTAGAAAAAATAGAAAAAGAAAACTGGCTTGATTTTGATGTAATTATTGCTACACCAGAAATGATGCCACTTTTAGGTAAATTAGGTAAAGTTTTAGGACCAAGAGGTTTAATGCCAAACCCTAAAACAGGAACAGTTACTACTGATGTTAAAAAAGCAATCGATGATATTAAAAAAGGTAGAGTAGAATATAGAACAGATTCATATGGTAATGTTCATTCTATTATTGGTAAAGTATCATTTGATTCTAAAAAATTACTTGAAAACTTAGATGCATTTGTAGATGTAATAATTAAATCTAAACCAGCTGCAGCTAAGGGTCAATACATTAAAAATATATCTATCGCACCTACAATGGGTCCAGGTATAAAAATTGATGTAACAAGTTTTGACAAATAAAAATAATATGATATAATAATGTTATCCAAAAAGTTTGATGTACCGAAGACAGTAAGTGCTATAAGCTTAATATCTTACCGAGGGACAAATCTTAAATAGTTTATTTAAGTCTTTGTACCCTTTGTACAGAGACTTTTTTGATATAAATTTGATAGGAGGATGAAAATGGCAAATCAAAAAATAATTGAAGCAAAATCACAAATAGTTGATGAAATTGCAGATGTAGCAAAAAATAATGCTTCATTCATTCTATTTGATTATCGTGGTCTTACTGCTGAAGAAACTTCTGAACTTAGAAAAGCATTAAGAGAAAATGATGCTAAGTATAAAGTTTGGAAAAACACTTTAACAAAAAGAGCAATGGATAGTCTAAATTTTGATCTTGACAGCTGCCTTGAAGGTCCAAGTGCAATTGCATTTTCTACAGATGCTGTCGCACCAATCAAAGCATTAAGTACTTTTGCTAAAGATCATCCAGCTTTAGAAATTAAAGGTGGAATAGTTGATGGAAAAGTAACAAGCTTAGATGAAATTAAAGCTTTATCAACAATACCATCAAGAGAAGGATTACTTACAATGCTTGCTGGTGGCTTAATTGGTACAGTAAGAGATCTATCAATCGCTTTAAATTTATATAGCGAACAAAAAGAAGAAAATTAATTTAGAAAATAGGAGGAAAAAGAAAATGGCTAAAATAACAAGAGAAGATTTTATTGCTTCATTAAAAGAAATGACTTTATTAGAAATTAAAGATTTAGTAGACGCTATGAAAGAAGAATTTGGTGTAGATCCAAGTGCTGTTGCAGTTGCTGCTGCTCCAGCTGCTGGTGCTGCTGAAGAAGGACCAAGCGAAGTTACAGTTACATTAACAAGTGCTGGTGCTACTAAAATACCTGTAATCAAAGTAATTAGAGATATCACTGGTTTAGGATTAAAAGAAGCTAAAGATATCGCTGATAACGGTGGTGCAGTAAAAGAAAAAATTTCTAAAGAAGAAGCAGAAGAAATCAAAGCTAAATTAGAAGAAGCTGGAGCTTCTGTAGAAATAGCTTAAATTAAAAGACTTTATTAAAAGTCTTTTTTTTGTTATTATATATTTGGTGATATTTATGAATCAGTATTTTGAAAATAATAAAGAATTAAAAAGTGAAATTAATAAGATAAATACTAAAGTAAAGGATACTAATTTTATATTTTATACAGATAATGGTGTATTTAATAAAAAAGGTTTAGATTATGGCACTAAATTACTTTTAGAAAATATAGATTTAAATAATAAGAATACATTTTTAGATGTAGGTTGTGGATGTGGTCCAATTGGTATCTATATAGGACTTTTAAATAATAATTATACTGTGGATATGATAGATATTAATGAAAGAGCTATTCATTTGTGTAATATGTCTAAAAAAGAAAATAAATTATCTAATATTAATATATTTAAAAGTGATATATATGAAAATGTTAATAATAAATATGATTGTGTTATTACTAATCCACCAATACATGCAGGTAAAAAGAAAGTATATGAAATAATAGAACATGCAAAAGAATATTTAAATAAAAATGGAGAAATTTGGATAGTAATTAGAAAAGATCAAGGTGCCAAAGCATTAATGAATGATTTTAAAGATATATATAATTTTGAAATAATAAAAAAAGATAAGGGCTTTTATATTATAAAAGGTTTGACTACTAATAATTAAAATGATATAATAAAGCACATTTAGTGGGGTGAAATTATGTATAAACATCATGATTTAATAAGTATATATGCTAGTAATAAAATAGAAGCAAGAAATAAAACAACAGACTTTTTACAATGTTATAAAAAAGAAAAAATAAGAATAATCGCAGTAGAAGGAATTAATAACCATTATGAAGTAGAGGTACAATACTTTGATAATTACAAAGAATGTGGTGTCTTTAGTTCTGATGTTTTTGTTGATATTGAGCCTCAAAAATCTTTATTATTAGAAAATGAAAAACATTTTTAAAATGTTTTTTTATTTTTTAAAATTTATTTTATAAAATCCATTGACTTTTATTAAATATTCTGATAACATTTTAAATTGGTACTATGTTTCTTTTTTAGCCTGGAAACATGTTCTTTGAATATTATTGTTAGGGGTGAAGATGCGTGGCTTATAAAATCAAAAAAGTATGTAAGGATCGTGAAAGAAGAGAGTTTTCAAAAATTGAAAATTCATTGGAATTAAAAGACTTATTAGAGATCCAAAAGGCATCATATCAGGATTTCATTCAAAATGGGATTCGTGAAGTGTTAGATGAATTATTTCCAGTAGATAATTTTTCTGGTTCATTATCTTTAGAGATTGGAGATTATTCATTTGACGAACCTAGATTAACTATAAAAGAGTGTAAAGAAAGAAAATCAACTTATGCTGCTCCTTTAAAAGTTCAAGCTAGATTATTTAATAATGAAACTGGTGAAGTTAAAGAACAAGAATTATTCTTTGGAGATATGCCTTTAATGACTGAAAGTGGGACTTTCATTATTAATGGTGCTGAAAGAGTTATTGTTTCTCAACTTGTTAGATCACCTAGTGCTTATTATGGTATGGAGATGGACAAAAATGGTAGAAATATATTTACATCTCAAATAATACCAAATAGAGGTACATGGCTTGAATATAAACTAAATAGTAAAGATGGAATTGATGTAAGAATCGACAGAAATAGAAAAGTAACTGCCGCTACTTTCTTACGCGCTTTTGGACTATCTAGTAATGAAGATATTATTGATCTTTATGGTGAAGATGAATATCTATTAAATACAATTGAAAAAGATTCAACAACAAATACTGATGAAGCATTAATAGAAATATATGAAAAATTAAAACCAGGTGAACCTGCCACTATAGATAGTGCAAAAAACCATATTATAACTAGATTCTTTGATGCATTTAGATATGATTTATCTAAAGTAGGTAGATACAAATATAATAAAAAATTAAATGTTTGTGATAGATTATTTGGACAAACACTTGCAGAAGATATAACTTCTGGTAAAAAGGTATTATTTAAAAAAGGTACAGTTATAACTAGAGAAGTATTAAATGAATTAAAACCTTTACTTAAAGATGGTTTAAATGTAAAAGAAGTTAAGATTAATACTGACTTAGATACTTACAATAAAGTACAAATAGTAAAAGTATATGCACCTAATAATCAAGATAAGATTATTAATATAATTGGTATAGATCCTTCAATAGATGAAAAGAGATTAACTATATCTGATATATATGCATCTATTTCATATTATTTAAATCTTATGCAAGGTATTGGTAGTATAGATGAAATAGACCATTTATCAAATAGACGTGTTAAACAGGTTGGAGAACTTATTCAAAATCAATTTAGAATTGGTGTAACACGTATGGAAAAAGTAATTAGAGAAAGAATGACTACATTAGAAGAAGCAGAAGCAACTCCAAAATCTTTAATTAATATAAGACCAATTACAGCTGTTATTAAAGAATTCTTTGGATCATCACAACTTTCTCAATTCATGGACCAAATTAATCCAATTTCAGAACTTACTAATAAAAGACGTTTATCAGCTTTAGGACCAGGTGGTCTTTCTAGAGATAGAGCTGCTATGGAAGTTCGTGACGTTAATGAATCTCACTATGGTAGAATTTGTCCTATTGAATCACCAGAAGGTGCTAACATAGGTTTAATCACATCACTTGCATCTTATGCAAAAATAAATGAATATGGATTTATAATGACTCCATATAGAAAAGTAGAAAATGGTGTATTACAAGATCAAATAGACTATTTAACAGCAGATGAAGAACTTGATTATGTTATTTCACAAGCTGCTGTTGAAATGGATGGTAATAAAATAGTAGCTCCTGAAGTTACAGCAAGATTTAGAAGTGAAACAATACTTGCTAAACCAGAAGAAGTTAACTATATAGATGTATCTCCACAACAAATTATATCTGTAACAGCATCTTGTATTCCTTTCCTTGACCATGATATGGCACACCGTGCCTTAATGGGATCAAACATGCAAAGACAAGCACTTCCTTTATTAAAGGCAGAAGCTCCATTTGTAGGTACAGGTGTTGAATATATGACTGCAAGAGATTCAGGTGCAACTGTTGTTGCAAAAGCAGATGGTGTAGTTGAATATGCAGATGGTAAAAAAATAATAGTTAAAACAAAAGGTGGACAAGATGTTTATACACTTATGAACTTTGAAGGAAGTAATGGTGGAACATGTTATCATCAAAAACCTATTGTTAAGGCTGGAGATAAAGTTAAAAGAAATATGATAATCGCAGATGGACCTTCTACTGATAAAGGTGAACTTGCTCTTGGTAAAAACTTAACTGTCGCATTCATGACATTTGAAGGTTATAACTATGAAGATGCGGTTATATTAAATGAAAGATTAGTAAAAGATGATGTATTTACATCAGTACATATAGAAAGTTATTCAATCCAATGTAGAGATACAAAACTTGGACCTGAAGAAATAACTAGAGATATTCCAAATATAAGCGAAGATGCTAGAAAGAATCTAGATGCTGATGGTATTGTAAGAATTGGTACAGAAGTAAAAGAAAATGATATTTTAGTTGGTAAAGTAACACCTAAAGGTATGGTTGAACTTACTGCTGAAGAAAAATTATTACATGCTATATTTGGTGAAAAAACAAGAGAAGTTCGTGACACATCTCTACGTGTTCCACATGGTGGAGATGGTATTGTTCATGATATTAAAGTATACACTAAGAAAGATAATGATGAACTTGCATCTGGTGTATCTAAAGAAATAAGAGTATATATAGCTCAAAAGAGAAAAATACAAGTTGGAGATAAAGTTGCTGGTAGACACGGTAATAAAGGTGTTGTATCACTTGTACTTCCACAAGAAGATATGCCATTTATGCCAGATGGTACTCCAGTAGATATAGTACTTAATCCACTAGGTGTTCCATCTCGTATGAACCTAGGACAAGTACTTGAACTTCATTTAGGTATGGCAGCTAAAACACTTGGTGTTTATTGCTCTACTCCAGTATTTGATGGAGCTTCTATGCAAGATATCGCGGATATGATGAAAGAAGCAGGATTAGATGCTGATGGTAAAACAGTTCTATATGATGGTAGAACAGGTCTTCCATTTGATAACAGAGTATCTGTTGGTGTTATGTATATGATTAAACTAGATCACATGGTAGATGATAAACTTCATGCAAGAGCAACTGGTCCATATTCACTTGTTACACAACAACCACTTGGTGGTAAAGCTCAAATGGGTGGACAAAGATTTGGAGAAATGGAAGTTTGGGCACTAGAAGCTTATGGTGCATCTAATATCTTACAAGAAATTATGACATTTAAATCAGATGATGTTATAGGAAGAGTTAAAGCATATGAGGCTATAGTTAAAGGACAAAAGGTTGAAGCAGCTGGAGTTCCAGAAAGTTTCAGAGTTTTAGTTAAAGAGCTTCAAGCTTTAGGTTTAGATTTATCATTTGTTGAAGAAGATGGTAAGTTAGTAGGTATAACTGAACTTGAAAATGAAGATGAAGATGCTGCTACTTCAATTGATGAAATAGAAATAAAAGATGTTAAAAAAGAATCAGTTGAAGATTTAATACAAAACGAAGAAGAAAATGAAGAAGAATACCAAGATATAAATGAACTCGATGAAGAAAAAGAAATTGGGGGTGAAGAATAATATGGATATTAGTAGATTTGAAGGATTAAAAATATCTATCGCATCTCCTGAAAAAATTCGTGAATGGTCTTATGGTGAGGTTAAAAAACCAGAAACAATTAACTATCGTACTTTAAAACCAGAAAGAGATGGATTATTCTGTGAAAAAATATTTGGACCAACTAAAGACTATGAATGTTCATGCGGTAAATATAAAAGATTAAGATATAAAGATATTATTTGTGATAGATGTGGTGTTGAAGTAACTAAATCTAAAGTCAGAAGAGAAAGAATGGGTCATATTGAACTAGCAACACCAGTATCACATATATGGTTCTTTAAAGGTGTACCATCTAGAATGGGACTTGTTTTAGATATGTCACCAAGAGATTTAGAAGAAGTATTATACTTTGTAAGTTATGTAGTTATTAACCCAGGTGCAGCACCTCTTGAAAAGAAACAAACATTATCAGATAAGGAATATAGAATATATTATGAAAAATATGGTAATGATTTTGAAGTAGGTATGGGTGCAGAAGCTATAAAAAAATTATTACAAGAAGTAGATATTCAAGAAGAAATAAATAAAATACAAGAAGAATTAAAAGATGCTCAAGAACAAAAAAGAACAAGACTTCTTAAGAGACTTGAAATACTTGATGCATTTAATGAATCAGGTAATAGACCAGAATGGATGATATTAGATTGTATTCCAGTAATACCTCCAGAACTAAGACCTATGATTCAACTTGATGGTGGAAGATTTGCTACAAGTGATTTAAATGATTTATATAGAAGAGTTATTAATAGAAATAATCGTCTTAAAAAATTATTAGAACTTGGCGCACCATCAATAATAGTTCAAAATGAAAAACGTATGCTTCAAGAAGCAGTAGATGCATTATTTGATAATGGACGTAGAGGAAGAAATGTTACTGGTCCATCAAATAGGGCACTTAAATCTTTAAGTTCTATGCTTAAAGGTAAACAAGGTAGATTTAGACAAAACTTACTTGGTAAACGTGTTGACTATTCAGGACGTTCAGTTATCGTTGTTGGTCCATCACTTAAGATGTATCAATGTGGTATACCAAAAGAAATGGCACTTGAATTATTTAAACCACATGTTATTAGAGGACTTGTAGAAAAAGAAATAGTTCACAATATTAAATCTGCTAAAAAGATGATTGAAAATCAAGATGATAGAGTATGGGATATAGTTGAAGAAGTAATTAAAGAACATCCAGTTTTATTAAACCGTGCTCCTACTTTACATAGACTTGGTATTCAAGCATTTGAACCTAAATTAATAGATGGTAAGGCTATTAGACTTCATCCACTTGTATGTTCTGCATTTAACGCTGACTTCGATGGAGACCAAATGGCTGTACATGTACCACTTTCTGAAGAAGCAAAAGCTGAAGCAAGAATATTAATGCTTGGTTCAAATAATATCTTAAAACCATCTGATGGAAAACCAATAGTTACACCATCACAAGATATGGTTTTAGGTAATTACTATTTAACAATGGAAAAAGTAACAGATGATGAAGGAAGAGTATTTAAAAGTCCAGATGAAGCTTTAATGGCTTATGATAGAGGCGAAATAGATCTTCATACAAGAATTGTTATTCCTGTTAAATCATTTAAACATAAAATATTCTTAGATTCACAAAAAGATAAATATTTAATAACTACAGTAGGTAAAATTAAATTAAATGAAGTACTTCCTGATGCTTATCAATATATAAATGATGGATCTAAAGATAATATTAATAAAGCAACACCTAAAAAATATTTTGCTGAAAAAGGTACTAATTTTAAAGAATTCTTAAAAGATTTACCACTTTCAGATCCAATTGATAAAGGTGGATTAAAAAATATAATTGCTCAAGTATTTAAGAGATATAAAACTAATGAAACTTCTATAATGCTTGATAAATTAAAAGACTTAGGATTTAAATATTCTACACTTTCTGGTATTACTATGAGTGCTTTTGATATAGTAACATCAAATAAGAAAGAACAAGTAATACAAGAAGGTAAAAAGAAAGTTGATCAAATTGGTAAACAATATAAACGTGGTTTAATTACTGAAAGAGAAAGATATGAAAAAGTTCTAGAAGTATGGAATAATGCTAATGATGAAATAGTTGAAGAACTTACTAAAATATCTAAAGAAGATAAAGAAAACCCAATATTTATAATGATGGAATCAGGTGCTCGTGGTAGTATCGAACAATTTAGACAACTTGCAGGTATGATTGGTTTAGTTGCAAGACCAAATGGTCAAACAGTTGAAATACCTGTTATATCAAACTTTACTGAAGGACTTTCAGTATCTGAATACTTCTCATCTACACATGGTTCAAGAAAAGGTAATGTTGATACTGCCTTAAAGACAGCTAACTCTGGTTACCTAACAAGAAGACTTGTAGATGTAGTTCAAGATGTAATAGTTAAAGAACATGATTGTGGAACTATTCAAGGTGTACTTGTAGAAGCATTTATAAATGAGAAAGATGGAAGTGTAATTGAATCATTATCAGAAAGAATAACTGGTAGATATACTTCTAAGAAAGTAATTAATCCAGAAACAAAAGAAGTAATCGCAGAAAAAGATACTTATATTACAGAACAAATTGCAGATAAGATAGAAAAAGCTGGAATTAAAGCTGTTGAAATAAGAACAACACTTACATGTAAAACTGAAAATGGTGTATGTCAAATGTGTTATGGTAGAAACCTTGCTACTAGTAATGTTGCAGAAGTTGGTGAAGCAGTTGGTATTATGGCTGCACAATCAATTGGTGAACCTGGTACACAGCTTACAATGCGTACATTCCATACCGGTGGTGTTGCATCTGGTTCTGATATTACTCAAGGTCTTCCAAGAGTTGAAGAATTATTTGAAGCTAGAAATCCAAAAGTTAAATCTACTGTTGCAGAAATTGCAGGTAAGATTACTAATATAGAAAACCAAAATGGTAAATTTAAAATATCAATTACTAATGATAAAGAAACTAGAGAACAAACTACTAACTATGGTGTTAAACTAAGAGTTGAAGTAGGAGATGAAGTTAAACCTGGTGATAGATTAAATGAAGGTGCTGTAAATCCAAAAGAATTACTAGCAGTTACTGATCCTATCACAGTTCAAAACTATATAGTACAAGAAGTACAAAAAGTTTATCGTTCTCAAGGTGTTGATATAGCTGATAAACATATTGAGATAATTGTTAGAAAAATGATTAATAGAATGAGAATTACTGATGCAGGAGATACTAATTTATTAGTAGGTAAAGTAGTTTCAATGCATAAATTTAGAGATGAAAATAAGAAGGTTATCTTACTAGGTAAGAAACCTGCTACGGCAAGACCATTAATGCTTGGTATTACAAAAGCATCTCTAGAAACAGATTCATTCTTATCAGCAGCTTCTTTCCAAGAAACTACTAGAATATTAACTGATGCCGCTATTAAAGGTAAAACAGATAAACTAGAAGGATTAAAGGAAAATGTTATTATTGGTAAGAAAATACCAGCTGGTACTGGTGTAAGAAAGTATTCAAATGCTAAATTTACTTTAGAAAAAGAATATTTTGATTCAGAACCACTTGATGTATTAGAAGACGAATTATTATAAAATAATTCGTTTTTTTAATTAAAACAAATATTTTTATAGTTAATGGAAATAATATTTTAAAGAAAAAGCAAAAAATCTTGATTTTAATTATCTGATATTGTAAAATTGAAATGTATAAATCTTTAGGTGCAAATTGTAAGTAATATAAGTACTTTTCTTAAAAATGAAAAGTGCTTTTTTATTCTTTAAATAAATACATATATATACAAAAAATGTCAATAATATTTATGAATATATTTTTTATAAAATCATTGACTTAAAATGTCGAATATTGTAAAATTATAATGTATGATAATAGAATGGGGAAAATAGGTGGTGATGAATATGCGTGATAAACAAAAAAAATTTATGGCAATTTTATCATTTATTTTAATAATGCTTACTACATATGCATATTCTGCACTAGCTACTAATCTTTCTATTACTGGTGAAGCTGTATTTAGAACACCTGCAGATATTAGAGTAACCAATATATCGATTAATAATGCAAATGGTGCTACAAGTGAATATGCTAATTTTAGAAAAGATACAATAACAAATGGATTTGTACTTAATAGTTCATCATCAACAATGTCGTATGATGTTACAATAACAAATAGTGGATTAAGAGATCAAGCAATATATAATTTAATAACACAGAGTTCGAACAACTCTGGTTTAAACATTTTAATAGATGGACAACCTATAAATGAAATATTACCTATTATAATACCTTATGGTACTTCAAAAACAATAACAATAACTTATTCTTCATCTACACCAGGTAGAGTAGATGTAGTAAATAAATTTGATTTTAGAAAAGTTTACTATATTTCTTATAATACAAAAGGCGGATCATCAATTGCAACTCAAACAAAATACGAAAATGTAGATTTAGTATTAACAAGGGATGAACCAACATTATCAGGAAGAAGATTCTTAGGATGGACAGATGAACAAAATGGTACAATAGTTAAATTTTCTCCTGGTGATACATATACAATAGATGGTGATAATAAGATACTATATGCTATATATTCTGAAGATCAATATACAATAACATTTGATTATAATGATGGTTCAACACCTTCAACTACAAAAGATGTTTCTACTGGAGATCCAGTAGGTACTCTTCCAACACCAACAAGAGAAGGTTATACATTAGAAGGATGGTTTACTGAGTCAACTGGTGGTACACAAATTTCAGCAGCTACAGTACCAAATGAAGATACAACATATTATGCACATTGGACTGCTAATGAACTTACATTTGAAGATCAAACTTTAAATAATGGAACTTATGGAACAGCTTATACATCAAATGCATTTACAGCTCCAACAAATGGTACAGGTAATTATACATATACAATTAAAAGTGGAGCACCTACAGGTGCAACAATAAATAATACAAATAGAACTTTATCACTTCCTGATACAACACCAGCGGGTACTTATAATATAGTTGTAACAGCAACTGATGATGATTCAGGAGCAACAAAAGATGTAACAATGACAATTGTTATAAATAAAGCAACACCAGTAATAACATTATCATCATCATCAGGAACATTAAATGCAGGTGAAGTTATTTCAATAACAACTACTGTTAAGTCAGGTGGTGGATCTATATCAGGAACACTAACAGCTTCCTCAACTAACACAGATATAGCGTCAGTAGCACCAACATCAACAACAATAACAAATGCTAATAATTCTACTGGTATAGAAACTTCACATATGATAACAGGAGTAGCAGGTGGTACTGCTAATATAACATTTAATTTTACACCAACAGATACAACAAATTATAATAGTGCAGTTGTAAAAATATATACTGTGACAGTTAAAAACACAATTGCAGTAACTATAAATAAAGATAGTTCAGCTTATAATGATAGTGGAATGAAAGTAGCTCTTTATTTAAATTCTATGGAAATGAAATCTACAATTGTATCATCGGGGAACACGGCACAATTCAGCAATATATTACCAGGTACATATAATATATATGCTGGCAAAAGTGGAAATAGCCCAGTAACATTAGCTGATACAGGTAATACTATAACAATAACTCGTACAGATGGAATAATTAATAATGCTACTTCTATAGTTAATTATTATACATTAACTTTGAATAACAGTCCACATGTAACAGTATTATTAGGAGGAGGTATTTACTTATCAGGTCAATCAGCAAATATTGGTGCCAGTGGTTTTACTACTGATTATTCATTTGATAAATGGATTGTTCAATCGGGTAATACGCCAGCAAATGTAAATAGTGCATCAACAACTGTGGTAATAACGCAACAAACATCATTAACAGCAACTGCACATCCAAGTAATGTATCAGTAACATTTGATGCTAATGGTGGTACAGGAACAATGTCTAATCAAACAATATCTTATAATACCGCTACAGCATTAAATCCTAATACATATACAAAAACAGGTTATAAATTTATGGGATGGTCAACATCATCTACTGGTGAAGTAGAATATGAAGATGAAGAACAAATTACTTTAACAGAAGATGATACATTATATGCTATATGGCAAAGAGTAAGAGCAGTAGATTTATATTATGATAATACACAAACTGGTATGACTTGTGAAACTGCACAATGTGCACTTGATAATATATCAAGATTACTTACAAGAGCAGGTGCAAGAAGTGAAGGTAGCGATTATCTATGTAAGAGAGCTACACCTTCACAACTTCATACTGAGACATGTACTCAAACTGCTTATAATAATGGATCTAATTGTTATTCTTATGGATATTATGAAGGTGGAAGTAAGGGTACATCAACAATAACATATGGGCAATCAGGTACTGAAGGAACACTTTCAACAGGAGATGCATTTATATGCGATGTTAATGGAGACGGAACATATAATCCAACTAATGAAATGTTCTATTATATAAGTGATTATTATAATACATCGACTCAAACTACTAATAGTGATTATGCAACACTTGTATATTATAATAATGTATCAGCTGGTTCACCAAGTAATACAACTTCATATACATATGATTCATCAAATGAAAATTGGCACGGACCAAGAACAGCTATGCTTCAACTTCCAGATACTACATTATGGCAAGATATAGGTTTATATAAAAATAAAAGACAGATTCTTTCTGTAAATCTAAATACTTATGAAATGCTAACATCAACATCTAGTGGAAATTTACCATCGGACTTTAGTTATAAAGGGTATTCAGCGAGATTAATTACATATAAAGAGGATCTTAGTGATGCTATTTTCTTGTATGAAAACACACAATTCTCATCACCAGAATTAGGTAGTAGGGGATTTTGGAGTGAAACTCCTGCATCGTCAGCTAATTCAATATATGGTATAGATTCTAGATATGCTAAATTCTACATAAATCCAGGCTATGAAAATTTATTTGGTGTTCGTCCAGTTATAGATGTTAAAAAATCTGATATTAATTTGAATTTTACAACTAAATATGATGTTAATTTTAATAAAAATGGTGGTACAGGAACAATGTCAAGTTTAACAGTTATACCTGGTGATTCAGTTACATTAACTACAAATACATTTACAAGAACAAATTATACATTTACAGGATGGAATACAAAAGAAGATGGAAGTGGAACATCATACGCAAATGGTGCAACAATAACACCAGATTCAAGTATTACATTATATGCTATGTGGGAATATATTCCATATAAGTATTATTATCCAAATATTTCAGGGACAACAACATTAAATTCATCTTGGAAATTTTATGTAAGAGAAAGTACATCAAATGGAGTTAAACAAGTATGTGGTGTCAATTCTAATAAAACAGTATGCTTTAATGAAAGTAATGTAGATTTTTCAGATGATCAAATTAATGTTAATGGAACAAAAACAAAAGCATTAAAAACGCAATTAGAAGGTTTGTTAGGTTCAGGTACTTGTGATCTAACATCTGATTCGTTAAATTGTTATAATAGTTCAACTACTCAAACATGTTCTGTCTGGTATTATGGAGCTATGACTTGTGGATATAATGGATATACATGTAGCCTATCTACATCTGGAGTAATAAGTTGTTATTAACAATATATAAAGAAAAGTTTCAATTTTGAAACTTTTTTTAATTTTTTAGGGGAATTTTATTATTTTTTAACGAATATATAAAGTAGGAGGTGATTAATATAAATTATTATGATGAAATTAAAAATAAATTAATAGATGATGAAATATATGGAAAAGTAAAGGATTATTCAAAAGAAAGGCATAGAGTAATAACATATTTTGAAGTAGGTAAAATATTAAGTGAAGCAGGTAAACATTATGGAGAAAATATTGTTGGTAAATATTCAGAAAAATTAATGATAGATGTAGGTAAGAAATATAATAAAAGAACACTATTTAGAATGAAACAATTTTATGAGGTCTTTAATAATGAAAAAGTGTCACCAGTGATGACACAATTAACATGGACTCATTATTTAGTACTTTTATCAATAAAAAATAAAAATGCAATTTATTATTATATTGATTAAACATCAAAAAGAAATTTATCAAAAAGGCAATTAGAGGAAATAATTAAGAATAAAGAATATGAAAGATTACCAAATTCTACAAAAGATAAACTAGTTAATCAAGAACAAGATAAAATAGAAGATTTAATAAAAAATCCAATAATTATAAATAATAAAAATAATTATGAAAAAATTAATGAAAAAATATTACAAGGATTAATACTTGAAGATATACCATCATTTTTAAAAGAACTAGGAAGTGGTTTTACTTTTATAGATAATGAATATAAAATAAAAATAGGTAATAGATATAATTATATTGATCTTCTTTTATATAATATTAAATATAGATGTTATGTAGTAATAGAATTAAAAGTAACTGAGTTAAAAAAACATATTGGTCAAATACATACATATATGAATTATATAAATAAAAATATAAAAACAATAAATGAAGATAAAACAATAGGAATAATAATATGTAAAAAAGATAATAAATTTATAATGAATATTGTTCTGATAAAAGAATATTATCTAAAGAATATGAAATTATTTAAAATAGATTATATCTATTTTTTTATTTTATGATATAATATTTGTGTTTGAGAAATGAGGTGATTTATATGAAAGATACTATTAATTTTTTAGATAATTATTTAAAAGATAATATTACTATAGTATGTGCTATTTCAGGTGGTGTAGATTCTATGTGTTTACTTGATATAGTTAAAAGATATAATGTTAATATAGTATGTGCTCATGTAAATCACAATTTAAGGGAAGAATCTTTTGAAGAATATGAATTTGTTAAGAAATATTGTGAGGATAATAATATAGTATTTGAAGGTATTGTACTTGATAAAATAACTGAAGGTAATTTAGAATCTGAATTTAGAAAAAGAAGATATAGTTTTTTTGAAAACATAATTAATAAGTATAATGCTAAATATTTATTAACCGCACATCATGGTGATGATTTAATGGAAACTATTTTAATGAGAATAGTAAGAGGATCATCAATAAATGGATATTCTGGTTTTGAAAAAGTAAGTATTAGAGATAGTTATAGTATATTAAGACCTTTAATATATTTAACTAAAGATGAATTATATAAATATGCTTATGATAATAATATAGAATATAGAGAAGATAAAACTAACGAAAGTGATAAATATACTAGAAATAGATACAGAAAATATATATTACCTAAATTAAAAGAAGAAGATAAAAATGTACATAAAAAATTTATTAAATTTTCAGAAGAATTAAATGATTCTCATAATTTTATAAATAATAAAATTAATGAGTTATTAGATAAATACTATATAGATAATAAATTGAATATTAAATATATTAAGGAAATGGACAAATTCATAATTAAAAAAATTATATTTAATGTATTAAAAGATATTTATAAAAATAATATTAATTTAATTAATGATAATAATATAAATGAAATAATTAAAGTAATTAAATCAAATAAACCTAATTTAATAGTTAATTTACCTAAAAATATTAATTTAATTAAAAAAATTGATGGGCCAATGAAAAACGAAGATCAATCATAAAATATATTAATTTAATAAAAAAATTATTGATGGCTTGGGACTATTCTGAAACCCAGCCTTTCAGGCGGGACTAATTAGTCCCATTGCAGCCACTTTAATTTTGGGCATACCGGATTTGTTATCCTATCCGGTC
>JAFUBW010000003.1 GCA_017459965.1 Bacilli bacterium
ATGATAGTAATGATACTAAAAGAGGATTGTTATATTTTCAACCAGGTGATGAGACAGTACGTTTAGATGCTAGAAATTCAGCTGGTACTGCTGGGCAAGGAAAACTTAACTTGCTGGGTAATCCGGTGATGGTGAATGGGAAAGAGATTGGAGAATTTGCCGGAGTAAATCCTGATGCAGTTAATCTTGCAAACGCGACAGATAAAAGTGTGGGAAGTATAACTTTATCTGCTGGGACTTGGTTTGTATATTTTAATGTTCGTTTTGCAACTAATGCTACTGGTAGAAGATATGCTGCTTTGTTTACTGATTCTTCTTGTTCATCTGGTACTGGTATTTTAGGTTCTAATGCTGTAAATGCAGTTAATGGTGGACAAACTTTTGTTAATGCACAACAAATACTTAATCATAGTGCTTCAAGAACTTATTATGTTTGTGCTTATCAAAATAGTGGTTCTACTTTATCTACTACTGCTAGAATTCAAGCTATTAGAATTGATTACTGAATAAAAAATAACAAGTTTTTAACTTGTTATTTTTATTTATTATTAATTATATTAATGGATTTTCTACATCTGATACTGTTAATGATTGATCTTGTTTATTTAAATAAGAAACATATAGAATAATTAAGGCGCTTATAACAGTTAATATATTTGTAGTTAGTAAAAGTGAGCTTTTATATTTTGCTCTTGTATTATTTTTTTCACTTTTATAATTACTAAATCCAACATATAATGATATTAAAACTGCTATTAAAATTAGTATTCTATTATAAAAAGATATATTTAAAGCTTCTTCGTTTGAATATATCTTTTTTTGATTATTTATATTTCTTTTTTCATCAAGAGTTATTGATAGGCTTATAAATGAACCTATAATAAATAAAATAGAAGATAAAACATTTAAATTTATTAAATTATTATCATTATTAGTATTATTCATATTAAATTTTATGAATAGTGTAAATATAATATGTAAAGTACTTTGTTTTTGCTCATTTTTATTATATAATATAAGTATTAAGAAAGAGTGAAAATATGGAAAATAAAAAGAAAACTTCATTTGCTAGCAATGTATTTATGTTGATGGCTTCGAATATATTAATTAAAGTATTAGGTCTTGTATATAGACTTGCTATTACAAATGTAAAAGGATTTGGGGATCTTGGGAATGGTTATTATTCAGCGGGATATCAAGTATATGCTGTACTTTTAATAATATCATCTCAAGGTATACCAGGTGCAGTATCTAAACTTGTATCTGCTAAAGTAGCTAAAGGAGAATATAATAAGGCACATAGAATATTTAAAATATCTATGTATGTATTTGGTCTTATTGGATTAATATGTTCATTGCTATTATTATTTGGAGGTAAATTTGTAGCAACTAATATACTAAATGTTCCAGATGTAAAATATGTATTATGGGTTCTTTCTCCAGCTATTTTCTTTGTATGTGTATCTGCTGTTATAAGAGGATATTTTGCTGGACTTGGTACAATGAAAGCATCTTCAACATCACAATCTTTAGAACAATTATTTAACTGTATACTTACAATAACATTTGTATATTCCTTGGTAGGTAAAGATGCATATATAATGGCTGCAGGAGGTAATGTATCTACAACTCTTGCTGTATTAATATCATTTTCTTATCTATTATTATTTTATAAAAAGAATATTAAAAAGTATAAAGAAAAATCAAATGATGAAGTTATCATAAATAAAGAAGAAAATAAAAAAATTGCAAAACTAATTATAATGACTGCAATACCACTTACTATAGGATCAGTTATTAGTGTTGTTACATCCTTTATAGATACAGTGACAGTTAGTAATTGTATTCAAATTGCATATAGTAATATACTTCCAACTAAAACATTACTTGAAAAAGAAGCAATGAAAGCAGCTGGTATTTTATCTAAAGTAGATACACTTGTTAATTTACCACTTGCTGTTAATTTATCATTCTATTTTGCACTTATTCCAGAGATAACATCATTAATTTCTAAAAAGAATTTTAAAGAAGCAGCAAGAAAAATATCATCATCAATTGCGACATCATTATTTATAATAATTCCTTGTGCAGTAGGATTTATTACACTTTCTGATTCAATACTTAAAATGCTTTATCCAAATGCATCAGATGGTGCACTTGTACTTCAAATTGCATCTGTAACAATGATAATAGTAGCAATTAATCATACACTTCAAGGTTCATTATTTGGACTTGGTAAAATGTATACACCTGCAATTGCATTATTATGTGGAAGTGCAGTAAAAATAGTATTAAATATGATATTAATAAGTAATCCAAATATAGGAATGTATGGAGCACCAATTAGTTCATTTATTTGTCAGTTAATAACATTCTTAATAATATATATTACATTAAAGAAATCTATTGATTTTAAAGTAGATATAAATAAATCAATAATAAAACCAGTTATATCTGCAATTATTATGGCAACAGTTATATTAATCATGCAATATACACTTGGTAATGTAATAGGAAATACTATTCTTACATTAACATGTATATTAGTAGGTGCTTTTATATACCTTATGTTCATTGTTATATTAAAAGTATTTACTAAAGAAGAGATATTAAACTTTCCATTTGGAAGTAAAATATATAAAGTCTTAAATAAATTAAGATTATATAATTAAAGGAGTTTTTTATGAACGAATTAATAATTAATATTGAAGATTTAGTACATAATATAAATGTAATTAAATCAAAAGAAGAAGAAAATTATACAATAATAGCGGTAGTTAAAGGAAATGCTTATGGCTGTGATTTAAAACAGTATGTAGAAATATTAAAAGATATGGATATTGAATATTTTGCTGTGGCATCATATGCTGAAGTTATTGAATTTAGAAAATACTTTACTGATAAGTTACTTTTATTAACACCTTATTCTGATGAAAAAATAGTTAATGATTTAATTGATAAAGATATAATATTTACAATAGATTCAATTAGACAAGCTAAAATAATAGATAAAATTGCTAAAGAGAAAGACAAAAAAATTTATGCACATATTAAAATAGATACTGGATTAAATAGATATGGATATAAATTTAATGATATAGAATCAATTATTAATACTATTAATAATACTGAAAAAATTAAATATTATGGAATATATTCACATTTATCAAATTCACTTGCTAAAAACAGTAAATTTAGTGAACTTCAATATAAAAGATTTATAAATGTTATTGACAAATTAAGTGAAAACAATATTGATTTTAAATTAAAACATATATGCAATTCATCCGGTTATTTTAAATATCCTAATATGCATCTAAATGCTGCAAGAATAGGTTCTGCTTTTATAGGACAAGCAACAGGTATTAAAACAGATTTAAAGAAAATAGGTACATTTCATACTCATATAACTAAAATAATAGATGTAAAAAAAGGTGATTATATAGGATATGCTAAAAGTTATAAAGTTAAACGAAATATGACACTTGCAGTTCTTCCAACAGGATACTTTGATGGTATAGGTAAAACATTAATAGAACAGAGATTTATGTTTAAAAGCAAGGTTAAAAGATTATTAATAGATACAAAAAAATTATTTAAAAAAGATTATTATACTATTAATAATATGAATGTAATTGGTCAAATAGGAATGCATGATGTAATGCTTGATATAACAGGCAAGGAATATAATGTAAATGATGACTTATATTTTTATATAAAACCAACTTTAATAGATTCTAGTATAAAAAGGGTGTATAAAGAAAATAATAAAAAGATAGTAGAATAAGGAGTAATTATATGAGAAAAATATGGTTTTTTATAGTTCTTTTAGGAACAAAATTTGGTTTATTATTATGTAAGTTATTTCATAAGCAAGGATCAATGATTGCAGGTAAAACAGCAATTTTCTTTCAAAAAGATTTTGTAAAATATTTTACTAATATAGATTATAATAAAGTTTTTTTTGTAACAGGTACAAATGGTAAAAGTACAACTACTAATTTACTTTATCATACATTAAAAACATCAGGAAAAAATATTGCTTCTAATGTGGAAGGCGCTAATATGATGAGTGGAGTTGCTACTACACTTATTAAAAATTCCAATATATTTGGTAAATTTAATAAAGAATTTTTAGTGCTTGAAATAGATGAAAGAAGTCTAAGAAATATATTTAAAGTATTACCAGCGAAAAACTTATGTATATCTAATCTTCAAAAAGATCAAGTACAAAGAAATGGTGACCCAGATTTTATTTATCAAATGTTTAAAAATTCATTAAATAAAGATGTAACTTTATATGTAAATAATGAAGAAGTTAGAAGTAGAAGTTTAGAAGATTATGTAAATAAAAGTATTTATTTTTCTTTAGAAAGAAACTCAAAAACATTTGAAAAACATGATTTCTATGATGTTACTTGTCCATGTCCTAAATGTTCTCATAAAATAGAATATGAATATTATAATATAGAAAATATTGGTAAATTTAAATGCAGTCATTGTGGTTATAAATCAAATACAAAAGTAGATACTTTAATTACTGATGTTGACTTTGATAACAAATCGTTTAAAGAAGGAAAAGATACATATAAAGTAAAATATGCAAATCCATTTATGATGTATAATTATGCACTTGTAATATCAGTGTGTAAAAGATTTAATATAGATGCTAATACTATAGAAGAAGGATTTTTATCATTTATAAATCCAGCCGATAGAAGAGAAACTTATTTTTATCATGGTAAGACTATTAGATATTTAAGAATGAAACAAGAAAATCCAGAAACACTTCAAAATGCACTTGATACAATCGCAAGAGATAAAAATAAAAAAGCCGTTTATATGGGACTTTATGAAATAAAAGACTTTAAACCAGCATATAATAATACATTTTATTTCTTTGATTGTGACTTTAAGAAAATTGTAGAAACAGATGTAGAACAATATGTATGTTTTTCAAAAACTGCATCATATGAAACTGCTAATAGAATGTTATACGCAGGAGTTGATAACAAAAAATTGAAAGTATATGATGTAGAAGATGATTTTGATCTTATTTTTGAAGATATAGATAAATTAAAATCAGAAACAATATATATTATTACTGGTATGAAACCATATCATAAAATAAAAGCATTCTTTAATAAAGAAGGTGAAAACAATGATTAATGTACTATGGATGTATCCTGATATACTTAATCTTCATGGTGAAAGAGCTAATGCTAAGGCTTTTGAAGTAATAGGTAAAAAATTAGGTTTAAAAGTAAAAATAGATAGACTTGATGATTTAGATGAAAAAGTAGAATTTGATAAATATGATATACTTTTATTTAACGCTGGACAATTAAAGGAAATTGAAGTACTTTCAAATGTATTAAAAAATCAAATAAATGATTTAAAAAAATATATAAAAGATAAAAAAATAATATTTGTAACAGGTACAACAGGGGCATTATTCTCAAATAATATACAAAGACTTGATGGTACATCTTTTAAAGGATTAAATATATTTGATGCAGATATTAAAGAAAGAGAATATGTACTAGGTGATGATTTATATTTTGGATTTAAAAAAATGAAAATAGTAGGTCCGCAAATACAAATGATAGATATAGATATAAAAGATGAAAAACCATTTGGTAAAGTTATTTATGGTTATGGAAATAATGGTAAAGGCGATGAAGGTATTATTAAAAATAATGTGATATTTACAAACACACTAGGACCTGTACTTGTTAAAAATCCATGGTTATTAGAATATTTATTTGACTTAGTAATTAAAAATAAAAAATTAAAAGTCAAAAAGAAAAAAATTAAATATGATTTAGAAAAAAAATCACTTGAATCATGTGAAGCGTTTATTAATAAAAAATTAGAAAATAAATAGTTGTAAAAATTAACCTTGTATAGTAAAATATACTAAGTTAAAAAGGAGTGAAATTATGGGAAGAGCATATGAAGTAAGAAAAGCATCTATTCAAAAAAATGGTGCCATAAAAGCAAAATTATATTCTAATTTTGCTAAAGAAATATATTTGGCTGCTAAAAATGGTGGTACTGATCCAGATTCTAATGCAAATTTAAAAAGACTAATGGATCAAGCTAAAAAAAGCCAAGTGCCATCAGATATAATTAAAAGAGCAATTGATAAAGTAAATTCAGGTGTAGATGAAAATTATACATCTTGTAGATATGAAGGTTTCGGACCAGGGAGTAGTACATTAATTGTAGATTGTCTTACTGATAATGTTAATAGAACAGTTGGTTTTGTAAGAGCAGCTTTTACAAAATGTAAAGGTAAATTAGGTGTAGAAAACTCAGTATCACATTTTTATGAAAACTTAGCAATATTCGCAGTTAAAGGATACACTGAAGAAGAACTATTTGAAAGTTTAATGATGAATGATGTTAATGTTAAAGATATAGAAACAGATGATGATGTAGTAATTATTACAGGTGAAGCTAAAGAATATAATAATATTAGAAAAGCATTAATTAGTATTAATTCAGAAATTGATTTAGAAGTTGATGAAATAGCTATGGTACCACTTGATAAAGTTACATTAGAAAATGATGAAGATAAAGAAATGTTTGATAAATTACTTAATATGCTTGATGATATAGAAGATGTACAAAATGTATATCATAATGTAGAACTATAAGAAAGAATAATTCTTTCTTTTTTTTTTATAAAGTGTTATAATATAATTGAAAATAGGGAAGTGTTTTTATGGGTAGAAGAAGGCGAAAAGGAAGAATAAGATGGAATAGAGTCTTTATAGTATTATTTATTATATTGTTTATTGTATTTGTTATAAAATTAACAAATTATATTTTATATAATAATAAAGTTTATAATACTGTTGTAGAATCATCCGCAAAAGATGCGTTAATAAATAAAAAATATAAAAAACTTAGAATTTATAATAAAACAATTGATTTAATAAAATCAGACAATGTTTCTATTGTAATAAAAAATAAAAACACTAAAGTATATCTAGAATCCAAAAATGTAGAAAAAAATATGGATATTACAGTTAAAACTTATAACAAAAGATTACATTTTGATAACTTTCCTAAAGTAAAATCTTTATTTATTGAAAATAAAGGTATAGTTAAAAAATCTTCTAAAGTAGAAATAACACTTCCAAAATATTTAACTAAAAATCATATTGTAGATGTATATGGTGTTAGAAATGATAATAGAGTTAATCAAATAGATTTAGCAGAAAAAGTAGAAAATACAATTACTATAAAACCACAAAAACAATATGAAAGATATTTTATAACATATATAAAATTAGATGATATAAAAATAAAAAATTCAACAGTTAATTCTGGTTCTATAGTTAATTTAAATATAAAATATGTTCCAGAAGTTGCTACTATAAAAGATTATGAATATACTGATATAGGTGATATATTTATGATAAATAAAGATAAAAAAATAGTTGCAAAAAAAGCAGGTAAAAGTACAATAACAATAAAACATACTTATCAAAATATAACAAAAACTGCAACTATAACTGTTAAAGAAGAAAAAAATAATATAGAAGTTAAAAATGGTATTACATATGTGAATGGTATATTAATTGCAAATAAAACATATTCACTTCCAAAAGATTATGATCCAGGTAAAATAAACGACGATGCTTTAAAAGCTTTTGAAGAAATGAGACAAGCAGCTTCAAAAGATAAAATTACATTATGGATACAATCTGGATATAGATCATATAAAACTCAAGAAGAACTATATAATAATTATGTAAAACAAAATGGTAAAGAAAAGGCTGATACTTTTTCAGCAAGACCAGGTCATTCTGAACATCAATCAGGATATGCAATGGACTTAAATATAATAGATTCATCTTTTGAAGGTACAAAAGAAGCAATATGGATAGAAAAGAATTGTTATAAATATGGTTTTATATTAAGATATCCAAAAGGTAAAGAAAAGATAACAGGTTATAAATATGAACCTTGGCATTTAAGATATTTAGGAAAAGATCTAGCTAAAAAAGTTTTTTCTAGTGGATTAACACTTGAAGAATATCTAGGAATAGATTCGAAATATAAAGACTAATTAATAAAAACATGTTATAATAACCCTCATAAAGGAGGGTTTTTATATGACCGTTGATATTGATATTCAAAATGTAATTAAAATTCTATATGGCGATGAAAGTAATCCTGAATATAAAAAAGTAAAAATATTTCCAAACCATTCATTAAAACACTTTAAAAAATATAAATTAAATAATAAAGAAGTACTTTCTAGAATAAACTCTTTAGATGAGATATTAGATTTACTTTCATATAATTCTATCGTAACATGTTTTTCTACAAATAAACTTGATAGATATTTTTTAAAATTACTAGTACAAATGCATAATATTGAAAGAAAAAAATATATGGATTATATATTTGAAGATTATGGAAAAAAAGGTAAAATCTTATCAAAAAAATATTATGACATGATTAAAGATAATTTAGATGACCAAACAAGATATTTCTTTGATGAATTATATAATCATTGTTTAAAATCTAATATATCAATATCTAAATTAATAGAAAAACAAAAATATGAAAAGAAAATATATGATATGTATGTTAAAAATTATTTATTAGGTAAATATGATGATGTGCTAAAGAATAATAAGTTAACTGTTTTAAGAATTAATGATACTAATATAACTAATGTAATATTCGAAAATCGATTTGATTTAATTAATTTATCATATGAATTTAATGAACATTCAGATATAAAAAAACTATTAGAAAAAGAACAATTATATAAAAAACTATTAAATGAAAATGGTAAGATACAAGGATTTGTATCATTTGAAAATTTAGATTTAAAAGATCATAAAATAATAAGTACTAGAAGTTTTTTAGATCCATATACTGATAGAAATAATTGTAAAAAAGAATATGCATATATGTATAAAAATAGTCAAAAATAAGTATAGTTATTGACAAAAAATAATAATAAATAATAAAATGAATTTAGTATAAGGAGAATGAAAAAATGGATAAAATATATATATTTGGTCATCAAAATCCAGATACAGATGCTGTATGTGCTGCAATTAGTTTATCATATTTAAAAAATAAACAAGGATTAAATACTGAAGCCCGTGTACTTGGACATATATCCAAAGAAACTAAATTTGTTTTAAATTATTTTAACCAAAAAGAACCACAATATTTAAACGATGTTAAATTACAATTAAAAGATTTAGAATATCATAAAGGTTTATTTATAGATGAAAATGAATCAATAATTAATACTTATAATTATTTAATAAAAGAATCAGTTACAGGGACACCAATTATATATAACAACAATAAATATAAAGGTATAGTAACTATTCAAAATATTGCAAAAGAATTAATAAAAGGTGATTTTAATAAATTAGATGCATCTTATAATAATATTGTTAGTGCAATAAATGGTAAAGAAGTATTAAAATTTGATGATTTAATAATAGGTAAAATATTAACCGCATCATATAGAAGTACTACATTTATAAATAGTGTAGATTTACAAGAAAATAATATATTAATTGTAGGAGATAGGTATAGTATTATAGAAGAAGCAATTGATAAAAAAATTAAATTATTAATAATCACAGGTAATGGACAAATATGTGATGAACATATACAAAAAGCAAAAGAGAATAAAGTTAATATTATAACTACTTCGTATGATACATTTTACACATCAAAATTAATTGGATTATCAAATAGTGTTAGAACAATCATGAATCAAGATGAATCAAAAATTTTCCATGAAAATGATTATTATGATTATTTTAAAGAAGCAACAAAAAAACTTAAGCACAATAACTATCCAATATTAAATAGTAAGAATGAATGCTTAGGTTTATTAAGAGTAACAGATATATTAAAGAAAAATAAGAAACAAGTAATGCTTGTTGACCATCAAGAAATTGATCAAAGTGTAGATGGACTTGAAGAAGCAGAAATTCTTGAGATTGTGGATCATCATAAAATAGGTAATATTAATACAAGTATGCCAATTAATTTTAGAAATATGATAGTAGGATCTTCCAACACAATTATATATACAATGTATAAAGAAGGTAATATAAAAATTCCAAAAGAAATCGCAGGTATAATGCTTTCAGGTATACTTTCAGATACATTATGTCTTCAAAGTCCAACAACCACACCTTTAGATAAAAATGTAGTAGAAGAATTATCAAAAATCGCAGGTGTAGATTATAAAGATTATGCATATAAAATGTTTACCGCAGGTACATCTCTTGAAGGATTAACAATTAATAAAGTAATAAAAAGTGATTTTAAAACATTTCCACATGATAATAAAAAATTTGCAGTAGGGCAAGTATTTACATTAGATAAAGACAGAATATTTAATGAATTAGATAATTATTTAAATGAATTAAACGAAATAAAACAAAAAGAAGGATATATGTTTATTATATTATTAGTAACAGATATTATAAAAAATGGTTCATACTTATTATTTACGCAAGATGCTAAAAATATATTAGAATCAGCATATAATATAGACAATATTAAACAAACTCATTATATAGATGGTTTAGTATCAAGAAAAAAACAAATATTACCACTAATATTAGAAGAATTAAATTAATTTAATTCTTCTTTTATTTTAAAAAAAAGTATCCCCGGGGGGGGGAGTAATATTAGATATTATAGGTATTTTATATGAGTCTTAAACGTTTTATTAAAACCCAGGTTCTTTCTTCATATAATAAAGAAAGAATTGTTTTTCTTATTGGTGTTGTTTCTATCTTCTTTAGTAGTATTATTTCTGTTTTTGCTGCTAATTATTTATATTCTTCTTCTGAAGTCTCTTTTGATAATTCTTCTTCTGGTATTTCTTCTGATAATGTTCAAGGGGCTATTGACGAATTATATCAAGATGCTAATGATTATAGTAGTATCAATACTAGAGTTACTGATTTAGAAAGCACTGTAACTTCATTAGAAAATAATAAACAAGATGAAATAACAGGAGGAGCAACAACTATTACTGAAAGTAATTTAACAGCAAATAGAGCATTAATCAGTAATGCAAATGGTAAAGTAGCAGTATCTGGAACAACTAGTACACAATTAGAATATCTTAATACAGTAACAAGTAATGTTCAAACCCAATTAAATAATAAAATGTCATCAAATCCAACAAATATTGAGTTAATGCCTGGATCATCAGCTGGGAATGGTGGTTATATTGATTTTCATTACAATAATTCATCAGCTGATTATACAGCAAGAATTATCGAAGATAGCAACAAAACTTTAAATTTAGTAGCAACTAACGGAGTTAAGATAAATGGAGATAGTATTAAACATGTTAAATATGTTGATAGATCATATTCTAATGTAGCAATAACTACAAAGTCAGGATCAGGTGCATATTATAAATTACAAGAATCATATACTCAAAGTGGTTATACTGTTATTTCAGTAACATTAATAGGTTGGTCAGGTGCAACAGCAAGTTTTACACCTTATTACCAAGCTAATAATATTGCTTTTATGTCTGATGTTTCACAAACAGTTGGTTCTGTTATTGTTAGGGTTGTATTAATAAAAAATTAATAATTTATCAAAAGAAGAAAAATTAATTTTTCTTCTTTTTCTTTACAAATTTAAAACAATAATTATAATATAATTATTACTACTTAAGGAGAAAATATGAAAAATAGAAATTATTACTTGCAACGAATAAAGAGCTTCAGTATTCTATCTGGGGTATATTATAGAAGATTACAAAGAGGCATGACAATTAGCCAATTAATAAGTCAACTTGATAATGAAATATTCTTATATGAATGTTCTAAAACAGCAAATGATTTAGATTTACTTCATTATACTGGATTTATAGAAAAGGATGAAGATATAGAAGAAAACTATTATGCACTTGCAAAAGCATATTTTGACTTTACACAAAAATTAGAAAGTGGAAAAGAAATAATAGATGAGTATATTTTAAAAATGACAACTAGATAATTAATATGATAAAATATAAATGGTGATAAATATGGATTTTAAATATAATGGAAAAACTTATGAAATAATTGTCGAAAAGAAAAATAATAAGAATACATATATAAGAGTAAAAGATGATTTAAAAATATATGTATCTACTTCATTTTTAACACCAAAAATTGTTATTAAAAATTTAATTGAAAATAATAGAGAATCAATTATTAAAATGATTAATTTACAAGAAAAAAAGCAATCTAAAAAAGATGGATATTATTTTTTAGGACAAAGAATAGATATAGTAAAATCTAATATAAAAAGACCATATTTAGAAGATGATATATTATATATAAATTCTAAAGATGATATTACTAAATGGTATAATAAACAAGCAAAAAAAGTATTTAAAGAAAGATTAGATACAATATATAATACATTTACAGAAGATATACCATATCCAAAACTAATTATTAGAAGTATGAAAACAAGATGGGGAGTATGTAATAAAAACTTAGAAAAAGTAACACTTAATTATAATTTAATATATATGGATAGAAAATATTTAGATTATGTAATTGTTCATGAACTTTCTCATTTTATTCATTTTGATCATAGTAAAGAATTTTGGAAATTAGTTTCACAAAATGAACCCAATTATAAACAAATAAGAAAAGAGATGAGAGAATGTTAATAGAGTCAATAGATAATAAAAAAATAAAATTAATTAAAAAATTACATCAAAAAAAATATAGAGATGAAACTAAAACATTTATAGTTGAAGGAATTCATTTAGTTAATGAAGCATATCATTCTGGGAATTTACTTGAAGTAATTGCCTTATATAATGAAGAAGTAGATATTAATGTACCTACTATATATGTTACAAAACAAGTTATGAAATATTTATCAGAACTTGAAACCCCTTATAATATAATTGGTATATGTAAATATAATGAAGAAAAAGAAATAGGAAATAAAGTATTAATGCTGGATAATATTCAAGATCCAGGTAACCTTGGAACTATTATTAGAAGTTCTCTTGCTTTTGATGTGGATACTATTATCTTAAGTAAAACAAGTGTTGATTTATATAATTCTAAAGTCTTAAGAGGATGTCAAGGGATGAATTTTTATATCAATATAATAAGAGATGATTTAAAAGATAATATAATTAAATTAAAAGATAAAGGATATAAGATATTTACTACAGATGTAAATGATGGAAAAGAATTAAAAAATATAAAAACTTCTAATAAATATGTTATAATAATGGGTAATGAAGGAAATGGTGTTTCAAAAGAAATATCAGATTTATCAGATGAAAGAATATATATAGATATGAATGAAAACTGTGAAAGTTTAAATGTCGCAGTTGCTACTTCAATTATTTTATATCAGTTAAAGTAGGTGAATTTAATGAAATATATAAATGTTGGTAAATATGTAAATACACATGGACTAAAAGGAGAAATTAGAATTTTATCAAACTTTAGACATAAAAAAAATGTATTTACTAAAGGTATGAAACTTTACATAGGTAAAGATAAAAAGGAATTTACTATAAACACTTATAGATTTCATAAAATATATGATATGGTTACATTTAATGATATAAATAATATAAATGATATAGAATATTTAAAAGGTTCACAAGTGTTTATAAATGAAGATGATTTAATACTAGATAATGGTATATATTCAGGAAAATTAATAGATTTTAAAGTAATATCAGATAATAAAGAAATAGGTATTATTACAGAAATCATTGATACACCTGCTAATGAAGTACTTAGAGTGGGTGATAAAATATTAATTCCATATGTAGATGAATTTATAGAAAATATAGATATAGATAATAAAACGATATATGTAAAGTCTGGTGGTATAGTATGAAGTTTAAAATTTTAACATTATTTCCTAATATGTTTGATGGATTTTTATCCGAATCAATAATAAAAAGAGCAATCGATTCTAAAAAAATAGATATAAGCATTCATAATATAAGAGACTATGCTAATAATAAACATAATCAAGTAGATGATACACCTTATGGTGGTGGATCAGGAATGCTTTTAATGTGTGAACCAATATTTAAAGCAGTTGAAGATGTAAAAAGTAAAAATTCAAAAGTAATAATGTTATCTCCAGAGGGTAAAACATTAACCCAAGAAAAAGCATATGAACTTTCAAAAGAAGAAGATTTAATTCTTTTATGTGGACATTATGAAGGATTTGATGAAAGAATTAATACAATAGTAGATGAAAAAATATCAATAGGCGATTATGTTTTAACAGGTGGAGAACTTCCAGCAATGGTTCTAATTGATAGTGTGTCTAGACTAGTAGATGGGGTAATAAAAGAAGAATCTCATATAAAGGATTCATTTAATGATGGCCTTTTAGATTATCCACAATATACTAAACCTAGAGAATTTAGAGGTATGCAAGTACCAGATGTACTTCTATCAGGAGATCATGAAAAAATAGAAAACTATAGAAAAGAAGAGGCATTAAAGAAAACTAAAAAAGAAAGACCTGATTTAATAGAAAAATATGAAAAGAAAAGAAAAAAAATAGGAAATTTTACTTTAATAGAAGATTATTCTAAAAAGAAAATAGAAGAAATAAATATAAATGATACATTTAATTTTAAACCTAAAAACAATGTAAAAAAAGAAGATTTATCATCCATTAGTAAAATAGTTTTAGTGGAACCTTCTTTTATAGAAACAATTGCTAAAAAGAATATAAATAAAAAATTAAATATATTATTAAAACAAATAACCATTGTACTTAATGATGAAACCGATGACACTGCAGGTGAATATGTACTAGGTGAAATAGATAGATTAGAAAATATGATACTTTCTAATTATAAAAAATATTTATCTTCTGATTATATAAAACTAGTAAGAAATAAATTAAAAGTATTAAAAGAAGAAATAAAATATAAACAAATGATGCAAACACAAATGATAAATTATAATGAAGAAAAAGGGAGAAGTTTATGAGTAATATAATTTTAACAGGCGATAGACCAACAGGTAATTTACATTTAGGACACTTTATAGGATCAATTAAAAATAGAGTAAAACTTCAAAATGAAGGAAACTATGATGAAATGTATGTAATGATTGCAGATGCACAAGGATTAACAGATAACTTTGATAATCCTAAAAAAATAAGAGAATATGTAAAAGAAGTAGCTATAGATTATTTATCTGCTGGAATAGATCCGAAAAAAGTAAATATATTTATTCAATCAGAAGTATCAGAACTTACTGAACTTACTTTTTATTACATGAATTTAGTAACAGTATCTAGATTACAACGTAATCCAACTGTTAAATCAGAAATAAAACAAAAAGATTTTAATACATCCTTACCAGTAGGATTTATGTGCTATCCAATAAGTCAAGCAGCTGATATAACAGCATTTAAAGCAAATATAATACCAGTTGGTGATGATCAACTTCCAATGATAGAACAAACTAATGAAATAGTAAGAAGCTTTAATAGAATATATGGAGATACTTTAGTTGAAGCAAAGGCTATTCTTCCTGAAAAGGAAATACAAAGAAGATTACCAGGTTTAGATGGTAATAATAAAATGAGTAAATCACTAGGTAATTGTATTTATTTATGTGATGATAGTGAAACTGTTAAGAAAAAAGTAATGAGTATGTATACAGATCCAAACCATATAAAAATAGAAGATCCAGGTAATATAGAAGGTAATATGGTATTTACTTATCTTGATGCATTTTCAACAGATGAACTTATAAGTAAATATTCTGACTTTAATACTTTAAATGAAATGAAAGAAAAATATTCATCTGGTGGACTTGGAGATGTAACAATTAAAAAAGTTCTTTATAATATAATTGAAGAAATACTTACTCCAATTAGAGAAAAGAGAAAATATTATGAAGATAATATTGATGAAGTATATGAAATATTAAAACAAGGAACTAATAAAGCAAAACAAAAAGCAAGTCAAACTTTAAAAGAAGTAAAACATGCGATAATGATAGATTATTTTAATTAATGGGAAGTAATTTTATGAGTGAAAAAGAAAATATAATTGTTAAATATGGTAAAATGTATGAGGATAAATTAAAGTCAATGGATTATAAGAATTCTGATGTTGAAAAATTATTAAATGTATGGATTAAAAGGGCACTTACTTTTTTAAAAGAAAATCCTCAAATAACTAATGAGGAATTAGAAAATTATTTACTTGGGAAAAGTAATATTTTAAAATAATAAAACTTTTCCTTTTTTATTGTCTTTTTATACTTAAAATGTTATAATAATTCATAGAATACGAAAGGGAATTAAATATGGATAAGAAAGTATTAATTACTAATTCACAGGGTGCACAAGTTCAAGCTGATGTTGTTATGGCATTTGAACTCAATAATAATCAAAAATATATTGTTTATACATTTAATGAAAGAGATAATGATAATATAAAGACTTATGTTTCAAAGATAAGAGAAGAAAATGGTGAAATATATTTTGATTCAATAATAGACGAAGAAGAATGGAAGAATGTAAGAAATGCCATTATGGATGAAACCATAAATTAGGAGGTTAATTATGAGATTTGTAAATCCAAATTTTAGAGGTAAAGAAAAAAAATTAAATAATGAGATTAAAAAAGAAAAAGAAGAATTATTATCGCTAGATGAAATATTAAAAAATGGTAATAGAATCAATAATCAAATAGAATTGATTGATTATCCACATAATGCAAAAATTACAAATGTACCAAGAACAATTACAGTTAATATTAATCAATTAGGAACATTAAATGTAAAGTATAGTAACATGATTGATAACAATATTAAAAATGTTATGTGATTGATAAGAATTATTATATATGATATAATTTAAAGGATGCAATGAGGTGAAAATAATGAAATCAAAAATAAAAAAATTAATGAAAAATAAAAAATTTGTTATGTTTTTAATACTATTTATAATATTATTAGTATGTTTAATAATAATAGGAGGTATCTTTTTCCCTGGTAGAGGATCAAATTATGGAAATAGATTAGATGGTATTAAAAATATAAGTTTTACAGATAAAGATAAAGAAAAAATTATAAATTCTATCAAAAATAATGATAAAGTAACAGAAGCAAAAATGAATGTGCATGGTAAAATAATTAATATTATTTTTAATGTAAATAAAGATGTTTCTGTAGATGATGCAAGGGCTATCGCAGCTTCTTCATTAGAAAAAATTTCAGATAAAGTTAAAGGATTTTATGATATTCAATTTATGATTTCTAAAACAGAAGAAGAAGGCGCAGAAGTACAAATAACAAATGATGATGGTTCAACAACTACAGAAATAAGAAAACAATTTCCAATAATGGGATATAAGAATTCTAATAAGGATAATATAGTTTGGTAGGTTAAAATATGAAAAAGAAAAGAAAGAAAACTAGATTAAAGAAATTATTATTTATATTAATACCAATCGTTGTAATTATAGCTATAATTTTTATTGGTGTATATACAAAAAATGAAAATGATAAAAAAGGTGTCTTTTCAATATTAGAAAAAAGATGGATAGAAAAAAATAAATCTACAGTTGTAGATGTATCTGTTATTAATGATTTACCTTTATTTGGAGATGAAGGAGATGGAGTATTTTTTGATTTCTTAAATGACTTCGAAAAAGAAACTAATTTAAAATTTAATATGATTCCATATTCTATGAGTAAATCTTCTTCAGATAGTGGTTATTCATTTCAGATTAATAATAAAACTAAATTAAGTGACAATGAATTATTATTATATAAAGACAATTATGTAATGATTAGTAAAGAAAGTGAAAAAATAAAAGATCTTTCTTCTTTGAAAAATTCAGTTATTGGGGTATTAGATACAGATTTAAGTACAATTAAAGAATTTTTGAGTACAAATGATAGCATAGTTTTTAATACATATAATGATATAGATTCGATAGTTTCAGCACTTAATTCAAATGATGTTAAATATGCTATTATACCTAATAATATATATATAGATAAAACACTTAAAAATAACTATTATATAGTATATAATGCATCAGATATTTATACTAATTATGTTTTAAGTGTAAATGGTAATGAAAAAGTATTAAATAGTATTATTAAAAAATATTATATAAGATGGATGAATGAAAAGTTTGATTCTTCATATAATTCTAGATTGTTTGAACTTTATATAGAACAAAAAGGTTTAGATGAAGTTGCAAAAGCAGATTTTTCGTCAAAGGATTATGTTTATGGTTATATAAAGAATATTCCATATGAAACTGAAATAAATAATGATTTTATAGGATTTAACAGTGAAATATTAGATGAATTTGCTAAAGCAATGGGAGTTACTTTTAAAGTTAAAGAATTTAATTCATTAGATGATTTAACAAGTGCATTAAATGATGGAAAAGTTGATGTTGCATTTAATTATTATAAATACAATAATTTAACTAATAAATTTGATTATACTTTTTCACCATATAATGAAAAATTAGCAGTATTAACAAGTATTAATAATACTACAACTACAATGAATTCCCTTGTTTCATTAAAAGGTCAAAAAGTATATATGCTTGATAATAAATTAGCAAATTATATTGAAGATAATACTGATATAGATGTAAAATTGTTTAAAAAGTCATCTACATTATTTAATTCACTAAATGATGAAAGTATTGTTATAATTGATTATAATACATACAATTATTATAAAAATAATGAGTTGAGTAGTTTTAAAGTTATATATGAAGATACAATAGATACAGATTTTAATTTTATATTAGTTAATTCTAATAAAAATAAAACATTTATAAGTTTATTTAAATATTATATATCTACAATAGATACAAATTTATACAAATCTCGTGCTTTATTAAAATTTAGTAATGATAGTAAAAAAATTGATTTAACTTATATATATTTCATAATTGGTATTGTTGTATTAACTGTATTTAGTATTGTATATTTTAAAAATAGAACAATATCAAGTAAGATAAGAAAAGAAGATAAAATGAAATTTGTTGACCATTTAACATCTTTAAAAAATCGTCATTATTTAAATCAAAATTATTTAAAATGGCAAGCAAACAAAATTTATCCACAAGCAATAATAGTTGTTAATGTAAATAAAATTGGACATATAAATGATGTATATGGTCATGAAGAAGGGGATATGGTATTAAAACAAGCAGCAAATATATTAATTAATAATCAATTAGAACAAAGTGATATAGTAAGAACAAATGGGGATGAATTCTTAATATATTTAGTTGGTTATGAAGAATCAAAGGTTATAACATATATGAGAAGATTATATAAAGAATTTAAAAATTTACCATATAAATTTGGTGCATCTTTAGGTTATAGTATGATTCTTGATGATGTAAAAACAATTGATGATGCAATTAATGAAGCTGTACTTGAAATAAAGACTAATAAGGAGTCTACAGACGAAAATAAATAATCATAAGGTGTGATATTATGGAACAAATCAATAACAAATTGGGTAAATTTTTATCCGATATAATAAAATTAATAAGAAAGCCAGTTATGTCTATTTTACCAGGACAATTGTCTTTCTTTTTATTACTATCATTAATTCCAATGATATTAATCTTGGGTTTAATATTTTCTACAGTATCTATTTCAATAAATGATATATCTCAAATAGTAAAGAGTAGTTTACCTGCTAATACAAGTAGTTTGATTATGCCGCTTCTTTCAGGAAGAGGTATAGATTATAATATTTGGATTTTAATTATTTCTGCGTTATTACTTGTATCAAAAGGTACAAAATCAATAATAAGAGTTGCGGATACAATATATGGAATAAGAGAAAAAAATTCTATAAAGATAACTATAAAATCTATATTATTATCAATACAATTAATACTATTATTAACATTTATAATAATATTTCCTATATTAGGAACTAGAATATTGCATGTATTAGATAATTTTAAAATAGTATCTAATATGACTGATAATTTTATTTATATATTTAATATATTAAAATGGCCAATTACTATGTTTGTAATATATATTAATTTAAAAGTAATGTATAAAATTTCACCAAATAAACCTATACCAAAAGATTCAGTAATAACTGGAGCAGCATTTACTTCTGTTTTATGGGTTATAATAACAGCTCTTTATTCATTTTATATAACTCATTTAACAAAATATAATATATTTTATGGTGGTGCTTCAAATATAATTATTTTAATGTTATGGATTTATTTGATTAGTTATATATTTGTTTTAGGAATGAGTATAAATGCGAGTTATTTAAAAAATCAAAATGATTTACAGTAATTAATAAATTTTATATAAAACTATATAAAATTATAATAAAAAATGGTATAATTTTAATGTTATGGAGGTAATCACTTTGAAACAAAAAGTAAAGAATATTATAAGAAAAATAAAAAAATTTAATTATAAATATTATTTTAATACAAGTATATTATTTTTTACATTCGTAATAACAAATTTAATAAATGGTATGTTATTAAGATTTTTTACTGTACATAATTATTTTGCTATTAAACCAATACTTGCTGATTTAGCACTTATATTATTACTTGGATCATTTGTATATTTATTTAAACCAAAAAATAGATTTAAGTATTTACTAATAGTATCATTAATATTTAATGTTATATGTATAGTTAATTCACTTTATTATACATATTATATGTCATTTGCGTCTTTTTCATTAATTGCAGTTTCCCTAACTGTTGTAGATGTTGGAGATGCAGTTACAAAAAATGTAATGCAACCAAAAGACTTTATATTTTTATGGCAAATAATAACACTTTTTATAGTACATGCTAAATTAAAGAAAAAAGGCCATTATGTAAGAGTTGCGTCAAAAGAAAATAAGAAAAAAAGGTTTACAGGTACAATAATATCTGCTATATGCGTATATGCATTATTCTTTGCGACAGTAACATCTGTTGAATATTCAAGGCTTGCTAAACAATGGAATAGAGAATTCTTAGTTTCTAAATTTGGAGTATATACATATCAGTTAAATGATTTATTTAAAAGTTTAGATGCTAAATTTAATACATTATTTGGATATGATAATGCAGCAAAAGAATTTAGAGATTACTATAGTATTAAAGAAGCACATAAATCTAATGAATATACTAATATGTTTAAAGATTATAATTTAATATTAATACATGCTGAAAGTATTCAAAATGTAGCATTAAGACAAACATTTAATGGACAACAAGTTGCTCCTAACTTAAATAGATTAAAAGATGAAGGTATATACTTTAGTAATTATTATGCTCAAGCATCTTCTGGAACATCTTCAGATTCTGAATTTACTATTTCAACATCATTATTACCTGTAACTAATGGGGCGGTTGCTATTAGTTATTGGAATAGGGAATATGAAACAATTCAAAAATTATTAAAAAATCAAGGATATAGAACTATAAGTATGCACGGTAATACAGGAAGTTTTTGGAATAGAATTAATTTTCATAATTCACTTGGTTATGACAAGTTTTATAGTAAATCAGATTATAATATAGATGAAGTTATAGGATTGGGAATATCTGATAAATCATTCTTTTCTCAATCTGTTGATATATTAAAAAAAGAACATGAAGAATATGGTAAATTTATGGCAACACTTATAATGCTTTCAAACCATACTCCGTTTGATGAAATAGATAAATATGGAGAATTTCCTGTTGATATAAAAGAAGAAGTAACAACAACAAACGAACTTGGTGAACAAATAACAGAAACTAAGTCATATCCATATATGGAAGAAACAAAATTAGGTAACTATTTTAAATCAGTTCATTATGCCGATAGCGCTATTGGTGAATTAATGACTAAATTAGATGAAAATGGATTGCTTGATAAATCAATTGTTGTTATATATGGTGATCATGATGCAAAACTTCCAAAATCAGATTTTGTTAGATTATATAATTATGATAAAGAAATAGATGATATTAAATCAAAAGAAGATGAAACATATATAGATGTGGATTATTTCAAATATGAACTAGATAGATCCGTACCATTCATTATATGGTCTAAAGATAAAAAATTATCTAAAACTATTGATACAGCTATGGGAATGTATGATGCTGCACCTACTGTAGAGAATATGCTTGGAGTAATTCCAACATATAATATAGGTAATGATATAATGAATTTAAATGATAATATCGTAGTATTTCCTAATGGCAATTGGGTAACAAATAATATTTATTATAATAGTCAAAAAGATCAATATAAGATATTAAATATGAATTATGTAATTAATAATGATGAAATATCAAAGAATAATGAAATTGCATCTAAAAAATTAAATATATCAAATGATATAATACTATATGATTTAATTAAAAATGAAAAAGATAAATTACAAAGGGTAGAAGGTGAGTAATATGAGTAAAAATAAAAGAAAAGGCAAGAAAAAAATTAGAAGAATAGTTTTATTTGTTATAGTTCTTATTATTGCAGGTGTTTTAGTTTTTATGGCATTAAATAATTCAAATAATAAACAAACTGATGTAAAAAAGAAAAAAGTAGTAGATAAAATTGATGATTTTGATTATTCTGTTTCAGAAACTGATACTAAATTATTTAAAGATGAGTTTAAAAAATTAAAAACAGAATTATCAAAAGACGAAGTAGATAATAAAAAATATTCTGAGTTAGTTGCTAAATTATTCATAATAGATTTCTTTACTTTAGATAATAAGATGACTAAGAATGATGTAGGTGGGGTTCAATTTGTATATAGTAAATACAAAACTTCATTTATAGATAAAGCTCGTGATGAATTTTATAAATATTTAAAAAATAATTTAGATGGTAAAAGAAATCAAGATTTACCTAAAGTAAGTAAAATAACTGTAGAATCATCTGAAGAAGTAAATGCTTCATCAGAATTATCTGGAAGTGACTTTTCTTCAATAGATCAAGCTTATAAAGTTAATTTATCATGGGAATATGAAGAGGATTTAGGATATCAGAAAAATGCAACTGTTATAGTAGTAAAAGATGATGATAAATTTTCAGTTGCTAAGTTATCTAATTAATGGAGGTAAATATGACAAGAAAAGAATTAAAAAGAGAAAAACTAAAAGCTAAAGAAAAAAAACATAAAGGATTTAATGTTTTCGTAGGTTTCTTACTTGGGATGTATTTAACAATATCTGGTTATTTAATATATAATTTATATAATCTAACTGGTATTGAAGATTTAATTAGATATATTATAATGGGTATTCTAATTATTTCAGATTTATTCTTAATAGTAAAATACTTTAAAATGAAAAGAAAAACATTACTTAGAAAATATATTATATTTACATTAGTATTATTAATATTTGGTGGTTTACAATTCTTTATAGGTTACACAATAAATAAAGGATTAAATGTAATAGATAAAATATCGAATAAAGAATATAAAATATATAAAACAAGTTTAGTAGCACTTAAAGATGGAAATATACAAAAAGTATCTGATATAACTGATTCTACTAAAATAGGTAGGGTAAGTGATGAAGATGATATTGAAAATAATGTACTATCTAAACACATAATGGAAAAAGATGATATTAGTGAGGATCAAATAGTAGATTATGATGATCCAATAACATTACTTTATGATTTATATGAGAAAAAAGATATAGAAGCAGCTTTCATTTCAGGTAGTTATGTAGATATTTATAAAACTATGCAAAAATTTGAGAATATAAGTGAAGATTTAATAGAACTTGATAAATATTCAAAGAAAATGAAAGTTAAAAAAGAAAAAGAAACAATGGCTTCTACAAAGAGTATATCAGAACCATTTACTATGCTTTTAATGGGTGTGGATACTCAAGGTGATATAACAGAAACAAGTGGTTTAGGGGATTCATTAACACTTGTAACTTTTAATCCACAAACTTTAAATGTTACAATACTTTCTATACCTAGAGATACATTTGTACCAATAACATGTTATAGAAATGTTAGAAGTAAAATAACACATGCAGCATCTGGTGGAGATAAATGTATGATTTCTACAATTGAAAATTTCTTTGATGTAGATATAGATTATTATGTAAAAATTAATTTCTCTGGTTTAATTAAAATAGTTGATGCACTTGGAGGAATAGATGTAGAAGTACCATATTCATTCTGTGAAAGTGATGAAAATAGAACATTTAAAAATCCAATATTCCTAGAAAAAGGATATCAACATTTAGATGGAAGACAAGCACTTGGTTTATCTAGAAATAGAAAAACATATCCAACATGTGGTGCTAAATGGAATCAAGGAACAAGAAATGACTTTGTAAGGGGTCAAAATCAACAACTTGTAATAAATGCAATTATAAATAAGGCAAAAACAATACGAAGTGTTGATCAATTCTATGCACTTTTAGATGCAGTAGGTGGTAGTATTGTTACTAATATGGATAGAAAACAAATATTAGCGTTCTATAACATATTTAAAAATATATTAGTATATAGTTCAGATTTGACAGATGATAATAATATTATTGATATGCAAAAAATATATCTAAATGGTAGTGGTGCAATGATACAAGATGGTATTATGACAAGTATGAATTTATATGAATATATACCTTCTACTCAAAGTTTAAATGCAATTAAAAAAGCTATGAAAGTAAATTTAGGTTTAGCAGAGGATACACCTAAAAAAGAATTTAGTTTCTCAGCTGATAAACCATATGAACAAGAAGTAATAGGTAAAAATTTATCTGGTGGCATAGCATCTTATCCAACAGTTCCAACAACTACTGAAAGTGATAATAAATGTACTGGTGATAATGAAGAGTTAGGTGCAGATAAGAAAACTTGTGTATGTAAAAATGGATATACTAGAACAGATGGAGTATGTACTAAGAAAGAAGAAAAAACATGTACAGCACCATATGAATTATCTGGTGATAAACAATCTTGTTTATGTCCAACATGGAATGGATATGTTGAATCAAATGGCACTTGTACTTCTAGTTCAGGAGACTCAGGTTCAGGAAGTACTGATTCAGGATCAACAGATTCAGGTTCAGGAAGTACTGATTCAGGATCAACAGATTCAGGTTCATCAAGTGGATCTACTGATTCAACTTCTACAGATACTACAACACCATAATAAAATAAAAATATCTAAGAAATTAGATATTTTTTTATTTTGTTCGTTGACAATAATAACTTACTATGATATTGTTAAGTTGTATTAATTATCTAGCCAAGTGTTAATATGACAATTTGGGACGCTAAGGTTTATTTATTTTAAGGCTAGGAAATAAATTTGCATGCTGCGGAGTATACCTCTTTTAAAAAAGAGAAGGGGTATATTCCGTTTTTTTTATTTCAATAATTAATACAAAAATATTTCATTTGATAGGAGGTAATATTGAAATGATAGAAGAAAATAAGATGAAAAATGAAATAATGGAAAAAGAAATAATCAATATCAAAGATATGATTTATGAACTTGATGGAAAGGAAATAATGCTTGATTCTGATTTAGCAAAACTTTATAATGTAGAAACAAAAAGAATAAATGAGGCAGTTAGAAATAATCCAGAAAAATTCCCAAAAAGATTTTATTATAGAATCAGCGAAGATGAATATAATGACTTGAAGTCGAAATTTTCGACTTCAAGATTGGAAAATCAATATGGTGGTTCAAGAAAAGGACATACCGCTTTTACAGAACAAGGTATTTATATGCTTGCGACCATATTAAAATCAAAAGAAGCAATTCAAACTTCAATTGCAATTATGGACACATTTGTAAAAATGAGACATTATATAAATTATACAAAGTCATTTTTACCATATAAATTTTTAATTTTAGAGGATAAAGTTGATAATAATACTAAAAGAATAGATGAACTATTTGATAAATTCAATCCTAAAGATATAGTTAAAGATTATATATATTTTGAAGGAGATTTTTATGATTCGTATTCAACACTTTTAGATATATTTAATAGATCTAAGAAAGAAATAATTATTATAGATAATTATGCAGGCAAGGAACTATTAGATATATTAAAAAAAGTAAATAGAAAAATAATAATAGTTTCTAAAAATATAGATGAAATATTAAAGAAAAAATACGAAAAGCAATATAAGAATGTTACTTTTATAAATAATAATACATTTCATGATAGATTTATAATACTTGATAGATATATACTTTATTCATGTGGTACTTCACTAAAGGATATAGGTAAAAAATGTTTTACTATAAATGAAATGTATGAAAGAAGATATGTAGATATTATACTTGATGAAATATTTGAAAGTAAAAAACGAGATAATTAATTATCTCGTTTTCTTTTTTCTAAATATTCATCAAATGTTTCAATTACTCTTGCAGGATTACCAGCTACTACAGTATTTTCTTTTACATCTTTAGTTACTACAGAACCAGCAGCTATAACAGCATTAGGTCCTATTTTAACTCCAGGTAATATTGTTGAATTACACCCAATAAATACATTATCAAACACTTCTATTTCTCTACTATAATAGCTAAATGTTCCTTTTCCTAATCTGTTTAATCCTTCATGAAAAACATCATGATTAACAAATGTTACATTACTTGTTACAGTTACATTATTATGAAACTTAATTAATTTAGGATCAGATGGTATAATTCTTGGCTGAAAGAAAAAATTTTCTCCAACTTGTCCAAATATATTATGTTTTATTATATAATTAGTTCTTTTTTTACTATCTAATATAAGTGCTATTCTAATTTTTTTTAATTGATCTTTTCTATATGGTTTCATATTTGCCTCCATAATCTTTATAAATATTATATCATTATATGTATATATTTACAATTTACAAAATTGTAAAAAGCAACATATTTTTAACACTTATTTGACAAAATTAGTCAAAATTTTTTTAATTATCTTTATAACAAATTTCTATAATGGTATAATTATTTTAAGAATAAGGAGGAATATTTATGAAAAAAGTATTATTTGTTATATTATCTTTTTGCATTATTTTTCTTCCGATGAATTCTGTAAAAGCTGATAATAATACTTTTATAAAAGGTGTTGTTACAGGTAGTGGGGTATCTGTTAGAACAGGACCTTCTAAAAATTATTCTTTAGTAAAAAATGATATAAATGAATCAATTTATTTATCAAAACCAGAATCTGTAGAAGTATTAGGTTCTACAAATGGCTGGTATCAAATAAAGTTTTTATATAGTGGTTTTATATATACTGGTTATATTAGTGCAGATTATTTAAGAGTTACCACAGTAACTATAGATAATAGTTATAAAAATAGTCTTATGGCAAAAGGTTTTCCAGAAAGTTATGCAGAGAAATTAACTAAATTACATGCACTGCATCCAAATTGGAATTTTATAGTATCTAATACAAATTTAAATTGGAATGATGCAGTTAATGGAGAAGCAACACCAGTTAGTAAAAATCAAATTCAATCAACAAATGCAACTCTTAGATCTACCGAAGATGGAGCATATTCAAATGGAACATATACACAATACGGTACAGGGTGGTATGCTGCTAGTAAGCAAACAATAGGTTATTTTATGGATCCAAGAAACTTCTTAGATGAAGGACATATATTCATGTTTGAAGCATTAGATTATTCATCAAGTAATCAAGATGTATCTACAATTCAAAATATGTTAAATGGAAGTTTTATGAGTGGATCATTTAATTATAATAATCAATCTTGGACATATGCCAATACATTCTTAACAGCAGGTAGTCAAAATAATATTAATCCAATTCATTTAGTAAGTAGAATATTACTTGAACAAGGTTCAACTTGTACAGCTCTTACTTGTGGAACTGGTTATAATGGGAATTATGTAGGTTACTATAATTTCTTTAATGTAGGTGCAAGTGGGAATTCTGATTATGATATTATCATAAGTGGTTTAAGACATGCATATAATAAAGGATGGAATAATCAATATTTATCGATTGTAAATGGATCTGCAACAATAAGTAATGATTATATAGCAAGAGGACAATCAACTCTTTATTATCAAAAATTTAATACAATTACACCATCTTATTATATAAATCAATATATGCAAAATGTAAAAGCACCTTATACAGAAGCTTATTCAACATATACTAGTTATTATAATTCTAATTTACTTGATAGCGCATTTACTTTTAAAATACCTGTTTATAATAATATGCCAGATGCAACTACATTATCAACTAGTGAAAATGCCACAAATACATTAAGTAGTTTAAGTATATCTAATTGTGAACTTAGTCCTTCATTTACATCTTCAGCTACTAGTTATACATGTAATGTGGATGAAAGTATTAATTTTGTAGAGGTTAAAGCAACTAAAACTAGTGCTTACTCAACAGTAAAAGGAACTGGAAATATTAGCTTAACTTCAGATAATAATAGAGTGGTTGTATCAGTAACAGCTGCTAATGGAAATGTACGAGATTATGTAGTTACAATAAAAAAAATACAAAAAGATATTAGTAAAGTAACACCAGCTGATATAATAAGTTATATAGGTTATAATAATAATAGTAATGTATTAAGTAAAATAACTGAAGGAACTGATATATCTAATATAATTAGTAATATTAAAGATAAATATTCACAAGCAAACGTAATAATTAAAGATAAAAATAATAATCAAAAAACAAAAGGAAAAATTTCTACTAATGATAAAATTATTATAACAATTAATAATCAAACTATAGAGTATTCCACAGTAATATATGGTGATGTATCAGGAGATGGAATTATAGATATAACTGATTTACTAAAAGTACAAAAACATATTAAAAATGTAAGTGTTTTATCGGGAAATTATTTAACAGGTGCTGATACAGATAAAAATGGAAATGTTGATATAATAGATTTACTAAAGGTACAAAAACATATTAAAGGAATAGCTACTATATCTCAATAGTAGCTATTTAATATAAGGAGTGAAAATATGAATAATTATTTAAAAAGAATATTAATAATATTAATTTTAATAATACCATTTTTTTGCATAAAAAATGTATATGCAGCATCTTCAACTATAAAATTAACAACTTCTAATTCTAACGTAAGTTTAAATTCTATCTTTACTGTAAATGTTACAGTTTCAGAAGAAGGTGGAAAATTAGGTAGTTTTGAATATTCGATAACTCATGATAGTAAATATTTATTACTTATAAGTGGTGAAGAATATCAAAAAGATGTTGGAGAAGGAGATGGAAAATCCAAAACTTATACACTTAAATATAAAGCAATAAGTAATGGTCAAACAATAATAAAAGTAAATGATTCAAGAGTTGTAGATTGGGATACAGAAAAAGATATAAGTGTAAATAATGGTAGTTTAACTATTAATATTGGTAGTACAACTAATACAAATACAACTGAATCAAAATCATCTGATAATTCTTTAAAATCTTTATTTGTAGAAGGTTTTAATATTAGTCCAAAATTTAATAAAGATACATTAGAATATAATGTAAATCTATCATCAGATACTTTAAAAATAAAAATAATCGCAGAGAAAAATGATGATACTGCTAGTATAACAGGTGATGGAGAAGTAGATGTTAAAGAAGGAAATAATACAATAAATGTGGTAGTAACTGCAGAAAATGGTGCAACAAGAACATATAAAATAAATGCTTATGTACAAGAACAAGCACCTATAACAGTTAAGATAAAAGGTAAAAAATATACAGTATTAAAAAAACTTATAGGTATAAATTTACCAAGTGGATTTAAAGAAAAAACAATCAAAATAAATGATACCGAAGTAGATGCATTTTATAATGACAAATTGAATTTTACTATAGTTGGGTTAAAAGATTCAATAGGTAATATTAGTTTATATTTATATGATGAAACTCTAAATAAATATACAAAATATTCGCCAATAGTATCAGATGGTTTAAGTATTATAATATTAAATGCACCTGAAAATAAAATTCCACATCGATATTATAAAACTAAATTTTCATATAATGGAGATTTAGTAACAGGTTATACACTTTCTGAAAAATCTGACTTTAGAGTAGTGTATGGGATTAATACAGAAACTGGATCAAAAGGATTATATTTATATGATATTAAAGAAAATACTATTCAAAGATTCTATAATGATCAAGTAAATATATATGTAGAATTAATTCAAAAAATAAAATATGCATTTATAATTTTAGGTAGTTTTATATTACTATTAACATTAATAATAATTTCACTACTATCTAAAAATATTAAATTTAAAAAGAAATATATTGAAAAAAGATTAAGCAAAATAGATAATCCAATATATACAGATGATATAAAATATCAAGACTTAGAAGGTACAACAACTTTAAAAAAAGTAGAAAAATATAAAAATAAAGATAAACCAACTAAAAAGCGTAAAAGAGAAAAGACATTTTTAGATGAATAAAATGTCTTTTTTATACCATAATAATAATGACATGATAGTTAATATGTTAAAAAAAGAAAGTATGCGGGATGCTACTTTCTTTTTTTTAATATATTTGATATACTAATAATAGGTGATATTTATATGAATAAATATGATAAATTTTTAAATAAATTAATGCCAATAATACTGATATTATTTCCATTTATAGATGTATTAACATCACTTCAAATAAGAAATAATATTGGTTTTATTTCTGTAGGGACATTAATTAGAGGTATATTTTTAATATTAATAATTATTTATTTAAAAAAGAAAAATGTTAATAATAAAATATTATTTGTATTTGGTCTATATTTTATTTTAGAATTAGGATATATTTTCTTATTTACTAAAAGTAATATATATTCAGAAATATCAAATATATTTGAAATATTTTATTTACCATTTTTAATATATTTCTTTAAAAAATATGATAATAAAAAAATAGATGATAAATATATATTTATAATATATTTAATATATTTAAATTTAATATTAATACCAAGATTATTTGGTATAGGTTTTAATATAAGTGAAATATATAAAAATAAACATGGGTATTGTGGTTTATTTTATTCTGGTAATGAAATAAGTGCTATATTACTTGGACTTTTACCAATAGTATTAAACTATGTCTTTAAATTAAAAAATTATATTATTAAAATATTCTTTTATATAGAATTACTTGCAGTAATTATTTTACTTGGAACTAAAACATTATTCTTTGGAAGTATAATTGTTGTAGGTTATTATTTTATAAAATATTTAAAAAATAATTTTAAAAAAATGAAAAAAATATACAAATTATTATGGATATTTATACCAATTTTATTTATAACTAGTATAATTATATATCTTCCAAAAACATCAGTATATAAAAATATAAAAGAACAATTAAAATATTACGAAATAGATGAAATGGATGAATATATTAGTGAAAATATGCTAGATAGAGTAGTATTTTCATCAAGACTATCGTTCTTAAAAAAAGTTAATAATGAATATATAAATAAAAATAATAAATATGGATTTATATATGGTTTATCTAGAGAAAGAATACTTCAAATTAAAGATATAGAAATAGATATATTTGATATATTTTATTCAGTAGGTATATTTGGAAGTTTTATATATATATTAATGATGATTTATGCATTAAAAGGTGTTCATTTAAGAAAATATTATAAATTTAGTTTTATATTGTTTATATTAATGAGTTTATTTTCAGGACATATATTAATTAAACCAATGGTCTCAATTTATATTGCTATTTTATTTATATTAAATAAAAATGATGTAAAGATAGAAAAGAAAAAAATATTATTAGTATCTAATATGTATCCATCAAAAAAATATAAACATTATGGCTCATTTGTAAAAAATGTAAAATGTGTTTTAGAAGATAATGGTTATATAGTAGATAAATCTGTAATGTATAAAAAGGATAATATAATAGGTAAAATTATTTCTTACTTATCACTTTATTTTGGAACAATACTTAAAGGAATGTTTAACAATTATGATTATATATATGTACATTTTATATCACATTCTGCTTGGCCAGCAGTTTTCTTAAAGAAAACAAGTAAGAATATTTGTTTAGTATTTAATGCACATGGTAATGATGTTGTAATGGATTTACCAAGTGAAGAAAAGAATATTAAAAGAAGTAAAAAATATATACCATATGCTGATAAGGTAGTTGTACCTTCTAATTACTATAAAAATGTTATGATAAAAAAATATAATGTAGATGAAAATAAAATATTTGTATATCCATCAGGTGGAGTTAATACAGATATGTTTGTTAATATTGATATGTCTATATCTAAAAAAGAATGTAATCTAAAAGAAGAATATAATTACATTGGATATGCTTCTAGAATAGAAAAAAATAAAGGATGGGATACATTCCTAAAAGCTATTAAATTATTAAAAGATGAAAATAAAATTGGTAATAAAAGATTCTTAATTGTAGGTTCTGGTTCTGAAGAAAAAGATATGAATAAAATGATGAAAGAACTAGATATTGTTGATTATATAGAAACAAGAAGTTTAGTTTCACCTGAAGAATTAGTTAATATATATAATAGTCTTCAAATATTTGTATTTCCTACATATAGAGAAAGTGAAAGTTTAGGACTTGTAGGTTTAGAAGCAATGTCTTGTGAAACATTTGTAATCGCATCTGAAAACTTTGGACCAACTGATTATGTAAGAAATATGAAAAATGGTCTGTTCTTTAAAGGACAAGATTTTGTAGATTTAAAAAATAAAATATTAGAATATGATAAATTAAATAATGAACAAAGAAAGAAAATACTTAAAAAAGCAAGAGAAACTGCGTTAAAATATGATGTTAGAAATACAAAAGATGAAATATTAAAAGTTTTTAAATAAGGAGTATTTATGAAAACAGGAATAGTTATTTTAAACTATAATGATTATGATACTACTAAAGATATGATTGAAAGAATTAAGAGTTATAAATGTTTAAATCACATATTAATTGTGGATAATAAAAGTACTGACAGATCTTATAGTAAACTAAAAAAATTAGAAAATAAAAATATTGAAGTTATTAAAACAGATGATAATAAAGGATATGCATATGGAAATAACTTTGGTGTAAGATATTTAGATAGTAAATATAAAATAGATAATATTATAATATCTAATCCAGATGTTATAGTATCTGAAGATGTTATAGATACTTTAATAAATGATTTAAAAAATAAAGAAGATATATCAATAATCGCACCAATAGTTGAAGAAAAAGGAATAATCTCTAGAGGATGGAAGTTACCAGGTTTTAAAGAAGATTTATTATCAAATATAAATTATTTTCATAAATATTCAAAGAAATTAATGAGTTATGATGAAGAATATTATAATAATAAATTATCTAGAGTAGAGGCAGTTCATGGATGTTTCTTTATGATAAGATTAAAAGATTTTAAAGAAGTAGGTTTGTTTGATGAAAATACATTCTTATATTATGAAGAAAATATATTAGGTAGAAAATTAAAAGAAAAAGGAATGTTTGTTTACATAGATAATACAGTAAAAGTAATTCATGATCTATCAGTAAGTGTTGATAAAACATATAATTCTATAAAGAAATATAAAATACTTAAAAATAGTCAAAAATATTATGAAAAGAACTACAATAATCTTAATATTTTTGGTATTATATTATTAAGAATATTTTACTACATAAGTTTAATAATATCTTATATAGTAATATTTATTACAAACATAAAAAGGAAGTAAAACATGAAGAATATAATAATAATTGGATCAAGAGGTTATGAAAGTGAATATGGCGGATGGGAGACTTTTGTAACTAATTTAATTAATAATTATAATGATAAGGATACTAGATTCTATGTACCAGAGCTTACTCATAAGAGAGAAAGTCAAATAGAAATAAGAAATGGTGTCATATGTAAAAAAATATATGTTCCAAAACAAGGCTTTGTAACTATGTTTACATTTGTTATAAAAGCAGTTCTTTATTATAAAAGATATATTAAAAAGGAAAAATTAGATAATGTAATTATGTATATTTTAGGTTGTAGAGTAGGCCCTTTATTTTCTTTAATACATAAAAAATTAAATAAAATGGGAGTAAAAATAATAATTAATCCAGACGGACTTGAATGGACTAGAGAAAAATGGTCTTGGTGGATAAAGAAATGCTTTAAAATATCTGAAAAAACAATGATTAAATCATCAAACTATGTAGTTTGTGATTCAAAAGCAATTGAAAATTATGTAAAAGAAAAATATAAAAAATATGATAAAGATACTACTTTTATTGCTTATGGGGCATATCTAAATGACATAAAAGATATTGATAAAAAAACAAAAGAATTTATGGATAAAAATGATATTAAACCAAGAGATTATTATTTAATAGTAGGAAGATTTGTACCTGAAAATAACTATGAACTTATAATAAATGAATTTATGAAAGCAAACACATCAAGAGATTTAGTAATAATATCTAATGTAGAAAAAAATAAATTTTATAAAAAATTAAAAGAAAAAACAAATTTTGATAAAGATAAAAGAATTAAATTTGTTGGACCAGTTTATGATGATGAAATACTTAGAAGACTTAGAAAAAATGCTAAAGGATATATACATGGTCATTCTGCAGGTGGAACAAATCCATCACTTCTTGAGGCACTTAGTATAACAGATGTTAATATATTATATGATGCTATATATAATGTAGAAGTAGGTGGAGAAGGTGCATTATATTTCTCAAATGAAGAAGATTCATTAAAAAAAGTTATTGAGAAAGTAGAAAAGTTTAAATCAAAAGAAAACAATATGTATAGTGAACTTGCTAAAAAAAGAATTACTGATGAATATACATGGGAAATAGTAGTCAAAAAATATAAAAAATTATTTAGTAAATTATTAGAAAAATAAATAAAGGCTTTACCTACCTTTATTTTTTTTGTTATAATACAAATAGGGAGGTTTTTTATTATGAAAGGAATTATACTTGCAGGAGGGTCTGGAACAAGACTTTATCCTATCACACAGGCAATTAGTAAACAAGTAATGCCTATATATGATAAACCAATGATTTATTATCCACTTTCAGTACTTATGATGGCAGGAATAAAAGATATAATGGTTATAACAACTAAAGAAGATCAACCAAATTTTATTAAATTATTAAAAGATGGTTCACAATTTGGGATTAATATTGAATATAAAATTCAACCATCACCAGATGGACTTGCTCAAGCATTTATTTTAGGAGAAGAATTTATTGGTAATGATCCATGTGCAATGGTGCTAGGAGATAATATTTATTTTGGTAATAATTTTAAAAATATGCTTGTTAATGCAAAAGAATATGCAGAAAACGGGAAAGCATCTATATTTGGATATCAAGTAAGAGATCCACAAAGGTTTGGAATAATGGAAATAGATGAAAATCAAAATGTATTAAGTGTTGAAGAAAAACCACAAAATCCAAAATCTGATTATGCAATCACAGGTTTATATTTTTATCCTAAAGGTGTTTCAGAAATGGCAAAACAGGTTAAACCTTCAAAAAGAGGTGAACTTGAAATAACAACTCTTAATGATATGTATTTGAAAAATGGTAACTTAAGAGCAGAACTTCTAGGTGGAGGTTTTACATGGTTTGATACAGGTACAATTGATAGTATGATGGAAGCAAATAGTATGATAAGACTTGTTCAAACAAATAATGGTAAAATAATATCATGTCCAGAAGCAATTGCTTATAATCAAGGATGGATCGATAAAGATACATTGCTTGAAGCAGCTACTTTAATGCAAAAAAATGATTATGGTAAATATTTATTTAAAGTAGCAGAAAAAAACAAATCATTGAAATTGGAGAAGTAATTATGGAAATTAAAGAGGAATATATTAAAAGAGCAGAAGAAATTCAAAAATTAGATAGTTTTAAAACAATCAAAATAGAAGCAACAAATTTAAAAGATTGTTATATTCTAACACCTATAAGATTTGGTGATGAAAGAGGCTTTTTTGAACAAACTGATATGTCAGCACTCAAAGATTTAGGTTTTAAAAATTTTGAAAAGTTAAATGAGTCAATGAGTTGTAAAGGTACAATTAGAGGAATGCATTTTCAAAAAAATCCTTATGCACAAACAAAAGTAGTAAGTTGTAAAATAGGGTCAGTACTTGATGTGGTTGTTGATATGAGAAAAGATTCTGAAACTTATGGAATGTGGACAAGTGTAGAATTAAATTTAGAAAATGGTAGAATGCTATATGTACCAAGAGGATTTGCTCATGGTTTTGTAGCACTTAAGGATAATACTTTTTTTCAGTATTTAGTTGATAATGTATATAATAAAGAATCAGAAGCAGGTATTATTTGGAATGATCCTGATATAAATATAGATTGGCAATTTGATAAATATGGTATAGATAAACCAGTATTTTCTGAAAAAGATCAAAAGCATTTAACATTAAAAGAATCACCAGATTATTTTAAGGAGGTATTATAATGAGATTTTTAGTTACAGGTGTAAAAGGACAATTAGGTTATGATGTAGTAAGAGAATTAAAATCAAGAGGTTATAATGATGTTTTAGAATATGATATAGAGCAAATGGATATAACAGATGCAAGACAAGTAGAACAATGTATTGTAGGCAATGAACCAGATGTAGTAATACATTGTGCAGCTTATACTGCAGTAGATAAAGCAGAAGATGAACCTGAACTTGCTGAAAAGATAAATGTTGCAGGTACAAAAAATATTGCTGAAATGACAGAACTTATAGGTTGTAAGTTAATATACATATCAACAGATTATGTATTTGACGGAAGACAACCATTAAGTTATATATATGATGTAGATGATAAAGTTAATCCGCAAAGTGTATATGGAAAAACTAAATATAAAGGTGAATTAGCTGCTAAAATTAATCCAAGATGCTTTATAGTAAGAACTTCTTGGGTATTTGGAATTAATGGTAATAATTTTGTTAAAACAATGTTAAAATTAGCCGAAACAAAAGATGAAATTAATGTAGTATCAGATCAATATGGATCACCTACTTATACAGTTGACTTAGCAAAATTACTTGTAGATATGTCTTTAACATATAAATTTGGTACATATCATGCAAGTAATGAAGGTTATATTAGCTGGGCACAATTTGCAGAGGAAATATTCAAAGTAAATAATATTGATGTGAAAGTAAATCATATTTCAACAAAAGAATATCCAACAAAAGCAAGAAGACCACATAATTCATGCCTAAGTAAAATAAGTTTAACTAATAATGGATTTGAAAGACTACCAGATTATAAAGATGCTTTAATTAGATATTCTAAAGAATTAAAAGAGCAAAAAGAAAATGAAAAAAAATTAATATTAAAATAAGGAGTTTATATGAAATATTTAGTAACAGGTGGCGCAGGTTTTATAGGAAGTAATTATTTACATTATGTTGTAAATGAGTATCCAGATGATCAATTTGTATGTCTTGATGCATTAACATATGCAGGTAATTTTAATAATTTACTTCCAATTATAAATAAAAATAATTTTAAATTTGTTAAAGGTGATATAGCTGATGAAAAATTTATCAATGATTTGTTTGATAAAGAAAAATTTGATATAGTTATAAATTTTGCTGCAGAGTCCCATGTAGATAATTCAATTAAAAATCCAGGTATATTTGTTCAAACAAATGTAGTAGGTACAAGGGTACTTTTAGATGCATCAAAAAATCATAATATAAAAAGATATCATCAAGTATCTACAGATGAAGTATATGGAGATTTACCACTTGATAGAAAAGACTTATTATTTAAAGAAACAACACCTATTAATCCATCAAGTCCATATTCAGCATCAAAAGCAAGTGCTGATCATTTAGTAATGGCATATAATAGAACATTTGATTTGCCAACAACAATAAGTAGATGTTCAAATAATTATGGACCATATCAATTTCCAGAAAAATTAATACCGGTTGTAATAAGTAAAGCTTTAAAAAATGAAAAAATACCTGTATATGGTAAAGGTGAAAATATAAGAGATTGGATTCATGTACATGATCATAATGTAGGTGTAGATATAATAGTAAGAAATGGAAGAGATGGTCATGTATATAATTTAGGTGGTCATTCAGAAAGAACTAATTTAGAAGTTGTAAAAACTATATTAAAACAAATGCAAAAAAGTGAAAACTTAATAGAATTTGTAACTGACAGACCTGGGCATGATTTAAGATATGCGATAGATTCCACAAAAGTAGAAAAACAACTCGATTGGGATAGAACATACAATTTTGAAGATGGAATAAAAGAGACAGTAGATTGGTATTTAGACAACCAAGAATGGATAGATAACATAAAATCAGGTGAATATAAAAAAGCATATAAATTATAATTATATGCTTTTTTTATAGACTTTTTTATTATTGTTTGATAAAATAATTAATCGTAGAAAGAAGTATGTGTATGAAGAATGTTAAAAATGATAATGCTTTTGTAATTAATAAATATGTTTATTTTATAGTAGCGTTGATAATAATTTTTATTATAACCTTTATGGGATTTGTAAATTATATAAATAAAAATGATGATTATAATAAATGTTTTGACATTAATTATAATAAAAATGATAATTTTGTATTTTTAGGTGATTCAATTACTGAACAATATTCCTTAGATGAATACTATTTAGATTTACCTGCTGTAAATAGTGGTGTAGGTGGCAACACTACTGATGATATATTATCAGATATGAAAAATAGAGTGTATCAGTATAATCCTACAAAAGTATTTATATTAGTAGGTATTAATGATTTAAAACATGAAAAAAAACCTGAATATATATTTAAAAATATTAATAAAATTGTTGATAATATTAAAGAAAACAGACCAAATACCAAAATATATGTAGAATCTATTTATCCTATAAATGATAGTGATGATGAAAAAGTAAAAGAAGATTCAATACGAAATAGAAATAATAATGATATTGATAAGATAAACTCTATGCTAAAAGAAAAATATAATAATACAGATGTAACTTATATAGATATTAATTCAAATTTAAAGGAAAATAATAAATTAAAATTATCATATACAGTAGATGGTGTACATTTAACACCTTTAGGATATATAAAAGTTACAAGATTATTAATGCCATATTTAATAAATAATTAAATTATTTACTTTTAAATAAATTTTATTTATAATATATTTGTAGATAACACAGTAATTAATAAGGAAAATAATTATGAAAAAAAAGTATTTTAGCTATATTGATTTATTTAAATTTATTTTTAGTATATGTATTGTAGCATTGCACACTGAAATTTTTTATAACCATATCAATAATTTCTCTTGGTATATAATACATGGTATTTTTAGACTTGCAGTTCCTTTTTTCTTTGTTATATCAGGTTTTTTTTATTGTAATAAATGCTTAAAAGATGAAATACATGTTAAAAACATAACAAAAAAATATATAAGAAGATTATTATCTCCTTTTATATTTTGGCTATTATTAGGATTAGTAATAAGTGAATTTCGAATAACTTATCAAAAAAACATAATATATACAATTATGTTATTAATAAAAAAAGTATTATTCTATCCATGGGGTGCACTTTGGTATATTTCAGCACTAATAGTATCAATTGCTATTCTTTCATTTTTTTATAAAAGAAAAAAATATATTGAACCATTAATAATTGGTTCAATGCTATATGTATTTGCACTTTTATCAAATTCATATTACTTTGTAATAATTAATAATCATTTTTTAAAGTTTATTATTGATAAATATATGGCATTTTTTATTTCTTCAAGGAATGGAATTTTTGTTGGTCTTTTATTTGTATCATTAGGAGGTTTAATTTCTTTATTATATAATAGATATAAATTATTTAGTAAAAAAACAAATATTATATTTTTGATTTTATCATATATAATATTACTTATTGAAATAAAAATTGTTAAAAATAATATTTATGCAGATGATCATTCTTTATTTTTATTTTTACCTATAGTAATGTTTTTCTTTTGTAGTTTATTACTTCAAATTAAAGGTAAAAAAGATTATATAAAATTAAGAAATATGAGTATAATAATATACTTTATACATAGACCAATTTTAAGTGTTATAAACTTATATTTTAATGTGAAACTTGGACTATTATGTTTTATTATCGTATGTATATTAAGTATAATAATTAGCTTTATCTTAATAAAAATAAATAATAAATATGTAAAAAAATTTACTCTGACATAATAATGTCAATATATACACTGATATTTAAAAATAATAAGTATTAAATTATTAAATAATTTAATATTTTTTTTTATCATTTTTTATGATATACTTATTTTATACAAATCAGTTATATAACAAGGAGATAGTATAATGAAAACAGTTTTAATTACAGGTTCTTCAGGTTTTATTGGTAGTAATTTATGTAAAAGATTATTGAAAGAAGAAAATAATATAGAAATAATCGGAATAGACAATATGAACGATTATTATGATACTAACTTAAAAGATTATAGATTAGAAGAATTAAATAGATATGATAATTTTACATTCATAAAAGGTTCTATATCAGACAAAGAATTAATAAATGATATATTTAATAAATATAAACCAAATATTGTAGTAAACCTTGCTGCTCAAGCAGGTGTTAGATATTCTATTGATCATCCTGATACTTATATAGAATCTAATATAATAGGTTTTTATAATATACTTGAAGCATGTAGAAATTATCCAGTAGAACATTTAGTATATGCATCATCATCATCAGTATATGGTGGAAATAAAAAGGTTCCTTTTTCAACAGAAGATAAAGTAGATAATCCAGTTAGTTTATATGCTGCTACTAAAAAGAGTAATGAATTACTGGCTCATGCTTATTCTAAACTTTATAATATACCATCAACAGGATTAAGATTTTTTACAGTTTATGGTCCAGCTGGAAGACCTGATATGGCATATTTTAGTTTTACTAATAAACTAATTAATGGTGAAAAAATAAAAATATTTAACTATGGTAACTGTAAGAGAGATTTTACTTATGTAGATGATATAGTTGAAGGAATAATAAGAGTAATGAAAAAAGCACCAGAGAAGAAAAATGGTAAAGATGGTTTGCCAATTCCTCCTTATAAAGTTTATAACATAGGTAATGGTAAGCCAGAAAACTTATTAGATTTTGTAACTATTTTACAAGAAGAATTAGTAAATGCAGGAGTATTACCAGAAGATTATGATTTTGAAAGTCATAAAGAACTAGTAGCAATGCAACCAGGGGATGTACCAATTACATACGCAGATACAAGAGAACTTGAAAAAGATTTTGGATATAAACCAAACACTACTTTAAGAGAAGGTTTAAGAAATTTCGCACAGTGGTATAAAAATTATTATATAAAATAGGTGATTATATGAAAAAAAATAATAAAATATGTGTATATACATGTATAACAGGTAATTATGATGACTTACATGAATTAGAAATAAAAGAAAAAAATGTTGATTACATTTGTTTTACAAACAATAAAAATATAAAATCTGATACTTGGAAAATCATATATATTGAAAATGATAAATTAGATAATCATAGATTATCTAGAAAAATAAAAATGTTAGGACATCCTTATATATCAGAAAATTATAATATAAGTGTATGGATGGACGCAGGTGTTGTATTTAAAAAGAAAGTTACAGATTTTGTTAAAATGTATTTAAAAGATAATTCATTCGCATCTTTTAAACATTCATCTAGAAATTGTATATACGAGGAAGCAAATGAATGTATAAAACTAAGAAAAGATTCAAAAGAAAATGTATTAAAAATACTTGAATTTTTAAAAAAGGAAAAATATCCAAAAAATAATGGATTATATGAAATGACTGTTTTTATAAAAAAACATAATGATCCAATAGTTATTAAAACAATGAATTTATGGTTTGATATCGTATGTAAGTATAGTAAAAGAGATCAATTAAGTTTTATGTATTGTGTATGGAAAACAGGAATGAAAATTGATGATATAAATTTAAATGTATGGGATAACGAGTGGTTTACTAATATTAAACATAATTTTAAAACTGAAATAAAAAACACAAGAGTATATTTTGGTGATGAAGAAATAAATTTTGATATAAATTTAAATGAAGAAATTGATTATAAAAATAATAAAAATGTATATTCTTTTAATACTAAAGTTTTATGTGATACTAATGTAATTAAAATAGAAGTAACAAATGTACCACTTATACGATATAGTAATTTAAATATTAAAGGTATTACTTTTGATAAAATGACAATATTAAATACAATAAAATATAATAATGACGATATATTTTATAATGCATTTGGAATTATCTATTTATATGGTAATTTTAAAAAAGGTCAAAAATTAAATTTTTCTATTGAATTAAATAAATTAAGTGAAATAGAAAAAATAGATTTTATAGAATACTTAAATGTTAACTTAATTAATACAGAAGTTAGATTAAAACATTTTGAAGAATTATATAATAGTTTAGATAAAGATAATAAAATATTACGAGAAAGAATTCAAAATATTTATAATAGTAAATTTTGGAAATTATCAAAACCACTTAGATATATTAGAAGAAAATTAAAAAGACAGTAGAATATTTGTAAATAAAAGTATATTTTATCAATATACTTTTTTATTTTAATAAAATTATGTTATAATTAATAAAACAAAAATATGATTTTTTATGATAAATAGATATACAATATCCGAAAGGAGGATTTTATGAAAAAAACAATAAAAAATATATTATTATTTATTATTTTAGTAATTGCTTTCATAATAAATAAAAATAATGTATTTGCTTTATCAGCTAATATACAAATAACATCTGATAAAACTACATTTGATATAAATGATATAGTAAATGTGAATATAACAGTATCATCTGATGATTCAAAATTAGGATCATATCAATTTGATGTTATAAATGATGATAGATTATCACTAGTAGAAGGTGAAAAGAAAGTTGTAGAAGTTGGAGATGGGTTAATAACAACAAAAACATATCTATTTAAATATAAAGCATTATCATCAGGCACTTCAACTATAAAAGTTGAAAATATTAGAGTACTTGATTGGGATACAGAAAATGAAATGTCATTAATTAATTCAAATCCTAATTTAAAAATTAATATAAATGAACCACCTAAATCACTAATAAATATAGATAGTCCTACAGCAAACTCTACAGTAACAGGTAACTTAACTGTTTTAGGCTGGGTAATGAGTACGTTAAAAGATAAAAACATTGAATTATATTTAGATAATAAAAAAATAGATGATGTAACATTTTCTGAAAGAGAAGACGTAATAAATGCAATAAATGGATATGGAGGAAAAGAAGAAAACCCAACTCCAGGTTTTAAATATGTAGTTGATAGTAAAACTCTAAAAAGCGGGAATCACACTTTAATAATTAAAATTATTAATTCTAATAATAATTCAACTATATGTGAAAAAAGTATAAATTTTAAAACAAAAACATATAATACACATATTCAATTAGATGGACCTAAAAATGAAATTTTTTCAAAAAAGAAAATAAATATAGTAGGCTGGGTAATGAGTGAATATGCTAATAAAAAAGTAGAAGTATATATTGATAATAAAATGGTAGAAGACATAACATTTAATGCAAGAGAAGACGTAATAAAAGCAATAAGTGGATATGGAGGAAAAGAAGAAAATCCAACTCCAGGTTTTTCAAAAACACTTTCAGCAAAAGATTATTCAGTAGGTAATCATATTATATTAATTAAAGTAATTAATAAAGATAATAATGAAGTATTATCTTCAACACAAGATAGTTTTGTTATTAAAGAATTAAAAACAATAATAAATATAGATAGCCCATCACAATTAGTATCTACTAATTCAAATGTAAAAGTGGTAGGCTGGGCAATGAGTAATTATTCAAATAAAAAAGTAGAAATCTATATAGATGATAAAAATATAGATAATGTAACATTTAGTGCAAGAGAAGATGTAATAAAAGCAGTAAATGGATATGGAGGAAAAGAAGAAAATCCAACTCCAGGTTTCTCAGCAACATATGATTCAAATTTATTATCAGGTACATCACATAAAGTTATAGTAAGAATTATTGATAAAGAAGATAATGAAGTATTAGATGAATCAATAAAATATTTTTCGACAGAAAAACCAAAAACAATAATAAATATAGACAGTCCATCAAATACAATAGCAAGAAATTCAACAATAAAAATTCAAGGTTGGACAATGAGTACATTAAAAGAAAAAAATGTTGAAATTTATATAGATGATAAAAAGATAGAAAATGTAACATTTAGTGAAAGAGAAGACGTAATAAAAGCAGTAAATGGATATGGAAATAGTGAACAAAATCCAACGCCAGGTTTCTCAGCAACATATGATTCTAATTTATTAACAAGTGGAACACATAAGGTAATAGTAAAAGTTATTGATAGTGTAAGCAATGAGGTA
>JAFUBW010000018.1 GCA_017459965.1 Bacilli bacterium
CAATAGCACCTTGAACATTATCAGAAGAAATACCAGAAGAAGAATTATCAAAAGAGACTTCAGAAGAAGAATATAAATAATTAGCAGCAAAAACAGAAATAATACTACTAAAGAATATAGAAACAACACCAATAAGAAAAATAATTCTTTCTTTACTTTTAAAAACACCTATTCTATCATCAATATTATCATTAAAAACATTTTCTTTCTTTTCTATTTCTTTACTATCTTTATTATATGAAGAAAGAACCTGGGTTTTAATAAAATGTTTAAGACTCATATAAAATACCTATAATATCTAATATGTTACCCCCCCCCGGGTTACTTTTTTTATAAAAAAAATAGACTACTGTCTATTTAATATAATAAATTTATTATTGTATTTAAATCTATTTTACCAAGCAATAATATTAATGAGCTTATTGCTAAATAAGGTCCAAATGGAAGCATATGTTCATTTTTCTTATACATGTTAAATATAGAAATAGGAAGCGCTAAAAATGATGCGATAAAAATAACTACAATAGACAATTTCCATCCTAGTATAAAGGAAACATAAATCATCATTTTTATATCTCCACCACCCATTGAATCTTTTTTAAATACAAAATTGCCAAATAATCTTATTAAATACATTATTAAGAACATTACAAATCCATCTTTTAGAATAAATATAAACTCATATCCTAGATCAAGTAAATTATTAATAATACCTAATTTATATGTTATATATAATTTTAATATAACTAATACTATTGAAAAAAATATTAATACTTCATCTGGTATTATCATATATTTTATATCGCTTATCATTATAATTATCATTGAAGATGTAAATAAACAAGCAAATATTATATTAATAATTTCAGGGTAAACATCTTTAAATGATAAATAACATAAAACAAATAATATGCCTGTTAATAATTCAAATATAGGATAAAATATAGATATTTGTTGTTTACAGTTTTTACATTTACCTTTTTGAAATAAATAAGATAATACTGGAATTAATTCTAGTTTTCCCAATTTATGATTACAATTTGGGCAATGTGACGATGGGAATGCTATAGACATATTATTTGGAAGTCTATATCCAACTACATTAAAGAACGACCCAAAACATAATCCAATTATAAATATAATAATGCTATAAATTAAAACTTCCATATTTTTCTCCTAAATAATATTATTGTACATACTAAACATTGGAATAACTACAGCAAGTAATATACCACCAACAACAATTGCTAAGAAGATAATCATTATTGGTTCTATTAAAGCTTTTATTCTAGTGATTGCATTATAATGTTCTTCTTGATAATATTCAGATACTTTTTCCATCATTGTACCAAGTTGGCCTGTTTTTTCACCTGTTACTATCATTTGATATGCTATATCAGGAAAAGCCCATTGATCATTAAACGCAGATGATAAAACATCCCCTTTTGATAATGCTTCTACTGCATCAAATATTATACTTTTATATATTTCATTATCTGTTATTCTACTTAATATATCCATACTATCAGTAATAAATATATTATTGTTAATTAAAGTTGCAAATGTTTTTGTAAACATATTTACTTCGTTATATATAATTATTTGTCCAAATACTGGTACATGCATTAATAACCTTTGAACATTTGCTTTGAATAAAACATTTCTTCTATAAAGTAGTGCAAATGAGAATATTATTAATAATGTAATTAAAGTTATCCATAAAATATTATTTCTTATAAATGTACTTACATTAATTAAAAATTTAGTAATAGCAGGTATATCAGCACCTATACTATCATAAATACTAACAAATTGTGGTACAACTGATATCATAATATACATGACTATTGCTATTGCAAAAATAAATACAAATAATGGATACATCATTGCATTTATCATTTCTTTTCTTGACTTTTCAGTCGATTTATAATACTCAACTTGTTCATCTAGTACATCAGGTAAATCACCAGTCATTTCTGCTGTTTTTACCATATTAATTAATAATTTAGGAAACACATTATTACCTGCTCTTAACATTGCATCTGATAATGTAGAACCCATAGTTAATTCATATACAACTGATTTCCATATTGTTTGTTCTGTTTTTGATTTTGATTGGTTTGATAATATTTTAATCGCATCTACAATGGGAATACCTGCTTTTAAATATGTAGATAATTGTGTTAAATAAAATATTAACATTGATTTTTTCATTGGTTTATTTAAACCTAAATCAGTATTAAATATAGTTGCTTTTGCTTTTGAAGTTATTTCATATACTTCATAACCTTCGGACAATAAATATGAATGAACATCAAGTTTAGAATAACCTTGAAATTCCCCTTTTTCAATAACACCTTTTGGATTTTTAGCAATATATCTATAAATTATTTTTTCACTACTACGTTTAGCATCTTCTGCATTAACATCTAGATTTAAAATTTTTCTTTTTTTATCATATTTACGTTGTTGGAATTTTCCTATAAAACTTCTTTCTTTTAATTGCGCAAATAGATTTTTATGTTCTTTTCTTTCTTCTTCTTTTTGTCTTAATTTTTCTCTTCTTATTTTTTCTTTAGCAATTCTATGTTCTTCTTTTCTTTCTTCTCTAGTTAATTCTCTGTCTTTATGAATTACTTCTGGATTTTTATCTTTAGAAAAAACTAATTCTGAATTTTGTTTTATATATGCCTTTGCTTGAGCTTTTTCTTTTTCTAATTCTTCTTTTCTTTTTCTTTCTCTTTCTTCTCTTTCTTTTTTCTTTTCAGGAGATTCTCTTAATAATAATTTAATTATATAATAAAATCCTAAATTCAAGTATTTTATTATATTAAACGGAATCATTATTATAAATAAAAGAATATCTAGTACTATATTAAAAAATTTTTTTATAATATTCATATTATCTTCACCCTACCAACCTATTTTTTATACTATCATTATATCATAATATATATTTTTTTTAAACTTTTTTTTAAATATTCATATAATACTTTAGGAGGTTGTATTATGTTCCCAAATCAATTTTATTCACCTATTAGAAGTTTAACTCCACTTGCAAGAAAAACTATTAATTGGAGTGGTCTACTTAGTAACACGCAAAAAACATTAAATATTGTAAATCAAGCAATTCCAATTGTATATCAAATAAAACCAATTGTTAATAACGCTAGAACTATGTTAAGAGTAGCAAATGAATTTACAAAAACTAATTCTAGTAACAATTTTAATAATAATTCAATTAACAATAACTCTAATACTAATATTAATTATGATAACAATTATACTGATGATGGGCCTAATTTCTTTATATAAAAAGTGTAAAATTATTTACACTTTTTTATAACAATAATTTTTCAGATATTTTTTATAAATCTTAAATATAAACATATACTTAAATTAAGGAAGTGATTTTTTGTTTTTAAGTATATTAAGTGCAACTTTGAAAGGAATGAGTTTATTTTCAGGTAGTTATTCAAATAATATATTTCCTGATCCATTATCAAGTGAAGAAGAAAAAAAATATTTAGATGATTATTTGAATAATAATGATAAAGATGCTAGAAATAAACTTATAGAACATAATTTAAGATTAGTAGCACATGTTGTAAAAAAATATGAAACAACTAGAAATGATACTGATGATTTAATTAGTATTGGCATTATCGGTTTAATTAAGGGAATTGATACATATTCACATAAACATAATACTAGACTTGCAACTTATTGTGCAAGATGTATAGATAATGAAATACTTATGCACTTTAGAAATGATAAAAAAAATAATAAAAATATAAGTATTGACGAATCAATTGGATTTGATAAAGATGGTAATGAAATAACATTTATGGAAATACTTAAAACACCAAAGCCAGATTTTGCTGAAGATATTCATATTCAAAATAATATAAAACTTTTAGGTAAATATATGGATATACTTTCTGATAGAGAAAAAACTATTATAATTAAAAGATATGGATTAAACAATACTGACGAATTAACTCAAAAAGAAATAGCTAAAGAATTAAATATATCTAGAAGTTATGTATCAAGAATAGAAAAAAGAGCATTAACAAAATTATTAAGAGAATTTATAAGAAATAATCAATACACAAAATAAAATACAGTTAAATAACTGTATTTTTTATATATTTAATTAACTAATGGTAAATACTTAATGCTATATGAATTAGTTGCAGTACTTCCTACAAAAAATCCTTTCATTCCTTTTTTAACAAAAACAGATTCTATTTGATATGAACCATTAACATACATATATATTGTTTTATATTAGGAATAATAACAATTATTTTATTTTAAACCAGCAGATACAACTCTAATTTCAGCATTGTTAAGTGTATTGGCAAATGCAACAGCTACTTGACCATTTGCTCTAATCCAACATACTCCAGGATAACGAGATGTACCATACGCCATAAAAGTCATGCATGAAGATTCAGAACTAGAATAATTAGGAATAGTAGTTAATGTATAAGTTGTTCCATTAGCAACATTAATTCCAGTAAACTTTAAATTCAAGAAAACAGCATTACCAATACTAAATGAATTATTAGTTGCCAATGTGCCAGTATTAGCAGTTAAATTTAACTTTGTAGGTCCCGTAATACTCGTCCCATTAACTGTCACCGGATTTCCCCTTAAGTCTAGTTTTCCACTACCCACGCTACCTCCAGCAGTTTTAGATATTAATCTCATTTGATCCCCACTTGCCTGGTAATAAAATGCTCCTCTTTCAGCATTTGAACTATCACGTATAGATAATGCTATATTACCTCCAGAACTTCCTTGTTTAAGAATCAAGTCATTCCCATCAAAATAACTTTCCGGCGAATTTTGCCATCTACCTTCGAGCACGCCAATACGGCTTTCTAGACTTGAGTAATCAGAAGCATTTTGATAAAGTTCATCAATAGCGCCTTGAACATTATCAGAAGAAATACCAGAAGAAGAATTATCAAAAGAAACTTCAGAAGAAGAATATAAA
>JAFUBW010000006.1 GCA_017459965.1 Bacilli bacterium
AAAAAGAAGAATTACCAGATGAAGACATTGAAGTAATAGAGGAAGAAAAAGAAGAATTACCAGATGAAGACATTGAAGTAATAGAGGAAGAAAAAGAAGAATTACCAGATGAAGAAATTGAAGTAATAGAAGAAGAAAAAGAAGAATTACCAAATGAAGATATTGAAGTAATAGAAGAAGAAAAAACAGAAATACCAGAAGAAATAAAAGTAAAAGAACAAAAAATAAATAAACCAAAAAAACAAAATAGATTGATTGCATTTGTTAGAAACATTTTTAATAAAAAAGATAATAAAAGAACAATTAATAAGATAGATAATAAAAAATCTAACAATAAAAAACTAACTAAAATGAACATAGTTGAAAGTTATGTAAAAAATAATTATAAAAACAATAATGAAATAAAAGATTTTATCAATTTAATAAAAATTAGAGAAGATAAAGAAACTATAATAAGTGAATTATATGAATATATTTTAGGTACAAAAGATAAAATATCTGAAGAAGAGTTTTTAAATGAATTACATAATATATTTGGTATATCTAAAAAAGAAGAAAAAACATTTAAACAAGAAAAAACAAAATCTTCAAATCCTATTAAAGAGAAAATAAGTGAGGCAGAAAAACAAAAAAGACAAAGAATATCAGAAGTAAATAGAAAATATTTAAATATAAAAAATGAATTATTTAATGAATTAGATGAATATGAAAAAGCGTTTGTTGAGGATATGCATAGCGAAGGATTAAAACCAGGGGATGCAGAACTAGATCAAATGTTTAATGAAAGACCTGTTAACAAAGCAAAAATTTATAAATATTTATTAGAAATTGAAAAGAATAAAATATTATATACATATGAAAAATCTAATGCTTCATTAGATGAATATGAGAAAGTATTTATTGAAGATATGTATTCAAACAATATTAAAATAACAGATCCAGAATTTAATCAAATGATTTTTGAAAGATGTGTTGATAAAGATTCAATAATTAATTATTTTAAAGAATTAAATAATATAAATAATATTGATTTAGTAAAATCTAATGAAAATATAAAATTAATAATTGAAGATTACAAAAAACATATAAATTTTGAATCTTCTATAGATTTGAAAGAAAAAAAAGTAAATGAATTAAAACAAATTGCTAAAGAAAGAAAATTAGAAAAATTTTCAAAAATGAATAAACAACAATTAATTGATGCTTTAAATCAATTGACAGAATTAAAAAAATTAGAAGCAGATAGACAACTAGGATTAGTTAAATAAAAAGACTGATATCAAAAGATATCAGTTTTTCTTTACATTGTTTTTAATTTTTTTATATAAACACTAGCAAATTTTAAAAAAATAATATATAATAGTCATATAATAATAAGAAGAGGGAGTGAAACAATGGCAGAAACTAAAAAAACAACAAAAAAAGCAACAACAACTAAAAAAACTAATGCTGCAGCAAAAACTACTACTAAAAAGACAACAACAAAAAAAGCAGCACCAAAGAAAACAACTACATCTGCTAAAAAAACAACTACAGTTAAAAAAGCAGCACCAAAGAAAACAACAACAGCTAAAAAAGCAACTGCAGTAAAAAAAGAAACAGTTAAAGAAGTAGTATCTGTAACACCAAAAGCAGAAGTAAAAGCAGAACCAACAACTGTTAAAAATACAGTAAAAAAAGATCAAAGCTTTAAAATGAGTAATGATGCAATGTTCAATGTTTGGATTGATGCTTTAATTTTAGTGTTTATAATATTAATGTTTGTATTAATATTATATGGATATGTAATGTCAGCATAAAAAGAAATAATATTTCTTTTTTTTTATTCTATAAAATGGTATAATATTCTTGGTGATATAATGGGATTTTTTGATAAATTAAAAAATATAGTTAATAAAGATAAACAAGTATTTAATGATGATAAAGAAAAAAAACTATATGACAAAGGTTTTGAAAAAACAAGAAGAGGATTATCTGATAAATTAAATAACTTAAATAAGAAATATTCTAAGGTAAATGCAGAATATTTTGAAGAATTAGAAGAACTTCTTATTATGGCAGATATTGGCGTTAATACAGTAATGAATTTTATGGATAGATTAGTTACAAGAGCTAAAAAAGAAAAAATATCTGAACCAGAAAAATTAAAAGAATTAATAGTTGATGAATTATTTATTATATATGTTAATGACGATTTATTAGATGATAAAATAAAATATAATGATAATGGACCAACAGTACTTTTATTTGTCGGTGTTAACGGAGTAGGAAAAACAACAACAATAGCTAAAATAGCAAAAAAAGAAAAAGATAAAGGAAAAAAAGTAATGCTTGTTGCAGGGGATACTTTTAGAGCAGGTGCCATAGAACAATTATCAATTTGGGCTGATAAAATAGGAGTAGATATAGTAACTTCTAATGAAGGTGCTGATCCATCTAGTGTTATGTATACGGCATTAGAAAAAGCAAAAAATGAAAAATATGATGTTGTTTTAATAGATACTGCAGGTCGTCTTCAAAATAAAGTTAATTTAATGAATGAACTAAATAAAGTTAATAGAGTGATAGGAAAATTAATTGATGGCGCACCACATGAAACACTTCTTGTAATAGATGCTACTACTGGTCAAAATGGTATAATCCAAGCAAAACAATTTAAAGAAATAACAAATATAACTGGTATTGTACTAACTAAACTAGATGGTACTGCTAAAGGTGGGATAGTGCTTGCTATAAAAGAAGAAGTTAATATTCCGGTTAAATATATTGGTCTTGGAGAAGGAATGGATGATCTTCAAAGTTTTGATATAGAAAAATATATATATGGGTTATTTAGTGAATTATTATAAGGTGAAAATATGGAAGAAAGAAATAAATTAATATTATTATATGATTATTATAAAGAATTATTAAATGATTCTCAAAAAGAGTATTTTGAAGCATATTATTTTGATAATTTAAGTTTAGCTGAAATAGCAGAAAAATCAAATGTAAGTAGAAATGCTGTTCATAAACAAATTAAATCTTCAATTGAAAAATTAGAATTCTTCGAAGAAAAATTAAATATAATAAATAAACATAATGAAATAAAAAAGGAACTTGAAAAAATAAGAGATGAAAATATAAAACAAAGAATTACAGAAATTATAGAAAGCTAGGTGGATTAAATGTTTGAAAGTTTATCAGATAGATTAGATGCAGCAATGCATAAAATAAAAGGATATGGAATAATAACTGAAGATAATATAAGTGAAGTATTAAGAGATGTTAGACTTGCTCTTTTGGAAGCTGATGTTAATTATCAAGTAGTTAAAGAATTTACCGCATCAGTAAAAGAAAAGGCATTAGGAGAAGAAGTTAGAAAAAGTTTAAAACCAAGTGAAATGTTCTTAAAAATATTAAAAGATGAACTTCTAAATCTTCTTGGTACAGATAAAGTTAAAATTGAAACTAATAAAAAACCAACTATATTAATGCTTGTAGGTCTTCAAGGTTCAGGTAAAACAACAACAATAGGTAAACTAGGTAATTTACTTAGAAAAAAATATAATAAAAAGCCTTTATTTGTAGCATGTGATATTTATAGACCAGCTGCTATAGATCAACTTAAAACAATTGGTAAAAGCTTAAATATACCAGTATTTGAAGAAGGTAAAAGGAATCCAAACGAAATAGTAAGAGATGCACTTGAATATGCTAGTAGTAATAGTTTAGATTATATTCTTATAGATACAGCAGGTAGACTTCATATAGATGATAATCTAATGGATGAACTTGTTAATTTAAATAATGAATTTAAACCAGATGAAATTCTATTAGTACTTGATTCAATGATAGGTCAAGATGCTATTAATGTAATAAATGGATTTAATAATAAATTGCCTTTAACAGGGACAATACTTACTAAAATGGATGGAGATACTAAAGGTGGAGTAGCATTAACTGCAAGACATCTTACTAATGTTCCTATTAAGTTTATAGGTACATCAGAAAAATTAGATGGACTAGAAGAATTTGATCCAGGTAGAATGGTAAGTAGAATACTTGGTATGGGAGATATGATGGGTCTTATTGAAAAGGCTGAAAGTATCATGAACGAAGAAGAAGCAGAAGCTACTTATAAAAAGATGAAAAAAGGTAATTTTGATTTAGAAGATTTCTTAAATCAATTCAAGCAAATAAAGAAATTAGGTTCAATAGAAGGACTTTTAAAAATGATTCCAGGTGCTAAAAAAATGGGCTTAAATAATATAAATATTGATCCTAAAGATATGGCAAGAGTAGAAGCTATAATTCTTTCAATGACAAAAGAAGAAAGAAAAAATCCTGGTATTATAAAAGCATCAAGAAAAGAAAGAATTGCAAAAGGATCAGGAAGAACAGTAACTGATGTTAATAGACTTTTAAAACAATTTGAAGAAAGTAAAAAAATGATGAAAATGTTTTCAAATGGCAATTTAAATTTACCTTTTTAGGAATATACACATTCAAAAATAATTAATCCTCATATTCTAGTAATAGAAGTGGAGGTTAAAAAATGTTTAATAATAATTTTGATATGAACTTTGGATGTTGTCAGATGAATCAAAATGATATGTGTTGTCCAACAATAAGCAAACAAGAATGCTGTGAAGATCCAGTATATGAAGCGCCTATTGAAAAATGTATAAAAAAAGATTTTATACATGAAATAGTTCATGTATGCCCAATACATACAAAAGTAGTAAATAATCATATTTATAAACATACTTATGTACCTGAATATACATGTTCAGAAGAAAATGTATGTACAAATTATGATGATGGTTGTAACTGCAATAAATTTTAAAAAATTCCTTATGGAATTTTTTTCTTTTATATTATTTTCTAATTAATTTTTTATGTTATAATTTAGAAAAGAGGTAATTTATATGATACAAGATATATATATAAATTTATTAAAAGATAGAGAAATTAAAAAAATATATGATGATATAGGTTGTTTGGAAGATACTAAAAAAGGCTGGGCATATCATAATTTTAATCATATCATGAATGTTACTAATTTAGTAGAAAATATATTATCATTATTAAAATATGATAAAGAATTTATATCAAAATCAAAAATAGCATGTCTTTTTCATGATGTAGGAGCACTTCAAGGAAAAGAAAATCACGCATATAGAAGTTATGAATTTGCTAAAAGATATTTTGAAAATAACCATATAGATTTTGAGGGTATTGAAGATGTTTTAGAAGCAATAAGAATTCATAGTGATGGTTTTGATTCAAATAATGTAATAGCATTATCATTAATATTTGCAGATAAATTAGATATTAAAAAAACTAGAGTCACTAAAGAAGGAAAAAAAGTTATAGGTAATAGGCAGTATGTACATATTGAAGATATATTAATAAATATTGAAAATAATTGCTTAGTTGTTAATTTTATTACAGATAATAATTTAGATTTAAAAGAAGTAAATGAATATTATTTTACAAAAAAAGTATTTAAAGCAATTGAAAGTTTTTCCAATAAAATGAATTTAGAATATAAAATATTGATGGATAATAAAAAGTGGATTATTGAATAATCTACCATAAACGGCGAAAACATTCTTAGAAAAATGTATATACATATTATGATCATCGATGAAAATGCAATAAATTTTAAAAAATTCCTTATGGAATTTTTTTTCTTTTATCTTTAAATTTTTAATAATTATGGTATAATTAACTTAGGTGATAATAATGAGTAATGATACTAAATTATATGATGCAATAGAAAATAATTCTAGTATTAAAGATAAATCATGGTTTAATGAAAAACTACAATTTGCCAAAGAAATATATAAAGTATATGATGTAGACTATAACTTTGATAATATATTAGACGTTATTAAAAATATTAAAATAGAAAATGGCAGTAATAATGACATTATTCATTATGATTTAAACTCAAATACATTAGTGCTAGGAAAATCAATAGAAAGTATAGAATATAACTTATGTAAAAGTTTTTTACAAATTACATCACAAAAAGGTTTATCTAGAAAAACATCTGATGGTAAAGAACATTGGAATGTTTTAAATGATATTATTATTGATAGGCTTATTTTAAATACCACAGGTTTAAAAATAGAACAAGAAAGTGATGATTTATATACATTAACTAATGATGATGAAAAAAGAGCAAGTCAAGATGAATTATTATATAAAATAAAAGAAATTGTTCCAGTAAGTGTATTGATTGAATCATTTGCAAATGCAAAAGGTGAAGAATTATATAATAATTATTTTAAGAATCATGATAATGAAAGTATAAATTTACAAACTATGTAAAAATAATTATGTAAAATTTTGTCCAATGTATTGATTTCGAATTGTTAATGTAATATTATTATGATGGGGAGTGTGATAAAAATGTATCCATCAATAGATAAAGTATTAAATGTAATTCCTTCAAAGTATCAATTAGTATATATCGTATCAAAAAGAGCAAATCAAATGAAGGAAACAAAACATTATCAAATGACTGATAAGGAATATAAGAATAAAAAAAATATTGGTAGAGCTTTAGAAGAAGTAGCAGAAAACTTAATACATGTTGAAGAATAGTATTAAGTTTTTTTAACTGGAGGTCATATGAAAATAATAAAGTATAAACGATTGTCTAACGATAAATATAAAGTTTATTTAGATGATAATCAAAATATTATTTTACATGAAAATATTATTCTAAAATATGATTTGTTGATAAAAAAAGAAATAACAGATTTAAATCAAATTATCAAAGACAATAATAATTATCTTGTTTACGATATTTCATTAAAATATATAAGTACAAAAATGAGAAGTGAAAATGAATTAAGAATGTATTTAAAGAAAAAAGAAATAGATAATAAATTAATAAATGATACAATCAACAAATTAAAACAAAATGGTTATATAAATGATAGACAATATGCTAAGTATTTTATAATGGATAAAATAAACTTAAATAAGTATGGACCAAATAAGATAAAAACAGAACTTTTAAAATTAAAAATTGATAAAGATATTATAGAAGAAGAATTACAAAATATTAATAAAACTGATATTTTAAATAATTTGGAATCAATAATAGATAAATCGATAAAATCAAATAAATCATATGCTGGTGATGTATTAAAACAAAGAATTTTAAGTAATTTAATTAATAAAGGATATAAAAAAGAAGACATTTTAAATATTTTATCTACAAAAGATTTATCAAATAATCAATTATATGAAAAAGAATATACTAAACTTTATAAAAAATATTCAAAAAAGTATTCTGAAGAAGAATTAGATTATATTATAAAACAAAAATTATATTTAAAGGGATTTAAAAAAAATAACTAATAATAGTTATTTTTTAATTTTCAGCACTTTCTTCAGCAGCTTTAATCTGATTTTTAATATATTTTTTATATTCTTTTTTTAATCTAGAATCATTTATTTTAAAACCATAATTTTTTCTAACTTCATCAAGAGCAGTAATACTTAAAGTAGCGTCTTGCTCAATTCTATTTTTAGCTATAGTTTCTAAAATAGTATCTTTAACTTCTTTATATTTTGGTTTTTTCTTTTCTCCAGTTTTTAATATAATATGATATCCATAAGTAGTTTTAACAGGTTCCTTAGTATATTCATTAACTTTTAATGCATATGCAGCATCTTCAAATTCTTGAACCATGTCACCTTTGTTAAAGTAACCTAAATCTCCTCCATTATCTTTAGATCCAGTATCATCAGAATTTTCTTTGGCAAGTTTATCAAAATCAGCACCTTTTTCTAATTCTTTAATTAATTTTTCAGCCTTTTCTTTAGCTTCATCATCAGTTAAACCATCTTCTGTAGAAGTATCTACTTTAATTAAAATATGTTTAGCACTTATATCACCAACAGTATTTTCATCATAGTATTTTTTTAGTTCGTCTTCTGATATACTATCCTTTACATAATCTTCAACAGCTTGTTCTCTTTGAAAATTTAATATAAATTCTTCCTTTAATTTCTTTTCACTATCATAACCTGCATTCTTTAATGTTTCATCCCAAGAATCTGCATATTGTTGTTTTAATGTTTCAATTTGAGTTTCAGCTTTCTTAGTAATTTCCTCATTATCTTTATATACTGTATCAAATATTTCTTTATCTATCATTTCAATCATAACAGATACACCATATTTTTTCTTTATTTGAGTATAAAATTTATCTGCAGAAAAATTTGTACTATTTGCTTTAAAAGCTACTTCTGATCCATCTTTTAATTTTGTATTACCACATCCACATAATAAAACTGTAGATAAAACAATTGCACTTATTAATCTAATTTTCTTATTCATTTCTGTTAACCTCCCTTAATAATGCACATATATATAATAACAAAAATAGAAAAATAAAACAATATTTTTCAAAATATAATCACACAATTGTGCTTTTTGCCATAAAATAATGTGAATAGAAATTTCGGAGGTGACAAAAATGAAATACGGTTACGGAAACGGTGCTGGTATAATTTTAGTACTATTTATACTATTAGTAATAATAATAGGTGCTTATATCTAAATAAATATTTGTTAGGAGGTTAATTATGAGCTGTACAACTAATACATGTAATAATACATGTGGTGGTCAAACTCGTGGATGTGGGTATGTAACAATAATAGTTCTTTATATATTACTTGCTATCATACTTAGTTCATTTGTTTGTTAAGAAAGTTCTTTAATAGAACTTTTTTTCATTGACAAAAAAATTTTATAATGTTAATATAATTCTACCTTAAAAATGGAGGTATTAATTTATGAATGATGAAAATTTTAGAAAGTTATTAATATATTTACTAAAAAATTATAAAATATATTATCAAGATGTAACAGGTAAATATCAAGAATATTATGAAATAGATAAATATACTAATGAAATGCTAAAATCATTGTCTGATATAAAAAATGTAATGAGTGAAAAAAAGAATGATAATTATAGATATATAAATAGTTATGGAAAAATTAATGCACATGATATAGAAATTCCTAATATAAATTATAAGGCTTTATTATTAGAAAAAAAACAAAAATTAAAGGAATTATTGAACATTAAAACATTTAATATAGATTATGATTATTCATTAGAACAAATCGCAGAAGAACTTAGTAAAATAGGTGACTATGAGGAATTTGATAGTATTTATAAAAACTCAAAATTATCAGAGTTAAAAGAAATATTGAATAAAGATACTAAAGTAATATTAAAATATATACAAGATAATTCAAATAAAAAAATTGGTTAATCAACCAATTTTTTATATACTTCTTCAACAGAAAATGATGGACCATTAACATAATATGGCTTAATATGCATATGATAATGTTTAACCTCTTGAACATCACCATTATTTTGAACAACACTCATACCATCTATATTTAATTTTTCTTTTAATAAACTATGCATCTTTTTAGATACATCACATATATGTGTTAAAGTATCAATATCAATATCATCTAAGCATACAAAATGCTTTTTTGGAATTATAAGCATATGTCCTATACTTTCAGGATTAATATCTAAGAATACTTTAACTATTTCATCTTCATATATTGTATATGAAGGAATATCACCATTAATTATTTTACAAAAAATACAATTATCCATTTTTACCCTCCATTTTCAATATAATTTTAACAAAAAATAGAAAAAAAGTATATATTTTATGGTAAAATATACTTGTTTGGAGATGATTTTATGTTAGAAATAAAAAATCTTTATGTAAAACTAGCTGATGAAGATAAACAAATATTAAAAGATTTTAACTTAAATATAAATAAAGGTGAAATACATGCCTTAATGGGACCTAATGGTACTGGTAAAAGTACTTTGTCTAAAGTAATATTTAATAATAACAAATATAAAGTAACAAAAGGAAATATTATATTTGAAGGGAAAGATATTACTAATTTACAAACAGATGAAATCGCAAGAGAAGGTATATTTTTATCAAATCAATTACCACCAGAAATAGATGGTGTGACTACATCTGATTTTTTAAGAACAGCTCTTAACGAAAAGCAAGAAGTTCCACTTATGACATTTATAAATAAAATAACAAAAGCATCTAAAGATTTATCATTTGAAGATGATATGATTCATAGAAACTTAAATAAAGGTTTCTCTGGTGGAGAAAAGAAAAAAAATGAAGTACTTCAATTAAAAGTATTAGAACCTAAATTTATAATACTTGATGAAATTGATTCAGGACTTGATGTAGATAGTCTAAAAATAGTATCTAGTAATATAAATGATTATTTAAAAGATCATAAAGATACATCAGTACTTATAATTACTCATTATCCAAGAATATTAGAATATATTAAACCTGATTTTGTACATGTTATGACAGATGGAAAAATAAAAGAGTCAGGAAGTTATGAACTTGCACTTAAAATAGAAGAAAAAGGTTATGAAGAATATAAAAATAGTGCAAATAAAATAAGTGAGTAATAATAAAATGAATAATATAATATTAGATAATGAATTATTAATATTAAAGGATAATGAAGATAAAGAAATAAATATAAAAAAAGATATAAATACAAAAATAATATTAATTAATGAACAAAAAGCAAATAATAAATTTATTATTAATTTAGAAGAAAATTCAAGTGTAATATTAAATATATTAGATGCATCAGATGATATTAATAGGAAAGTAATAATTAACCTTAGTGGTAAAAATTCATATTCAGAAGTTAATATATCATCTATATCACTTGGTAATAATAATTATATAGTAGATGTATATCATAACGAAAAAAACACACATTCTGAAACTAATCTTCATGGCTTAACTATAGGTCATAATAAAATTACTTTTAAAAACAATGGAAGTATAAAAAAAGGATCTATTAAAAGTATATTAAATCAAGATAATAAAATAATAACTCTTGATAAGAATAATTCAAAAATAGAACCAAATTTATTTATAGATGAATATGATGTTTCAGCTTCTCATGGGGCATATATAGGTAAGTTTAAAGAAGAAGATATATTTTACTTAAAGACTCGTGGTCTTAATGAAAATGAATGTAATAATTTATTAATAAATGGTTTTTTACTAGGAAACTTTGATGACAAAGAATCTTTAGAAAAAATAATTAAAAAGTATTGGAGGTGAAAATATGAATAGGGAAGATTTTCCTATATTAGAAAGTGGTATTGTATATTTTGATAATGGTGCTACTACTTTAAAACCTAAATGTGTTATTGATTCAATGGTAGATTATTATACTAATTATCCATCAAATGCACATAGAGGTGATTATAAAATTAGTTTAAAAGCTAGTAGTGAATATGAACTTGCTAGAGAAAAATTAAAAGATTTTATAAATGCAGAAACAAAAGAAGAAATAGTTTTTACAAGTGGATCAACAGAATCACTTAATATGATAGTAAATGGTTATTTTAAATATTTTTTAAAAGAAAATGATGAAGTATTAATAACAAAAGCAGAACATGCTTCTAATATACTTCCTTGGTATGAACTTGAAAATGAGATAGGCATAAAAGTAAATTATATTCCATTAACTAAAGATCATACTATATCTTTAGAAAATGTAAAAAACTCTATAACAGATAAAACAAAAGTAATATCAATCGCTCATATTAGTAATGTTATAGGTGATGTAAGACCACTTAAAGAAATAATTAGTTATGCACATGAAAAAGGAATATTAGTAGTAGTAGATGCTGCTCAAAGTGTAGGCCATATTAACGTAGATGTTAAAGATTTAGATATAGATTTTATGGCAATGTCTGCTCATAAAATGTGTGGACCAACAGGTATAGGAGCTTTATATGCTAAATATGATTTACTAGATAAAATAAAACCATATAAATATGGTGGTGGAATGAATGTAGCATTCACTGATCCAAAGAATATACAATATATGGATCTTCCTACTAAACTTGAGGCAGGTACTCAAAATATTGCGGGAGTAATAGGGTTTGGTAAAGCTATAGATTATATTAACGAGATAGGTATAGATAATATAGAAGAATATACAGATAACTTAAAAAAATATCTAGTAGATAGATTAAAAGAAATTAATAATATTAATATTTATAATGAAAATATAGAAGGTTCAACACTAACATTTAATATAGATAAAGTATTCGCACAAGATACTGCAATTTATTTAGATAAATATAATATATGTGTAAGAAGTGGTGAACACTGTGCTAAAAAATTAGATGATGAACTTGGTATTAAAAATACAGTAAGAGTTAGTTTATATTTCTATAATAATAAAGAAGATATAGATAAATTAGTAGATGCACTTAAAAATGATAAAATATTAGAAGAAAGTATAGGTATATAATTATGGATAATAATTTAAAAAGAACTATAATACTTGAAAATTATGAAAAACCTTTTCATAAAGGTTTAACTAATGATGAATCTTATATAAAAGGTAATAAAAATTCACAAACTTGTATTGATAATTTTGATATACAATTAAAAGTAAATAATAATATTATTGAAGATATAAGATTTGATGGAGAAGCATGCGCAATCGCAACATCTTCTATGTCTATATCTATAAGTAAGTTAATAGGTAAAACAATAGAAGAAGCACTTAATATTATAGAAAATTATGAAAAAATGATTAATGAAGAAGAGTATGATAAAGATTTATTAGAAGAATTAATTGTTTATGAAGATATATATAAACAACCATCTAGAAAAAAATGTGCAACTCTAGGTATAGAAGGAATAAAAGACTTAATTAAAAATGCAAAGTAGGTGAATATATGAAGGAAGTAATATTTGATAAAGGCTTATCTGAAGAAAAAGTATTAGAAATATCTAAAATAAAGAATGAACCAAAATGGATGAGTGATTTTAGAGTAAAAGCCTATAAAGAATTTATAAAACAAGATCTTCCTAAATTTGGACCTAAAATAGATATTGATTTTGATAATATTACTTATTATAAAAAAGTAAATAATAAAGTTCATAATTCATGGAATGATATAGATAAAAATGTTACAAAAACTTTTAATGATTTAGGTGTTATTGATCAAGAGAAGACTTATTTAGATGGACTTGGTGTTCAATATGAAAGTGAAGCAATATATCATAATATGATAAAAGAATTAGAAGAAAAAAATGTAATATTTTTAGATACAGATACAGCTTTAAAAAAACATCCAGATCTATTTAAAAAATATTTTAATGAATTAGTTAAATACGATGAAAATAAATTTACAGCTTTAAATGGTGCAGTTTGGTCAGGAGGTACATTTATATATGTTCCACCCTTTACTAAATTAGATAGACCACTCCAAAGCTATTTTAGAATAAATACAAAAGATATGGGACAATTTGAAAGAAGTTTAATAATAGTAGATCATGACTCTGAAGTACATTATATAGAAGGATGTACCGCACCTACTTATACAAGTGATTCACTTCATGCAGCAGTTGTAGAAATATATGTTGGTAAAAATTCAAAATGTAGGTATACAACAATACAAAATTGGGCTAATAATATAAATAATCTAGTAACAAAAAGAGCAGTTGTAGAAGAAAATGGATTAATGCAGTGGATAGATGGTAATATAGGCTCAAAACTAAATATGAAATATCCATCATGTATACTCAAAGGTGATAACTCAAAAGGAGAATGTATATCAATCGCAATGGCAAGTGAAGGACAAATTCAAGATACAGGTGCTAAAATGATACATATAGGAAAGAATACACAAAGTAAGATAATTGCAAAATCCATCGCAAGAGATAATGGTAATGCTAGTTATAGAGGTAAAGTATCAATAGAAGAAAATGCAATCAATTCAAAATCAAGTATAAAATGTGATACTATTCTTTTAGATCCATATTCAAAAAGTGATACCATTCCTACTAATATATGTAAAAATGATTCATCAACTATAGAACATGAAGCTACTGTTTCTAAAATAGATGAAGAAAAATTATTTTATATGCAGACAAGAGGTATAGATGAAGAAAAAGCTATAGAACTATCTATAATAGGTTTTATAGAAGAATTCACTGAAGAATTACCACTTGAATACGCTGTTGAATTAAATAATTTACTTAAAAATAATTTTAAACCACTATGTGAAATATAATAAAAAGACATATAAATGTCTTTTTATTTTGATTTTTTAATAAAAAAGTAACCCGGGGGGGGGTAACATATTAGATATTATAGGTATTTTATATGAGTCTTAAACATTTTAATAAAACCCAGGTTCTTTCTTCATATAATAAAGAAAGAATTGTTTTCTTTATTTCATTGATTATGATGATTATATCATCATCTATTTCTGTTTATGCTGCTAATTATTTATATTCTTCTTCTGAAGTCTCTTTTGATAATTCTTCTTCTGGTATTTCTTCTGATAATGTTCAAGGTGCTATTGATGAACTTTATCAAAATGCTTCTGATTACTCTAGTCTAGAAAGCCGTATTGGCGTGCTCGAAGGACATTGGAAAAATGGGGCGACGAGTTATTTTGATGCGGAAGATGGATATGAATGGTTAAGAATAGTTAATTCTACTACTGGTAAAAATAGGGGTATTTCAATACATGATAGTAATGATACTAAAAGAGGATTGTTATATTTTCAACCAGGTGATGAGACAGTACGTTTAGATGCTAGAAATTCAGCTGGTACTGCTGGGCAAGGAAAACTTAACTTGCTGGGTAATCCGGTGATGGTGAATGGGA
>JAFUBW010000007.1 GCA_017459965.1 Bacilli bacterium
GAAACTTATCAAAGATTATTTAAAACTACTGAAGAAGATATTAAAACTGCAAACGAAAAATTAGAAAAATTAAAAGAAGAAATTTCTAGTATAAATGAAGATTCCTCTTGTTATGTTGAATATTTAGATATAATTAAAAGTTTTCTTGATATGAAAAATCCAACAAGAGAGATTATGAATAGATTAATTGATAAAATATATGTAACTAAAGATAAAAAACTAGAAATTCATTATAGAATTAAAAAAAGTGAAGTATTAGTATAAGAAAAATACAGGTTGCTTTTGAGCAATTTTTAAAAAGACTTATGGGTATCACAAAAACAGGTCATACTGGTATGATGAAGATATTCCTTTTGTAGAGGCAGCTGAAATAGGTACTGAAAAAGTAATAAGAGATCATTCTACAATAGGAATTGTAGTAACTACAGATGGAAGTTTTACAGATATACCTAGAAATAGTTATGTAGAATGTGAAACAGAAGTAATAGATGAACTAAAAGAAATAGGTAAACCATTTATAGTACTTTTAAATTCAGCACATCCAAGTCTTCCTGAAACAGAAAGATTAGCTGATAAATTAAAAGAAGAACATAATGTACCTGTTATACCAATAAACTGTGAAAATATGAATGAAAAAGATGTATATAATATATTAAAAGAAGCCTTATATGAATTTCCAGTGCTTAATATAAAAGTAAATATACCAGATTGGATCGGAACACTTAATCCATCTCATCCAATAAAGAAAGTATATATAGATGAAATAAAAAATAGCGTTATACAAGTTGATAAATTAAAAGATATAGAAACTATTAATAATAATTTTACTAGAAATGAAAAAATAGAAAAAGCATATATTTCAGAAGTAGATCCATCAACTGGGGAAGTAACTATTACATTAAGTGCTCCTAATAATTTATATGATGAAGTATTAAAAGAAATAATAGGTACAAATATTAATAGTAGATCAGCACTTCTTTCTATATTTCAAGAGTATAATGATACTAAAGAAGAATTTGAACAATATAAGAGTGCTTTAAAACAAGTAAAATCAACAGGTTATGGAATTGCTATGCCAACATTAAGAGATATGAAATTAGATACACCAGAAGTAATAAAACAATCAGGAAGATATGGAGTTAAATTAAAAGCAGTCGCACCATCTATACATATGATAAGAGTAGATGTGGAATCAACATTTGAACCAATTATAGGTTCAGAACTTCAATCAAAAGAATTAATTGATTACTTAACTAAAAATAAAGAAGAGGGTAAAGATGCCATTTGGAAAAGTGAAATCTTTGGAAGAAGTTTAGATTCAATTGTACAAGAAGGTATACAAGCAAAACTTTCTTTAATGCCAGATAATTTAAGATATAAACTTCAAAATACAATGACTAAATTAGTTAATAAAGGATCTAATAATATGATAGCTATAGTTTTATAGCTATTTTTTTCTTGAAAAAAATACAATATAGTATATAATATATAAATCAATAAGAGGTGATATTGTGAAAAAAGAAACTTTATATGAAATATATTCATTATTAAAAGAAGATACAACAAAGATAACAGATTCACTTTATAAATTAATGTTATTAAATTCTGGTAGTGAAGAAATATTTTTAAAGTTATGTAAGAATAATGTTGTTAATAATGAAACTTTTGATTATTTTATAGATATATCTGAATGCTTAGATGATATTGGTGATAAAATAATAAAAGATGATCTTACTAATTTAATAATAGATATTTCTACTGATGATTATATTATTAATAATAACGATTATAATTACATTTTAGAAAGTATTATATTTTTACTTGATTTTGAATATATTAAAGAATTTGAAATTTATGAAGATTATGAAATGGATTATTATAAATCTATAGTATTAAGTGAATTTATTAGATTTTTACAAAGTATGAAAAAAATAGATTTAAATAAAGTATATGATCATGACATCACTGAAATAATAGATGCTTATAGAATGATGCTTGGAGGATTATATAATACAACAACAAGTAATCCAGAATTATCACAAAATCAAATGTATTTAGATAGAATTAGATATTTTATTGATATAATTTCAGATAAAGATATATATGAAATGAATGATGATAAATTTATAAGTATGTTAAATGTTATTAAAATAACTGAAAATATAGAAGAATTAAGATATTTGAAAAATATAATCAAAATAAAGAAAAATAATGAAACGTTAGATTTTATTGAATCAATTGATAATAAATCTTCTGATGTTAATGAGCTTACAATTGCAAGAATAACTGATGAAATTGGTCTAAAAAGAAAATATGATTCTAAAATCAATGAAACAGTTATAACAAGAACTATAAATGATTCAAATGAAGAATTAGATATTGTAAAAAAAGTATTAAAACCTCTTGATTAAAATAAAAAAATATTGTATATTATTACTAGCGTTCTCGTGGTGAATTGGATTTTTCCGACCATTTGCTAGGTGAACAGCTGTAAATATAGGAAAGGAAAAAAGAAAATGTTAAAGAAAGAAGTAAAAGAAAAAATTATTAAAGAATATGCAACTCATGAAGGTGATACAGGTTCACCAGAAGTACAAATTGCAATTCTTACAAAAGAAATTAATATATTAACAGATCATTTAAAAGTTAATATCCATGATTTCCATTCTAAAAAAGGTTTACTTATGAAAGTAGGTAAAAGAAGAAACTTACTTGGATATCTAAAGAAAACAGATATTAACAGATATAGAACTTTAATTCAAAAATTAGGTTTAAGAAAATAAGCACAATATGTGCTTTTTTTGATAAAAATATTAAAATTAATGTTATAATAGAATTATGCCGGAGGTTATTATGAGTAAAAAAATATATGAATTAGATTTTAGAGGAAGAAAATTAGTTGTTGAACACGGTGAATATGCTAAACAAGCACATGGTTCTGTTTTAGTAAGATATGGAGATACAGTAGTACTTTCAACTGTTGTAGTATCTAAAAATGCTAATATATTAAGTGATTTCTTCCCACTTATGGTTTTATATCAAGAAAAATTATATTCAGTAGGTAAAATACCTGGTGGATTTATTAAAAGAGAAGGAAGACCAACAGATGCCGCTACACTTGCTGCAAGAATGATTGATAGACCAATGAGACCAATGTTCCCAGAAGATTTTAGAAATGAAGTACAAGTTGTTAATACAATTTTATCTGTTGATCCAGATTATTCTCCAGAACTTTCTGCTATGTTTGGATCATCTCTTGCAACTAGTATTTCTAAAATACCATTTGATGGACCAATCGCTGGTGTTAAAGTTGGAAGGGTAAATGGAGAGTTTATTATTAATCCTACTCCTGCTGAACTAGAAATTTCTGATATAGATTTAACTGTCGCAGGTACTAAATATGCTATAAACATGGTTGAAGCTGGTTCTAAAGAAGTATCAGAAGAAGATATGCTTGATGCATTAATGTTTGGTCATGAAGCTGTTAAAGAGTTATGTGAATTCCAAGAAAAGATTATTGCTGAAATAGGCGAAGAAAAAATGGAATATGAACACTTAGAAATAAGTGATGAGCTTAGAAAAGAAGTAGAAGAACTTGCTAGTGATAAACTAGATGAAGCTATGAGAATTAAAGAAAAACTAGCTAAATATGAAGCAATAGATAAAGTTAAAGAAGAAGTAGTAACTAAATATGAAGAAGAAAATAGTGATCTTGAAAGAGAAGAATTAACTGAACTTATTACAAAAGTTAAATTAGTACTTGAATCAATTGAATATGATATATTTAGAAGTATTACAGTTAATGAAAAAACAAGAGCAGATGGAAGAGCAATGGATGAAATTAGACCTCTTTCAACTGAAATAGATGTTTTACCAAGAACTCATGGTTCTGCAGTATTTACAAGAGGTGAAACACAAGCAATGGCTATTACTACACTTGGTGCATTAAATGAATATCAAGCACTAGATGGTCTTAGTTTAGAAGCTGAAAAACATTTTATGCTTCATTATAATTTCCCACAATTCTCAGTTGGTGAAACAGGAAGATATGGATCACCAGGAAGAAGAGAAATAGGTCATGGAGCTTTAGGTGAAAGATGTTTAAAACAAGTAATGCCATCTGAAGAAGAATTTCCATATACAGTAAGAGTAGTATCAGAAATACTTGAATCAAATGGGTCAAGTTCACAAGCTACTATATGTGCTGGATGTCTATCATTAATGGCAGCAGGTGTTCCAATTAAAGCACCAGTTGCTGGTATTGCTATGGGACTTATAACTTCAAAAGATGAAAAAGATTATACAATACTTACTGATATTCAAGGTATGGAAGATCACTTAGGTGATATGGACTTTAAAGTAGGCGGAACAAGAGAAGGTATTTGTTCACTACAAATGGATATAAAAATTAAAGGTATAACTAAACAAATATTAAAAGAAGCTTTAGCACAAGCTAAAAAAGCTAGAATGCAAATACTTGATGTAATGGAAAAAGAAATAGCTAAACCTAGAGAAGAAGTTAGTAAATATGCTCCAAAAACAGTAACATTTATGATTAATCCAGATAAGATTAAAGATGTTATTGGTAAAGGTGGAGATATGATTACTAAGATTATATTAGAAGCTAGTAATGTACAAGCTGTTAATGAAATAGGTGCAGTTAAAGTAGATATAGAAGATGATGGTAGAGTAATTATCTATCATAATGATAAAGAAGTTATTGAGAAGACAAGAGAAATGATTGAAAATGTTGCAAGAGAAGTTGAAATTGGACAAATTTATACTGGTACAGTTGTTGATGTTCTAGACTTTGGATGTTTTGTTAAATTATGGGAAGGATGCGAAGGATTCTTACATGTTTCTCAAATTGCTCATGAAAGAGTTGAAAAACCATCAGATGTATTATCAGTTGGTGACGAAGTAATTGTAAAAGCAACTGGGTATGATAAAAAGGGTAAACTTAATTTATCAAGAAAAGAAGCTTTACCAAAACCAAAGAAAGAAGAAACTAAGGCTGAATAACCTTAGTTTTTGTATATTTAATGTAAAAATAATATAAATTAAGTTGATAAAATAAAAAAATAAGAGTATATTGAAAATAACGGAGGGATAATATGGATGAAATGGATATTAAAAAATATAATGATATAAAAAAAATAATTGATACTTATAAACAAATAGTTCCTGAGATAAAAATTGTATTTCAATCTAATGAAAATGAAAAGAACAATTCTTTTGCTTCTTATCAATTTCCTACTGATAAATATAATGAAGATGTATATAATATATTAAAAAAATTTGCAGAGTTAGATTTTGAAATAAATAAAAGAAATAATAATAAAGTAGGAACAGTTACTAATTTTAGATTTTATGATGCTATAAATAATACAGCTATAGGATTATATAATTATCATCATAGTTTAGAATTCTTAGATAGTATGATTGATAAACAAATGACTTTATAAAAAAATAACGATTAATTTAATCGTTATTTTTTATATCCATAATAACAGGTAAAACTATTGGCTTTCTACCAGTTTTTTCAAGTATAAACGGACTTATTTCATTACTAATTTGATTTTTTAAATCAGTATAATTAAATTTCTTATTTTTTAATTCTCTATTAATTACTTCAGTAGCTTTTTCTTCAATTTGTTTTAATAATTCTTCATTTTCATTTACTAATACAAACCCTCTTGTTGTAATATTAACTTTTCCAAGTAATTGTTTAGTTTTATAATTGATATTACATATAACTACTAAAATACCATCTTTAGACATTATTTTTCTATCTTTAATAACAACAGTACCTATATCACCAATTCTATTACCATCTACATATATATCATAACAAGGGAAACTTCTATCTCTTTTAACTTTACCATTTAAAACAGATAACATATCTCCATTTTGCATAATAAATATATTTTCTTTTGGTATATCACATGAAATACCTAAATTAGAATGAGCTTTAAGCATTCTATATTCACCATGGATTGGCATTAAATATTTAGGTTTCATTAATCTAAGCATTAACTTTAATTCTTCTTGATTACCATGTCCTGATGAATGTATTTCATTAAGTGATGTATTTGTATATGTTTTTATACCTCTAAGTGCTAATTTATTAAGTGTTTGAGAAACTGCATAAGCATTACCTGGAATTGGCGATGATGAGAAAATAACAGTATCATTTGGATTAAGTTTAATTTTCTTATCAGTACCATTTGCCATACGAGAAAGAGCTGCTAGTGGTTCACCTTGAGAACCTGTACATAAAAGACATACTTCTTCACCTTTTAATGTATTTGCTTCTTCAGGTGTAACAAATATATTTTTATCTGTAATATATCCACATTCTAAAGCTATTTCTATTTGAGTTTCCATACTTCTACCAAATATAGCAACTTTTCTATTATTCTTTTTACATGTTTCAATTATATGTTTAAGTCTATAAACATTAGATGCAAAAGTAGCAATTATAATTCTTCCTTGTATCTTTTGAAATAAATCATTTAAAGTAGCATCTACTTTAGATTCAGATAAACTCATACCTGGATTTAAAGCATTTGTACTTTCACTCATTAAAAGTGTTACTCCATTTTCACCTATTCTAGCCATTTTTTGAAGATTAGCCATAGGGCCAATTGGAGTAAAATCAAATTTAAAGTCACCAGTTTCAACAATAGTACCATTTGATGTATGTACTACAATTGCAAAACTATCTGGGATAGAGTGAGTTGTTGAAATAAATTCTATTTCAAAATTTTTAAATTTATATTTACTATTTTCATCAAATATAATTATATTATCATAACCGATATTTCTATCTTCTAATTTCTTTTTAATAAGATTTGCTGCTTGTCTTGGCGCATATATCGCTGGTATATTAACCGATTGAAGTAAAAAAGAAATACTACCAATATGATCTTCATGACCATGAGTTATAAATAAACCTTTTATTTTATCTTCGTTCTTCTTTAAAAAACTAAAATCAGGTATTACATAATCTATACCAAGTAAACCTTCTTCAGGAAATAGAACGCCGCTATCAATAATAATTAATTCATTACCATGCATTATCGCATACATGTTTTTTCCTACTTCCCCAAGTCCACCAAGTGCGCAAACTTTAGTATCTAAAGTATTATCAAAAATTTTCATTTTTTCTCCTTTCATAAAATTAAAGTTAATAAGATTAACGCTATTAATTATACACTTATTTTAATATTTTTTCAAGTAAAGAAAAAAACTATCAATAAATAGTTTCTTTTTTTGTTATATTTAATATAATTCCGATTATAATCATATAACTAATTAAACTAGAACCACCATAACTAATAAAAGGAAGAGTAATACCAGTAATTGGCATTAAACCAATATTCATTCCTATATTTTGTATTTGCCCAAATAAAAGCATTCCAAGTATCCCAGAAATTATTAACTTATTTTGAAAATTACATTTCATAGCAATTCTTAATATATTTAAATCAAAATATAATATTATAAGAATTAATATTAGAGATGCGATAAATCCAAAATTACTTGCGAATATTGAAAAAATAAAATCTGTTTGAGGTTCAGGAAAATAGATAGGAGTTTTATTAAAACCATGTCCAAATATACCAGCAGATCCTACTGCTGCCATTGCATTTGTAAGCTGCATTCCAGAACCATTTTTAAAATCTACTAATCTATCCATTCTATAAAAGAATTTAGTACCAAAAATATTTATAAATGTATCTTGATATTTAAAAAATAATATTAAAAAAGCAGATGATAATAAAGTAATTATTATAATTAAAGTAATAAACCATCTATACCTAATACCATATACAAAAAGCATTACTATAAGAATCATGAAAAATATAAATATAATCCCAGTATCAGGTTCTAAAAATATAAAGAAAGAAGGTATTAAAGTAAGAATAAAACAATTAAATATTATTTTTAATTCATTTTTAAATGTTTTTTTAATATCTTTATGCTTATTTAAGTAATTAGAAAGTACTAAAATTAATATTATTTTCATAAATTCAGAAGGTTGAAAAGAACCAATCATAGGTATAGTAAACCAACATTTCGCACCATTAGATTCTGTTCCAAAAAATAAAACAAGTATTAAAAAAATATTTCCTATAATATATAAAACAAATGAATATCTATAAAAAAAATCACTTTTTAAATTACTAATTAAAAAAATTATAATAAATCCAATTATATACCATATAATTTGTTTAATAAATAAATTATTATAACTAGTTGGTAAAAGAAAGCTACTACTATATATACATAATATACTTATTATCATAAATACGAATATAGGAATTAATATTTTTAAAATAGTATAATTATATCTTTTAATCATAAAATCACCATTTTTAGTATAATCAAATTTAAAGGAAATATTTGTCAAACTAAGCATAAAATTATAAAAAGGATGTGTTTATATGAAAAAGAAGTTACCAAATATTTATAAAGGTAAAGTTAAACAATCACAAAATCAAAAACAAAGTATATTAAGTAAATTTAAAGATTACAAAGAAGAAGATACTATCATGAATGAAGAAAAAAATATTAATAGGCAAATAAAAGATATATTTCATTCGCCAAATTATGTATATAAAGCAGATGTTAATATTACTACATTACAAGGTGAAACAATAAAAAAAACTATCATTGGTAGAACCAATAATAGTTTAATAACAATAGATGATGAACTTATAGATGTTAGCAAAATATCTAAAATTGATTTTTTAGATTAAACATTTTCTATAAATGTATCACCTAAACATCTAATACTACAAATACATTCTAAATTCATAGTAAAGAATGATTCAGTAGCAGTATAAGTACCATCTTCATTTGCGATTAAAACTCTGAATGTAGCACAACAATTATCTATTTTTTCTACTCTAAATACTGATGAAGTAGCCTCTGGATCTACAACTCTAGTTGTAGGAGCACTCCAAGGAGTTACACCATTACTATTACAAGTATAAAGTATAACTGGTCTTGTATTATAATATAGACATGCGAATTGTCCTAAACTAGGTTTATCACAGCTATCTATACAATCTTCTTCTCTATCAGCATTTTTTTGAAGTAAATAAATAACTTTTAATATATCGCTAATACAATTACAATTATTCTTGCACATATTATATTCCACCCCTTTAATTATATTTTCTATTATAGAATATTCGCACATAAGATAAAAGTGTAGGTATTTTGACTTGTTTTTTTATATTTTTATAGTATAATATATTTAAGGTGATAGATATGAATTATTATCAATATTTAATAATATTCGCAATTTTACTATTTATAGTAATAATAGTTTTAAAAGCTAATAAAAAAGATTTTTATATAGAATCAAATAAATTAGTGGATTATTTAGGTGGAAAAGATAATATCATTTCAATGGAAGTAAATATGTCTAGATTTAAAGTTACATTAAATGATGTTTCAAAAGTAAATAAAGAAGCAATTCAAAAATTAGGAGCCAAAGGTATAGTAGAAATAGATAATCAATTAAAAATAATACTTGGGCCTAATGCAGAAAAATTACTTAAATATATAGAGCAATTAAAGAAATAGAAATATTTCTTTTTTTTTATATTTATAGGGGAATTTTTAAAAAAATAACGAATATATATATTGAGGTGTTTTTTTTATGCAACAAATTTTATATATTCAAAAGTATATCTATATATATAAAGATAATTATACTATTAGAGATATAGATTTAAATATTTTATTTGATATAAATATAAGAAAAATAATTAAGAAACATTATAAAATTTTTGATGATAATTATTGTTATAGAATTAATAATCATTATTTATTAAAAAAAGAAGGGATTATTTTAATTTCTATGCTTATTAATTCTTATTATTTAATTGAAATAACAAGTATAATTCTAAATACAATTGAAATGTTAGAAAAAATAAATAAGAAAATTATTCTAAATAAAATATCAATAGATAGTAATGTTTAAAAGTATAATAAAACAAATAGAATAATCTATTTGTTTGTTAATCTATATAAGTTATATGATGGCCTATTAAATAATCTAAAATTATAATCAGATACTCCTATACCACTAGATATATAAAAGTTAGTATTATTAACTTTATAATATGGTTTATAATAATTTTTTGCATGTTTTGGAAGTACAACTGCTCCATAAAACGGAATTCTTACTTGACCATTATGAGAATGTCCTGCAAGAACTAAATCATAATTATATCTTTCTATTTTTTCTATATCATCTGGATAATGCATTATATTAATCTTATAATTATAAAATTTATCTTTAAAGACATCTTCTAAGTAATTTGTATCAGCTTTGGTAGAAAGTCCGCTTATTAAAATAGTTTCATTATTTGTATTATAAATAACATCATAATTATTATTTAAATTAATAAAATTAGATGAATCCATCATTGAAATATATTTATCAAATTTATTATCATGATTACCACTTATATAGTAGTTACCATAAGTGCTATTTAATTTTTTTAATTCTTCAATAATACTAGCCATTTGAGTATCATTTATTTTAGTATCTTTATCAATAAAATCACCAGTAAAAACTATAATATCAGGTTTAGTTTTATTAATATCTTTAACTAAGTTTTTAAGTTCATCTAAATACATAGTTCTACCATAATGAAAATCAGAAAAATGTGCTATTTTAAGTCCATTATAAGTATCAGTAATATTATTTGATTTTATATGATATTCTTTAACAAATAATCCACTAGTACCCAAATATCTAGAATAAATTATTATAAGCGTCGCAATTAAAATAATAGAAAAGAAAAATTTTCTAATTGGATGTCTTTTTTCTTCTACATAATCTTCTTCTTCAATATCAAAATCTTTTTCCATATCTTTAAACTCCTTATTCACCTATTAACCCCCTATAAATTGTACAATTAAAAGTATTAGGTTATGAACACTATGAAGTGTAATTGTAGTAAATATATTATTACTTTTATAATATATGTATGAAAAATCTATACCCATAATTATATAAGGAATAATCATTAAAAAATCATTAAATGAATTACTAGTTATACTTATATGTACACTACCAAATACTAAACCACTAAGTATAACGAATAATATATTATCTTTAATAACATTTCTAAAAGTTTTTCTAAAAGTAATTTCCTCTACAATTGGCGCATATATTACTGTGGAAAAACTCATATAAATAGGTAATATTTTAATATATTGTCTTACTAATGATTCATTTTGTGATGTTTCAATGCCAGTTATATTAGATATTATATAACTACTAATCCACATCAATAATATACCTATAATATATATAGGAATATATTTTATAATACTCTTTAATTTTAATTTAGATATATCATCTTTTAATTCTTTTCTATACACAAATATTAAAAATATTAGATATATTATATTAGTTATTAATAAATATATACATTTCTCGTAATTATTATTTAAATCTATTTTTAATAAATCAACAACTAAAATACATAATAGTTGATATATAAAATAAAATAAGAATATAAATACATTAAATAATATCTTTTTTTTATCTTTCATATTTTACCTCTAGAATAATTATACCAAAACCTTTAAATATTTTAAATATTTTAAGATATTTTATTGAAAAATAATTATTTTGTGTTATACTATAGTTGTTATTAATTTACAGCGAGAGTGAGGTTTTCCTCACTCTTTATAAATACTAGGAGGTATGAATGGAAGAAAAGATTCGAAAGTTAATTGAAAAAGACTTAGAAAAAGAAAAAATATCAGTAGTAGATATATATTTTGAAGAAGAATATAATCAAGAAAATTTATATATTATTATTGATAAAAAACCATATGTAGATATTGATACATGCGTACTTGCAACTAATATAATTAATCCCATATTAGATAAAGAGGATTTAATTGAAGAAAGTTACATACTTAATGTATGTTCAAAAGGAGAGGATGAGTAAAATGAATGGTGAAGAATTTTTAAGAGCTGCTAAAGAATTAGCAGATGTTAGAGGTATTACATTAGATGAAATATTCACTGATATAGAAACAGCTTTAAATGCTGCATATAAAAGAAATTATGGAGCATCTAATTCTAAAGTAATATTAGATAAAGATACTGGTAAGATTAAAGTTATATCTTATAAAGTAATTGTTGATGAAATAAATATGGAAGAGGAAGAAGATGCTCAAGTATTACTTGAAGAACTAGATAATCCAGAAGATTTTAAAGTAGGAGATGTAATTGAAGAAGAAGTAACTCCTAAAGATTTTGGTAGAGTTGCAGCTTCTACTTGTAAACAAGTATTTACACAAAAAATAAGAGAAGCTGAAAGAGCTAGTATTATGGATGAATTTGATGGTAAAGAAGGAGAACTTCTTGTAGGAACACTAGCTAGAGAAGATAAATTAAATTACTATGTTGATTTAGGAAGAGCGCATGGTATACTTCCTAAAAAAGATATTATACCAGGTGAAGAATTAAAAATGGGATCAAGTATAAAAGTATATGTATCTAAAATAGAATTAGGTCAAAAAGGTGGTCCTGTAATACTTTTATCAAGAAGTCATTATGGTTTTGTTAAAAGATTACTTGAACTTGAAATTCCAGAATTAAACGATGGTACAATAATTCTTTATAGTGTTGCAAGAGATCCAGGTAGTAGAAGTAAAATAGCAGTTTATTCAGAAAATGAAAGAGTAGATGCTGTTGGTGCTTGTATTGGCGAAAAAGGTATTAGAATAAATAATATTTCTAATGAATTAAATGGTGAAAAAATAGATGTAGTAAGATATGATAGGGATTTAAAACAATTTATAAAAAATGCACTATCACCAGCAAAGGATGTAGAAGTATATATAATGGATGAAAAAAATACAGAAGCACTTGTAATTGCTGAAGGTGATAATTTATCACTAGCAATAGGTAAAAAAGGACAAAATGTAAAACTTGCTGCAAGACTTACTAAATGTAAGATAGATGTTAAAACAGCATCTCAAGCGCAAGAAGAAGGAATAAATATATATAAATATTATGAAGCGTAGGTGATATAAATGAAACAAAAAAAAATACCACTAAGAACATGCGTTGTAACAAATGAAAAATATGAAAAAAAAGATTTAATTAGAATTGTTAAAAATAATGAAGGAAAAGTATTTGTAGATACTACAGGAAGAGCTAATGGAAGAGGTGCTTATATAAAAAAAGATATAGAAGTACTTGAAAAAGCTAAAAATTCTAAAATACTAGATAAAAGATTAGAAACAAATATTGATGATGTAGTATATGAAGAACTTTCGAATATAATTAATAGTAAAAATTAATAGAAAGAGGTGATATTTATGATGAGTGTTATAGAATATGCACAAGATATAAATATGGATGTAGAAGTAGTACTTAAAAAAGCTATTGAACTAGGTTATGCTAAAGAAAAAGAAGATATTTTAAGTGAAGACGCTGTAATAGATTTAGATAATGTACTTACCATGAATACAGAGGAAGAAGAACCAACTTATTTAGAAGAAATAACAGAAGAAAAAGACTATGATTTAGAAGAAGAACTTGAAGATAAAGCAGAAGAACTCGCATCCGCATCTAACATAAAATTTGATGATACTGTTAAAAAACAAAAGTTAAAGAAAAAAAGTGAAGTATCTAAAGAAGACATAAATGCTAAAAGAAAAGCAATGTATAAAAACAAAGAAAAACTAACTAATAATGAAGTAAAAGAAGATGAAAATGTTATTATTTATAAAGAAGGAATGACAGTTAGTGAACTTGCTAAAGAACTTGATGTAAATGCTACTGAAGTTATTAAAAAATTAATGAATTTAGGTATTATGGCAAGTTTAAATAACTCACTTTCTTATGATGATGTAGAAATGATTGTTATAGATTATGATAAAACACTTAAAAGCTTTGAATCACAAGATATAACTAACTTTGAAAAACTAGAAATAAATGATGATGAAAAAGATTTAGAGCCAAGACCTGCTGTTGTAACAATAATGGGACATGTAGATCATGGTAAAACATCACTACTTGATTATATAAGACATTCACATGTAACAGATGGTGAATTTGGTGGAATAACACAACATATAGGTGCTTATCAAATAGAAAAAAATGGTAAAAAAATTACATTTATAGATACTCCAGGACATGCTGCATTTACTGAAATGAGAGCAAGAGGAGCATCTGTTACTGATATAGTTATAGTAATAGTTGCAGCTGATGATGGTGTAATGCCTCAAACTGAAGAAGCAATAGATCATGCAAAAGCAGCAAATGTTCCTATATTAGTTGCAGTTAATAAAATAGATAAACCAGGAGCAAATCCAGAAAAAGTTATGAATGAAATGGCTGCAAGAGGACTTACACCAGAAGAATGGGGCGGAGATGTAATATATACTAATATCTCTTGTAAAACAGGTGAAGGAATAGATAAATTATTAGAAAATATTCAACTTGTATCTGAAATAGAAGATTTAAAGGCAAATCCAAATAGATATGCTATGGGTACTGTAATAGAATCTAAACTTGATAAAAATGTAGGTTCAACAGTAACACTTCTTGTACAAAATGGAACACTTAGACTTGGTGATCCAATAGTTGTTGGTACAACTTATGGTAAGGTTAGAACACTTAAAAATGATTTAGGAAAAGAAGTAGTAGAAGCAAGACCATCTACTCCAGTAGAAATAACAGGTTTATCTGAGGTTCCATCTTCAGGTGATAGATTTATGGCTTTTGAAACTGAAAAAGAAGCTAAATCAATTGCTGAAAATAGAGCACTTCAAGCAAAAATGAAAAAAGATAAAGCAAATAAAGCAGTATCTTTAGATGATTTATTTAATAAAATACAATCAGGTATTAAAGAAATAAATGTAGTACTTAAAACAGATGTTAAAGGTACTGAAGAAGCTGTTAAAAATGCACTTTCTAAAATAGAAGTAGAAGATGTAAGAGTAAAAGTTATTAGAAGTGGAGTCGGTACTATTACTGAATCTGATATAGTACTGGCTAATGCATCAGATGCAATTATTATTGGTTTTAATGTAAGACCAAGTGCAAAAACTTTAGAAGTTGCAAAAGAATATAATGTAGATATTAGGCTTCATAATATTATTTATAAACTTGTTGAAGAAATGGAAGATGCTATGAAAGGTATGCTTGATCCAGAATATGAAGAAAAGGTAATAGGAACTGCAGAAGTTAGAAAATTATTTAAATTCTCTAAAGTAGGAACTATCGCAGGATCTATGGTAACTGATGGAATAATTAAATCAGATGCTAAAGCAAGACTTGTTAGAGATGGTGTAGTAGTTTATGATGGAGAAATAAATACTATTCAAAAAGAAAAAGATCAAGCTAAAGAAGTAAAACAAGGATTTGAATGTGGTATTACTTTAGTAAACTTTAGTGATATAAAAGAAGGAGATATCATTGAAGCTTATGAAATGGTTGAAATAAAAAGATAATCATTTTAAAGGGGGTAAAAAATGATTAATTCAAAAAATACAGATTTAATAATTTTAACTATAGATGAACATATAAAATTATTAAATAGATTAGGATATGAAATAAATACACCTTTAGAAGATATACCAAATTATAGTTATGTAGGTATTTATTATAAAGATAAAGAAATAGGTAAACTTTCATATGAAGAAAAAAATATGTTTTATCTATACAGAGATAAAAGAATTGTAGGTAACAGAGATTTATCAAAAATAAAATTCAATAAAAGAAAAGAAAAAAATGTAAGAAGTATGGTTCATATTAATATTAATCATAGGGGATTACATATTAATTGTTTTAATCAATTAATTAATGATGATAGAAATTATATAAGAATATCTGATGGTGAAAATATAATAATTACAAAATTATTAGATAATGATGAAATAAAAGTTGAAAGTTTGTTATCATCTATAAATGATAATGAAATACTAGGTATATTACAAATGCCTTATAGTAAAAAACTTACCTATCATATGAATGGAGTGAATTGATTATGAGTATAAAAGTTCAAAGACTAGCGCATGTTTTAGCAAAAGAAATAAGTAGTATATTAATGCTTGAAGTAAAAGATGAAGATATTAAATTTGTTACCGTTACACATGTAGATTTATCTTCAGATTTATCATATGCAAAAGTTTATTGCACTGTTTTAGATGATGAAAAAAAGGATAATACCATAAAAGAATTAAATAATGCTAAAGGTTTTATTAGAAATGAACTTATAAAAAGAAAAATTCAAATGAGAAAAATTCCAGAACTTTCATTTATTTATGATGAATCTATAGAATATGGTAATAAAATAGAAAAACTAATAGAAGAAATACATAAAGAAGATTAAAAAATCTTCTTTTTTTCTTATTTTCTATTTTCTAAATAATTATTTTAAGTTATAATAATATTAATAATGGTAGGTGAAGTATTATGAATATATTAAATAATTTAGGAATATCTTACAAGGCTAATTATTTAATTCAAGGAAATCAAATAGAAAGGTGTAATACTTCAAGTAAATTAAATGTTTTAAATACAGAATTAATGCTTAGAACAGATGGTAAAGATTCTAATATAGATAATATATTAAAAAATTATAATGGCAATATAGTATTTCATTTACCTGCTATTAATCCTGATTTATCTAATTTAGATGTAGTAAATAATGTAGTAAAAGATTTAAAAAAACATAATATAAAACTAGTAACAATTGATGCTTCAAATTTATCACTTGATTTATTTGAATGGTCTACTATAGAAGAACAAAAGAATTATTTTTTAAATATGGTAACTGCAATCGCAACACTTGCATCAAATAAAGTAGAAGTTGCGGTTCAAAATTTAAAAACAAATGATCCAGAATCTAAATTTGGAAGTACTATGAGTCAAATAACAGATCTTTTAGTATATTCTAAAAGATTACTTACAAAAGATTTTGGCTTTAAAGAAGAAGAAGCAGATAATTATGTGGGTATTTCACTTAATGTAGATAATATAAACTTAATTGATGAAAAAGAAAGCATAATTAATTATCTTGAAGTATTTGATAATTATATAAAATGTATTAAAATTCATGATAATAAACATTTAGATGAAGTATTAGATTTTATTAAAGATAAAGATATACCTTTATTTATGCAAACTAAATCTGATTTAGATGAAATAGAAAAAGAATATAATATGTTTCAAGATAAAATAATTAATTATATGAGTAAAAACGGGTTAGAAGTAACAAATGTTAAAAAAGTATTAAAACAAGATAACAAAGGTTTTTCAAATATAATTATATATACAATGATTGTTTTAACATTAATAATAGTAGTTTTAATGTTCTTGGTAAAACTACGCTAAAATTTGACTATAATACTAAAATATGGTATTATTATTGTGCTTTGCGAGAAAAGCGTGAGGTGAAAAAATGAAAATATTTCGGTTAATAAATGAAAAGGTTATTATGGCTTTTCTATTATCAATGGGAGTTATAATATCAGTTTCAAGTTATTTATCAAATACATCAAAAGAAGACTTACAAAATGCACTTGCATCTGTAAGTATGGTAAAAGAAAATAAAAAAGAAAATGTAGTAGAAACATTAGACTTAATAGAAGAACCAACTAAATTAGATGGTTTAACAATAAGAAAAAAATCTTATGATGAGATGACATTTCAAGAAGTAAATGAAGCACTTAATGCTGGTACTTTAGAACTTAAATATAGTGATTTATATACTTATGCTTCTACAAGATTAACTAAAAATAAAGGTGCTATTTATTTTAATGGTCATAAAGAAACATATTATTCACAAAATGTTTTACCAGGATATTCATTACAAATACCAGGTAGACACGTTGCAGCTGATGGTACTGTAAGAGATGCGCAAGGTTATATTACAGTGGCTGCTAATACATCTTATATGAGTAAAGGTACTATATTAATAACTTCACTTGGACCTGCAAAAGTATATGACTCAGGTTGTGCATATGGAGTAATAGATATATATACAAACTGGTAAAATTGGTCCATTTTAATGGACCTTTTATATTAGAGGTGAAATATGAATATATTTAAAATAATTAATGAAAAAGTATTAGCTGTTTTCTTAATATCTATGATGAGTATAATATCAGTATCAAACTATTTATCTAATGTTGATAAGAAAGACTTACAAAATGCATTCGCTTCTATAAATTTAAAAGAAGAAAATAAGGAAGAAACAATAGATAATATAGAAACAGGTAAAGATGATGGCTTAACTAAAAGAGTTATAGTTTATGATAATATGACATTAAGTGAACTATCTGATAAATTAAATAGATCTATGAAAGATACATTAACTGGTAAAGGTGAATTACTTGCTAGTTATTCACTTGAAAAAGGTGTAGATCCTTATATTGCACTTTCTATTATATTACTTGAATCAGGTTGTAATAGTGGTAAATGTTCAGGTTTAACAAGAAATTGTTATAACTTTGGAGGACAAAAAGGAAGCCCATCTTGTAATGGAGGATCATATAAAGCATTTAATTCTGTTGATGATGGATTAAAAGGTTTTATAGATAATCTATCAGGATATTATGCAAAGGGTTTAAATACACCAGAAAAAATGAATTCAAGATATGCAACTAGTAGTACATGGGCTATAAAAGTAAGAAACTATGAAAGAAATATAAAAGCAAAATAATACACAAAATGTGTATTATTTTTTTTATTTTATTCATTAATCGTTACTTTCTTCTTCGTCTATATCAATATACAGATTTAAATCTTTTTTTGTTGGTAAATTTTCCATATAATCAATTGGTAATTTATCTAATATTTTATATTCACTTACTCCTATTGGTTTATTAATATACTTTAGTGTATAATCAACTATTTTATTATTTTTACTTTGGCATAGAATTATACCAATAGAAGGATTATCATCTTTATCCTTAACTTGTTCATCTAAAACTTGCAAATAAAATCCTACTTTACTACCATATTCAGGAACAAATGCATCTATCTTTAATTCAACTGCAATATAACATTTTAATTTAGTATGATAAAAAAGTAAATCTATATAGAAATCTTTATTACCAACAGTTAATTTATATTGATTACCTATAAAAGAAAACCCATTACCAAATTCTAATAATACATTCTTTAATCTTTCTAACATTTTATTTTCTAGTACCTTTTCTTTATAATCATCAGTTAACTCGATAAAATCAAATACATATGGGTCTTTCATCATATTAGATGCTAATTCACTATTTTTCTTTAAGGTCATATTGAAATTATTATGTTTTATATTTTCTATTTGTCTTTGATATAAATTTGTATTTATTTGATATATAAGTATATTTTTTGACCATCCTTCTTCTATGCATCTTTTAATATACCATTTTCTAATAATATTATTTTTAATCTTTTCAAGTAAAATAATATTATGAGTCCATGGCAATTGTGCAACCAGTTGCACAAATTCCAAATCATCATGATATTCACTATAAAATGTTTTCATATATTTCAAATTTCTTACCGAAAAACCTTTTTGATTTGGATATGCAATTTTAAGTTCAAATGCTAATTTATCTAAAAATTTATTTCCCCATGTTGAATTGTCATAAAGAACTTTACCAATTCTATAATATAAATTAACCAAATTAATATTAGCATTCATTATAATTCCTAATTGTGTTTCATTAATATCTTTCTTTATATCATTAATTACATTATTAAATGTTTTATTAATTTCTTCAATCATAATGTACCTCCTACAATATATATTCGCTTTTTTTAATATAAAATCCCCTAAAAAAATGAAAAAAATTTAAAAAAATGATATTATATAAAAAAGGTGAATTATTATGGATGGAATATTAATTATTAATAAAGAAAAAGGTATAACTTCAAGAGATGTAGTAAATAAAGTATGTAACAAACTAGGAACTAAAAAGGTAGGTCATACAGGTACACTTGATCCACTCGCAACAGGTGTACTTGTTCTAGCTGTTGGTAAAGCATTAAAATTAGTAGATGATATAACATCGTTAAATAAAGAGTATTTAGCAGAAGTTACACTTGGTATTAAAACAGATACCTTAGATATAACAGGTAATATATTAGAAGAAAAAGAAGTACATATTACAAAAGAAGAATTAATAAATGTACTAAGTTCATTTATAGGACCTTATCATATGACAGTACCTATTTATAGCGCGGTTAAAGTAAATGGTAAAAAATTATATGAATATGCAAGAGAACGTAAAGAAGTAGATTTACCTGTAAAAGATGTATTTATAAATAATATAGAACTAATATCATTTGAAGATAATAAATTCACTTTTAAATGTAATGTTTCAAAGGGAACATATATAAGAAGTTTAATAAATGATATATGTAATAAATTAAATGTAATAGGTACAATGAGTAATCTAAAAAGAACAAAACAAGGAAGTTTTGATATAAAGGATTCTATATCTATAGAAGATGTAAATGAAAATAAATTAATACCTATGGAAAAAGTAATAGATATACCTAAAATAGATGTAGATGAATATCTATTAACAAGAATAAAACATGGAAACAAGTTAGAAAATAGGTATAATTTACCAAAACTTGCATTCATATATCAAAATAAATTAATCGCAATTTATATACCTGATCCAGAAGATTCAAAAAAGATAAAACCAAAGACTGTTTTTATATAAAAATGGTCTTTTTTTTATACAAAAAAAGTAAAAAAAAGTAAATTTGACACATTTTAAAACCATGTTATACTTAAATAAAGGAGGGTTAAAATGATCAGTAGAAGAACAACTTTATTAATAGCAGATATAATATGTAATGAGTTTACTCATAGAGTTTATGATTCAAATTCTAGAAGATACACATCCAGAATATCAGAAGATTTATTAAGGAATTTTCTCTTTGAATTTAATATAGATGGTTTTACGATTAATAAGATTTGTAAATGCTATTATAATAAGAGTGATTTAAAAAAACAAATATTAGATATGCATACAGGCTATTTTTACAACAAAACTGAATATAATTCATTTGTTTCACTAGGTCAAAAGGATATAAAAGGTATAGCAATAGGGATTTTGTATAAGAAGTTACAACCAGAAAGTTTGAATTCTTTAGAAAATCTTTTAAGAATAGATGGATATATTTATGAAAAAGAAAAAATATATGAAATAAATACGGATGTAGATGATAAAGCAAATATTATAAAAAATCAATTTTATAAGTTTGGATTTAATAATCAAGAAGAATTTGATACATTTTATGCAAATATGAATGAACATTTTGAGAATTCTAAATGGGAGGATTCTATACATAATAGTAGAAAATTATATGAAATAGTATTAAAAGAATGTGCAATATACTATTCCAAAAATATAGCTAAAGACAATATTGATTTATCAAATGCAAAACCTGTTGATATAAGGTTATATTTAGAAAAAAACAATTATTTTTCTGAAGATGAATCTAATATAATACAGTATTATTATAAATATCTTAGCAATATCGGATCACATCCTAAATTAGCTTTAGAAGAACAAGCAGATTTTTCTAGAGTAATGTCTATTAATACAATTTTATATGCAATCAATAGATTAGATAAATTTAAGTAAGTATTAATATAAAAAAATATAAAAAATTTAACTTTTATGTTATAATTATAATGGACTAAAAAGGAAGTAGTAGATATGTATAAATATGTTAAGAGATTTTTAGATTTTTTATTATCATTTATTTTATTAATAATTTTATTTATACCTATGTGTATTATTTCTCTATTAATTAAAATAGAAGATAAAGGTTTTTCTGTTTTTAGACAAGAAAGAACTGGTAAAGATGGTAAAACATTTGAACTTTTAAAATTCAGAAGTATGAAAATAAATAATAATGTAAGAGATTTTTCTAAATGTGATGAATATACAAAAATAGGTAAATTTATTAGAAAGACATCACTTGATGAACTTCCACAACTATTTAATATATTAAAAGGTGATATGTCCTTTATAGGACCAAGACCATGGATACCAGAATATTATGAAAATATGAATGAAAATCAAAGACATAAATATGATGTTTTACCAGGCTTAACTGGTCTTGCACAAGCAAGTGGAAGAAATGGTATATCTATATTTGATAAAATAAATTATGATTTAGAATATGTAGAAAAATATTCATTTAAAGAAGATTTATATGTAGTATTTAAAACTATATATACAGTACTTAAAAAAGAAGATGTAGATATAGGTAAACAAGGAATAAAAAGCGAACTTGATCAATTAAAAGATTATAATAAAACTAGTATAGATAATCAAACTGATGTTTCTAATAAACAAGAAGTAAGTGATTTAGAAGAACAATTAGTTGGGGCATAAAAGTAATAAAAAAGCCTGCAATCATATGCAGACTTTATTTATGTTAGAAAGTGTAGTGATATGATGGAAGATTTAATAAGCATTATTACTCCTGTATATAATGCAGAAAAATTTTTATCTGATACAATTAATACTGTTTTAAATCAATCATACACAAATTTAGAATTAATTTTAGTAGATGATTGTTCTTATGATAATAGTATTAATGTTATTAAAAATATTAAGGATAAAAGAATAAAATTAATAAAAAATAAAATAAATTCAAAAGCAGCAATAACAAGAAATAATGGTATAAAAAAAGCTAAAGGAAGATATATATGTTTTTTAGATGCTGATGATTTATGGGATAAAGAAAAACTTGAAAAACAAGTAAAATTTATGAAAGAAAAGAATTGTGCTTTTTCTTTTACTGGTTATGAATTTGCAGATGAAAAGGGAAGACCTAATGGAAAAAAAGTATTTATACCAGAAAGAATTAATTATAAACAAGCACTAAAAAATACTACAATATGGACAAGTACTGTAATGTTTGATATGGATAAATTATCTAAAGAAGATATATATATGCCTATAGTAGATAGAGGACAAGATACAGCAACTTGGTGGAAAGTTTTAAAAAAAGTAGATTATGCTTATGGACTTAATGAAATATTATCTTTTTATAGAAGAACAAATAATTCACTTTCATCAAATAAAATAACTGCGCTTAAAAGAACATGGAATTTATATAGAAATGTAGAACATTTAAATATAATTTCAAGTTTCTATAATTTTACAATCTATTGTTTTAATGCAGTAAAAAGGAGAATATAGAAATGAAGAAGAGTATTATTTATATGTCAAAAAGATTTTTTGAATTATTAACAAAAATATCTCCATTATTAAGTTGTAAATTACTATATTTTATAAGAACAAAAAAAATACCTAATTTAAAAAAACCAATAACTTTTAATGAAAAAACTACTTATTTAAAACTAAATAATTATTCTAAAAACGATTTGGTTGTAAAATGTGCTGATAAATATGAAGTGAGAAAATATGTTGAAGATAAAGGCTATAGTAAATTATTAAATGAATTATATGGAGTATATGATAACTTTGATGAAATTGATTTTGAAAAATTACCAAATAAATTTGCATTAAAATGTACTCATGGATGTGCATATAATATAATTTGTTCAGATAAATCAAAATTTAATAAAGAAGAAGCAAGAAAAAAAGTTAACAAATGGATGAAAGAAAAATATGGATATGCTACAACAGAACTTCATTATACAAAAATAAAACCTAAAATTATAATTGAAAAATATTTATGTGATAATAATAGTAAAATGCCAATTGATTATAAATTTTATTGTTTTAATGGTAAGGCAAAATGTATATTAGTGTGTTCAGAAAGAGAAAATAATCTTAGATTAAGTTATTATGATTTAAATTGGGATAGGCTTAATTATGAAAAAAAATCATGGAGTTCAGATAAAAATATAAAAAAACCAATTAATTTAGACAAGATGATAAAAACATCTGAAGATTTATCAAAAGATTTTCCCTATGTTAGAGTAGATTTATATAATGATAATGGTAATATAATTTTTGGGGAATTAACATTTACTCCTGCATGTTGTTGTGCACCCTATTATAGTAAAATAGGAAATGAAAAATTAGGTGAAATGTTGGTGATTAGTAGTGAAAAATGAAGTACAAGTTCTTTTATCCATAATGAATGAAAAGAATCCTAATAAACATTTAGAAAAAATGAATATAAAAAGTAATTATGTTGTCATTAATCAAATTACTAATGATAATATAAAAAAAATTAATACACTTGATAAATATAATAAAATAATTTCTATAATTGACAAAGGGTTAAGTAAGAGTAGAAATTTAGCAATAAAAAATTGCACTTGCAAAATAGGTTTAATATCAGATGATGATATGTATTATGTGGATAATTATCAAGAAATAATTTTAAATGCTTATTCAAAATATAAAGATGCTGATATAATAGCTTTTGCAGTTGAACATGAAAATAAAAAATTTGAAAAAAGACTTTTTAAAGAAGGACGCTTAAGATATATTAAATCGCTACGAATATCATCTGTTCAGATGACAATAAAGACTGAAAGTATTAGGTCGAAAAACATAAAATTTGATGAACAATTCGGATCTGGTAGTGAATACTATATGGGCGAAGAAAATATATTTATGTATGATTGTTTGAAAAACAAATTAAAAATATATTATGTCCCTAAAAAAATAGGAATTTTAAAAGAAATAAATGAATCAAATTGGTTTAAAGGATATACAAAGGACTTTTTTTTAGTAAAGGGTAGTGTATTTTATAGAATGTCAAAAGAATTATATATTCCATTAATTTTTCAATTTGCAATACGAAAGAGAAAATATTTTAATAATATTAATTTATTCACGGCTATAAAATATATGCTTGAAGGAGCAAACAAATATAAAAAGGTGATAAAATGAAAAAAAATATCTCAAATAGATTAGATTTAATTTTAGCAATAACAATATCAATGTTTTGTTTGACAACAATAATAGGATCGTTAAAACTGTTAAATTTAAATTTTGCAATTTTGAATTTTGCATTTACTATTATTCCATGGATATTAATAATTTTTACAAATAAATTTAAATTTCCTAAAAAATTCTTTATATATTTTATTTTGATTTTTTCATTAAAAACATTGTCATTAATGCATAATTCATATGGCGAAAGTAAATATGATTTGTTAACAAATTTATATTATTATGTTTCTTTTTTTGTTAGTTTCTTTGCAATATATTTTTGCTATTTACCTAATTTTGATAATAAAATATTTTTAAAGAAAACATGTTATGTTGTTATTATTTTTACATTAATATTTTGTATTTATAATTTGTATATAAATAAAGGTAATTTTAATTATATATCTATTGCAAACAGTAGTTATGATTTGAAATTCGCATCATTTTTTTCTAACAGGAATAATTTTGGTAAATTTTTGTTTTTATCCATTGTATTATTATTGTTTTCAGAAAAAAATAATTATATTGGTAAAAAATTTTTTGCTCTTTTGTTTATTTTTATAATATTTAATCTTTTATTAACTTTTTCTAGAACTGCTATATTTTGTACAATGATATTTTTAATTTTTAACATTCCATTTGATAAATTAAAAAACAAAAAGGCATTTTTATTTATTCCTATAATAGTTATTTTTTTATTATTATCTATAAATTATATCAATTCAAATAAAGCGTTTGTAGACAAGTTTTATATAAGAGAAAATTCTGGATTTACAGGAAGAGATAATATATGGAGAAATGCTTTAAGTATTATAAAAAATAATGCAATATTAGGTGTAGGGGAAATTAAATCACAAAAACTTTTAAATAAATTGACATCAAATAGTTATTATCACAATTCATTTTTAAAGGAATTTGCTATGTATGGAATTTTTGAAGGAATCATATTAATATTGTTTATGCTATTTTTCGTACAAAAATTATTTTGCACTTTCAGTTATAATACAGAAAAAAAATATATTTTTGGTTTATTTATAAGTTTAATTTTATATAGTTTGTTTGAAGAATTTATTTTCTTTGGGACTGGATATATTAATTTTATGTATTCATTCTATTTATTTTGCTTTATTCCAATATTAACATATACATATAAAGGTGGGGGAAAAATTGATTAACAAAATTGTTTCTGTTGTAATAACAACATATAATACTAACGGAAGTTTAAAAAGAGCTATAGATAGCATATTAAATCAAACATATTCTAATATTGAAATTTTGGTGGTAGATGATAATAATCCAAAAACAACAGGTAGAATAAAAACTGAAAAAATAATGCATGAATATAAAGACAATTACAAAATAAAATATATAAAACATACACAAAATTTAAATGGAGCATTTGCTAGAAACACAGGTATAAAATATTCTCGTGGAGAATATATTTGTTTTTTGGATGATGATGATTTCTATTTGCCTAATCGAATACAAAAAAGTGTGGAGTATTTAGAGAAAAATAAAAATTATGAAGGTGTTTTAGTTGGTGTAGGATTTTTCAAAAAAAGGAAATTATTTGATATTAAAAAATATAAGAAATGTGGGAATTTACAATTAGATTTATTACTAAATAATAATTTTCTAGGAACAGGAAGTAATATCTTTATCAAATCGGAATGTATCAAAAAACTAAAAGACTTTGATACTAGATTTTTAAGATTTCAAGATGTTGAATTCATGATTAGATTTTTTGATTATTACGATGTTGGCTGTATAAGTAATATTATGATAATCAAAGATTCAAAGAGTTTTTCAAATGTTCCAAATTATGATAAAATGGAAAAAATGGTGAATTTGTTTTTAAAAAAATTTGAAAATACAATCTTAAAATATAATAAAGAAGATCAGAAAGAAATATATGACAAATATAAAGCAATATTATTTGGTTGCGCTCTCAACACAAAAAACAAAAAATTAATACAATTACGAAAACATGAAATAAAAAAAGTGAGAAAATTAACATTAAAAGAAAAAATTAAAAGTATTTTTTTCTTTATTAACTTTTCTGGTAAAACCATAAGAATTGATAAAATTAGCAAGTACTCTGGAGAATTTTTGAATAATGATTTAGAATATTTGTTAAATATAAAAAATATAAAACAATGATTCAACAAAAATTACGGAGGTATAAAATGAAAAACAAAATTAAAAATATACTAATGAATATTTTATATCATATGCCAAAACCGATTGCACATAAAATTTTATATTTTCATAACACAAAAAAATTTTTAAATTTAACAAATCCTAAAAATTTCAACGAAAAAATACATTATTTAATTGTTTATAAATATGGTAAGAAAGAATCAATACTAGCAGATAAAATACAGGTGAAAAAATATATTATATCTAAAAATATAAATAATTTATATATTCCAAAGGCATTAAAAATATATAATAACGTAAATGATATAGATTTAAATGAATTACCCAGCGCATTTGTATTAAAGTGTAATCATGGTTCGGGGGATGCTGAAATATGTGATAATAAAAAAACATTTGATTTTGATTTGGCTAAAAAGAAATTGAATAAGGCATTAAAAACTAATTTTGCTAAAAATCAATTAGAATATCACTATAAATACATTAAGCCATATGTATTTGCCGAAGAATATTTATTTGATAGTAAAAATAAAAATCCTATAGATTATAAATTTTATTGTAAAGGTGGTAAAGTAAAATCTATATTAGTTTGTTCCCAACGCGAAAAAGGATTAAAATTGAACGAATATGATACAAATTGGAATGAACTTGAAGTTTTGAAAAAGGAATATAAAGGGGATATAGTGTTACCTAAGCCAAAAAAATTAAAAGATATGATAAAAATATCAGAAAAAATATCTGCTGATTTTCCGTTTGTAAGGGTAGATTTATATGAAATAAATGAAAAAATTTATTTTGGAGAATTAACATTTACTCCTGCTGGAGGTTTTTGTCATTACTATGATGAATCTTCATTACTTCTGCATGCAGATCTAATTGATATAACTGATTATAATAAATAGAAATGAAGTGATTATATATGAAAAATATCAAAAATATGTTTAAACATGCAACTGTAAAAAATAGTGCTTGGATAATAGGTGAAAGAGTAATTCAAATGATTATTTCCTTTATAATAACTATGATATCTGCGCGATATTTAGGACCATCAAATTACGGAGTACTAAGTTATGGCGCATCATTTGTAACATTTTTTACAGCTATAGTTAAATTGGGTTTGGATGGAATAATTGTAAAAGAACTTATTGATAATCCAGATAAAGAAGGTAAACTATTAGGGACATCTTTGTTTTTTAGAATTATTTCTTCATTTATATCAATTTTATTAATCTTATTATGTGTATATATATTGAAACCAAATAATAAATTAATTATTGTTACTTCATTTTTACAATCAATCGCATTAGTATTTCAAGCGTTGTCATTTTTGGATTATTGGTATCAGTCAAAATTAAAATCAAAATATGTTTCTATTGCAAAAAGTTTATCATATATTATGGTTTCTGCATATAAATTTTTCTTACTATTTTCTAAAGCAGATATTAAATGGTTTGCTTTATCAAATGCATTTGATTATTTTTTAATATGCATTTTACTATTTATATTTTATAAATTTAACAAAGGACCAAAATTACAAATTGATTATAAATTAGGAATAAATTTACTTAAAAAAAGCTATCATTTTATAATATCTGGAATCATGGTTGTTATTTATACTCAGATTGATAAAATAATGATAGGTAGTATTCTTGATGAAACCAGTGTTGGAATATATGCTGCAGCACTTTCATTACACACTGCTTATTCATTTTTGCCTGATGCCATAATTACATCTGCCAGACCAACTGTTTTTAATGCACTTAAACAAGATAGGTCACTATATAAGAAAAGACTTATGCAAACTTTTTGTTTAGTATTTTGGCTTTGTTTTATTTGTTCGTTAGGAATTACAATTTTTTCAAAACTAATAATCGATGTAGTTTATGGAGAAAAATATTTAAATGCAATGGGATCTTTGTTAATACTAGCGTGGGCAGTACCATTTTCTAATATTGGTAATGTTAGAGGAATATGGATTGTTGGCGAAGAAAAACAAAAATATGCAAAGAAATATTTGATTTTAAGTACAATATTGAATATTATATTAAATGCTATATTAATATCAAAAATAGGAATTGCTGGTGCCGCAGTTGCAACGTTGATAACTGAGATATTTCAAGCATTTATTGCACCATTATTTTACAAAGATACAATAGAAGTTACAAAAATAGCTTTAAATGGAATATTTTTTAAATTTAATATGAAGTAAAAACTTCAAAAAAAGAAGTTTTTTATTATAAAATTCATTGATTTGCAAAAAAAATAAAAATAATATAGAATAGGTAACTTATAAAAAAGAAAGGGAAGTATTTATGAAAATAGCAGTCGCAGGAACAGGATATGTAGGATTATCACTTGCTACTTTACTTAGTCAAAATAATGAAGTAGTCGCACTTGATGTAATAAAAGAAAAAGTTGATATGATTAATAATCGAATATCACCTATAAAAGATGAATATATAGAAAAATATTTTAAAGAGAAAGATCTTAATTTAAAAGCTACTTTAGATTATAAAGAAGCATTTGAAGGAGCAGATTATATCATAATTAGTACACCTACTAATTATGATGATGAAAAGAATTTCTTTGATACATCATCAGTTGAAGATATAATTAAGAAAGTAAAATCAATGAATATAAATACTACTATGGTAGTTAAATCTACTATACCAGTAGGATTTATAAAGGGTGTTAAAGAAAAATATGATATTGATAATATATTTTTCTCACCAGAATTCTTAAGAGAAGGAAAAGCATTATATGATAACTTATATCCATCTAGAATAATAGTAGGTGAAAAAAGTAAAAGAGCAGAAGTATTTGCTAATTTATTAAAAGATGCATCATTAAAAGATGATGTAGTAATAAAATATATGGATTCTACTGAAGCAGAAGCTGTTAAATTATTTGCTAATACTTATTTAGCACTTAGAGTATCTTATTTTAATGAACTAGATACATATGCTGAAATAAAGGGATTAAATACTAAAGATATAATAGATGGTGTATGTTTAGATCCAAGAATAGGTGATTTTTATAATAATCCATCTTTTGGATATGGAGGATATTGTTTACCAAAAGATACTAAACAATTAAAAGCAAATTATAAAGATGTACCACAAGATATAATAGATGCAATTGTTAAATCTAATGATACTAGAAAAGATCATATTGCAGAGATGATTATTAAAAAAGGTGTTAAAATAGTAGGTATTTATAGACTTACTATGAAAACAGATTCAGATAACTTTAGAGCAAGTGCTATTCAAGGAGTAATTGAAAGACTTAAAAATAAAGGACTAAATATAATTATATATGAGCCAACTTTATCAGTAGATAATTTTAATGGATGTGAAGTAATAAATAACTTTGAAGAATTCAATAATAAAAGTGATATTATTTTAGTTAATAGAAATGATGAAAATGTTAAAAAATTAACTAAAGAAATATATACAAGAGATATATTCTCAAGAGATTAAAATACTATTTAAAATAGTATTTTTTTTATTTAATTAAATATAATAAAAATAAAGGTGATTTTATGAAATATATATTATTATTTATAGGAGGTAGTTTTATAATATTTATTATATTATTTTTATATTGCTCTTTAAAATTATCAAGTATATCGGATGATAAGTAAAATCTATTATTAATATTGCTTTTTTTTAGTATTGGTAGTATAATTTTATCTATAGGAGGCAATTATGAAGAAATTATTAGTATTTTTATTTGTGGCATTTATAAGTATTACTAGTGTTAGTGCAATGAGTGAAGATGAATTAAAGACAAAATTAACTGATACATACAAAGTAAATGGAGCAACTTATAAAGCATCTGATTCTCAAAAAACTGCTATTAAACAATATTTAAATCAATATGAAGTTTCGAGTTCTGATGCTGATTATATTGTTTCTAAATTAAATGAAGCCTTAGATATTTTAAAAAATAGTGGTAAAACAAGATTTTATGATATGACAAAATCTGATAAAAATAAAATTATTGCTTTAGTTAGTGATGTAGCTACTAATACTTCAGTAAAAGTTGCAATTGTAAAAGGTAATTTAGTTGTTTATAAACCAGGAACAAGTGATATCTTTTATGAAACACCAATAAATCCAGTTAATGGAGATATTGTTCAAACTAGTAGAGGTTTAACAGTTGCTATTGCAGGTGTTATATCTGCTATTGGTATTGCGATTGCTTTAAGAAAAGTAAAGGTAAATGCATAGATTGAATAAGAACAAAGCAAAGGCAATTGTTAAAAATTTAGCAGTTGCTTTTTTCTTTACATCGTTTTTTATTTTCCTGGTTTTAATTATATTTCAAAAGAAAATTGATAAAACAATTACATTAATAAATAAGGTAGCAGTTGTAAGTGCATCTAATGATAAGAAAAAAGCAAATATAAAAATGAATAAATTAGAAAAAAGATTAATTGAATACCCTAGTTATGGTGATGTATTTGGAACTATTAAGATTCCATCACAATCTATAGAAGTAAGCATTTATCATGGAGATGCTCTAAGACTTTTAAAATATGGAGTTGGACATCATGCTGGTACATATTTTCCTGGTGAAGGTGGAACTATTTTAATCGCAGGACATAATACATATGCCCAATTTAGAAATTTACCTAATATAAAAGGAAATGATGAAATAATTATAGATGCAATTTATGGGACTTATACATATAAAGTTGAAAAAACAGAAATAATAGATGCAAAACAATTAAACGAATCTTTATCTATTAATGATGAAAAAGAAGAATTAATACTTTATACTTGTTATCCTGTGGATACACCAGGTTTTAAAACAAAGAGATTTGTTGTATATGCTAGTTTGGTAGGTGATAACAATGAAAAATAAAATTAAAAAAGTATCTGGCTATGTATTTTTATTTATTCAATCATTAATTTTGTTATCAATTACTATACTATTAGTATTAAGATTAACTGTTTTAGATAAATCTTTTATTAAAAATGAATTAAACAAGAATAATTATTATAAAAAAATAAATGATGAAATAAAAACTGAAATGACATATTATACCGATCAATCTGGTTTTGATGATAGTATTCTTGATAATATATTTTCACTTATTGATATAAAGAATACAACTAATAGTTTTATTTCTAGTATATATAATGGGGAAACATATACAGTAAATACATCGCAAATAGAAGAAAAATTAAATAACAATATAAATAAATATATTGAAAATGAACATTTTCAAATAGTAGATCAGGAACAGTTAAATAAATTTGTTAAACAAATAGCATCAGTTTATAGTGATGAAATAAAACTAATGGGATATCTTGATAAGGTATGCAAATACATACCAAAACTAATAGATTTTATTGATTATGCTATAGTGGTATTGTTTGCTTTATTTGTATTATTATTAATACTTAATGAAAAATTAATAAAAAGAAGAGATTATAGTGTAATTCTATATACAAGTGGATTTATTATATTATTTATTATTATTGGATTTAGAAGTAGCATAGATATTAAAAATTTATTAATTTATAGTAAAACAATCAGTAATACATTTATATCAATAATAAAATATTTATTTAATGTATATTTATTAATATCACTTATTTATATTGGAGTAGGTTTAATAATAGATATATTAAAAAAAGATAAAAAAAGAAGACATAAAAAAGCAATTATTTAATTGCTTTTTATTTACAAAATAACTAAATAATAGTATAATATATCATAGTTTTAATCTAGAGGAGTATGTTTATGGAAGAAATAAATATAAAAGATTTCTTAGAATATTTAAAAAAATATATTTTAATAATATTAGCAGTCATTGCTATATTCTTAATAGCAGTTGTTTTATATGATAAAAATATTAAAGTACCAATGTATAGTTCAAGTACTACAATAGTTCTTACTCAAACAAATCAAGCACAAGAAACTACAATTACACAAAATGATTTACAAATCAATTCAAAACTAGTTTCAACATACAGTGAAATAGTTAAAAGTAAATTAGTACTTCAACAAGTTATAAATGATTTAAATTTAGATTATACATATAAAGAATTATATAAAAATGTATTTGTTGAAAATGTACAAAATACTGAAATATTAAAAGTATCGATTCAAGATAAAGATGCGAATAATTCTGCTATGATTGCAAATAAAATTGCTAAAGTATTCTCAAAAGAAGTATCTAAAATATATGAATTGAATAATGTAAGTATAATAGATAAGGCACAAGTACCTAAAGATGTATCTAATAATACATTAAAAAGAGATATGATATTAGCTATATTCGCAGGTATATTTGGATCAATCGCAGTTATATTTGTAATATATTATTTTGATGACACTATTAAACTTTCTGAAAACTTAGAAGAAGAAATAGATATGCCAGTAGTTGCTAAAGTATTTAAAAGTGACATATCTTCAAAAAATGGACCTAATGTTGAGTTATTACTTGATAAATATCCTAAATCAGTAGTATCTGAAAGTATAAAAACACTTAGAACAAATTTACAATTTTCTGAAGTAGATGAGGAGTTAAAAACACTTCTTATAACTAGTTCTATTCCAAACGAAGGTAAAAGTTTTATAAGTGCTAATTTAGCTATTTCCTTTGTTCAAGCAGGTAAAAAAGTATTAATCATAGATTGTGACATGAGAAAAGGAAGACAACACAAAATATTTAAAACATCAAATATAAAAGGGTTATCTGATTTATTAATAGATGATATTTCAAATTATGCTTCTTATATTAAGAAAACACATATTAATAATCTTTACTTGATGACTAGAGGTACAATCCCACCAAATCCAAGTGAATTATTAAATTCAAAAAAGAATAAGTTACTTATTGAAAAACTTAAGAATAAATTTCACTATATAATATTTGATGGTGTTCCTTGTAATGGACTTCCAGATTCAATAATTATGGCTACTTTAGTGGATAAAGTACTAATTGTATCAAGGGATGGTTCAACTCCAAAATCTGTTTTAGAAACAACTAAAAAATCATTAGAAAAAGTTAATGCAGATATAGCGGGAGTAATATTAAACGATATAAATAAAAAAGGATATTTATATAGTAAATACTATAGTTACTATGAGGAAAAAGAAAAATGATAGATGTACACTCTCATATTTTATATGGTATTGATGATGGATCAAGAAATATAGAAGAAAGTATAAAAATTATTGAAAGTTATAATAAAATGGGTATTAAAGATATAATTGCGACACCCCATTATATTAATGATTCTTCTTATGTAAGTAGTAAAGATAATAATCTAAAAATACTTAATAATTTACAAAATCAATTAATAAAAAGAAATATTGATACTAAGTTATATTTAGGTAACGAAATATATATTGATGAAAAAATAGAAGATTTATTAAAAGAAGGAATAATTAGTTCATTAAATAATTCCAAGTATTTACTTATAGAACTTCCTATGAGTGGTAAAAAAGATAATTATTATGATATATTTATTGATTTAATAAATAATGGTTATAAAGTTGTTTTAGCCCATCCAGAAAGATATATTTCATTTCAAAAAGATTTTAATAGAATATATGAACTTGATGAAATAGGTGTATTATTTCAATGTAATTTAGGAAGTATTATTGGAGAATATGGTAGTAAAGCTAAAAAGACAATAAAAAGATTATTAAAAGAAGATTTAGTTTTTATGCTTGGAACAGATATACATCGTGATAAAGGTAAATATTTATTTATAAATAAAGCAATTAAAAAAATAAGTAAATATACGCCTAAAGATAAATTAGAAAAAATTACAGAAAAGAATGCTAAGAAAATAATTTCTTAGTATTTTTTTATTGATAAAATATACAGTTAGTTAATTATTATTAAATTTTTTTATTTTTTTTTAACTTTTTTAGGGGAATTTTTATTTTTTTAGCGAATATATACTATGAGGTGAAAAAATGAAAGGAAAAATAATCACATTAATTTTAGGAATAATTGGGGTTTGGGTTAGTATATGTGATGTTCATGCTTTAGAGAATGACTCTAATCTTACTACACAGTATATTGATAACACTTATGCTTATCATTATAAGAATGGTGTCCTTAGAAGTTATGGCAAACTTCCTTTTAGATATCAAAATGGAATTCTTGTTTATTGTATTGAACCTGATAGAGTAATTAATTATAATACTTATAATTCAACTGATAACTGGTCTTTAACTGGTTACTCAGAAGATATTAAAAAACAAATGGAGTTGATCGCATATTATGGATATGAGTATCCAGGTCATAATACAGTTAAGTATTATATGGCTACTCAAGAATTAATATGGCTTTATTCTGATGATTCTGTTAAATGGATGGATTCATATTCGACAGATGGCTCAAAAGGAAATCAAATAAATATAGATGCTGAAAAGAATGAAATAAAAAGATTAATAGATAATCACAAAAAGATTCCATCTTTTACTAGAATTACTCAGGGTATTAATTTAAAAAATCAATGGACATATACAGATACTAATAATGTTCTTTCTGATTTTAATGTACAAACTAATATAAGATATGAAAAAAATGGTAATACATTTAAAGTATATGGAGATAAATTTGGAAGTTATCCAATTAATTTTACTAAAACAGTAAACAATAATAAATCTACAATAGTCTATTATCATAATAATGATAGTCAGATGATGGCATCTTTTGGTTTAAATGATACAATTACTACAAATATGACCATAAATGTAACAGGGACATATTTAATAATCGAAAAGAAAGATTTTAATACAAAAGAACCAATAAGACAAAAAGATATAACCTTTAAAGTTAAAAACCTAAATACAAATACATATGTAAATGAAAATCTAAAAACAAGATCTGGTGGAACTGCAATAATATTACTTTCACCAGGTAAATATGAAATAGAAGAAGTAATACCACCTGAAGGGTATACTTTATCAAAAGAAAAAATGATTGTTGAAATAAATGATGATATACCACTTACAAATGGAGATTATCATATTGATTTTTATAATGATAAACCTGTAGGTAAAATAAAAATAAATAAAAAAGATGAAGAAGGAAATAAACTAAATGGAGTAGAAATAGGTTTATTTGATAAAGATCATAATAAATTATCTTCTATTATTACAAATGGTAATGATTACTTTAATAATTTACCATTAGGGACTTACTTTATAAAAGAATTAGATACATTAGAAGGTTATATTTTAGATGATAAAGAATATAAAGTGAATTTAGAATATGTAGATAATAAAACTTATACTGTTGAAAAAGATTTAAACTTAATTAATGAAAAAATCAAGTGTGATATAGTTTATATATCTTCAGAAAAAATAAAAGGTATTAAAATAAATGTATATGATGAAAAAGGTAATATTGTTTATGAAGGAGAAACTAATAAAGAAGGATTACTTACTATAAGTAATCTTCCGTATGGTAAATATATAATAAAACAAATAAAAGTACCAAATGGATATATATTAAATGAAGATGAATATATATTTTATGTTAATGATAGTACATGTAATAGTAAGATAAATATTTCAAATGATAAAACAATTATGCCAATTACAACAACAACTGTTAGTAATACTATCGCATTAAGTTTATTTTTACTTGGTTTAGGATTAATAGGTTATGTTAAAAAGAATAATTAGTATAATTATGATAAGTATATCTATAATTATACTTTTTTATGATTATAAAAAGACTAATAATAATAAAGAAATTATAGATGAAATAATACAAGATAAAGGAAATAATATTTATGATGGATATATTTATATTCCTAAATTGGATTATAAAAATGTTATAAGTAAAAACAATGTACTTGATGAAAATAAAGTATATATGTTAAGCGATAAAAAATTAATAAGTAATGAATATGGAAATATAATACTCGCAGGTCATAATAATAAATATGTATTTTCTAATATATATAAACTTTCTATTAATGATGAAATAATTATAAGTGATTTTAAAAATAAATATAGTTATACTGTTTATATAATAAAATATATAAATATTAAAGATAAAAGTGTACTAGATAATATATATAATGATAAAATACTAACCTTAATAACATGCACAAACAATACTCAAACTAGATATATTGTACAATCTAAATTTAATCACATAATTTCACATAATTAATACATTTTTTCTCTTTAATAATCTTTTATTATTAAAGTGTAAGAAGAAAATACTCCATTAAAGGAGGTGATGTTATAATAGAATAGGAAAAAATATATGATATAATATAAATGAAGGTGATGACTATGTATAAAATAGGTTTAGTAGAAGATGAAAAAGACTTAAATAAACTTATTACAAGTTATTTAGAAAAAGAAGAATATGAAGTAGTATCTTTTACTAAAGGTCAGGATGCACTTGATTTTATAGATAATAATAATGATATACAACTATGGATACTCGATATAATGCTAGAAGATGATATCACAGGTTATGATATTATCAAAAAAGTTAAGGAGAAAAATGAAGAAATTCCAGTAATATTTTCATCTGCTAGAGATGAGTCTATTGATAAAATAATGGGACTTGAATTAGGATCTGATGATTATCTTGCTAAACCATATTCTCCAAAAGAACTAGTACTTAGAGTTAAAAATATACTAAAAAGAGTCTATAGTAAAGACTTTCATAAAATAAAATATAATGACTATGAAATAAATACCGAAGAAAGAACTGTTTATTTAAATGACAAAAGAATTAATCTTACTACACTTGAATTTGAATTATTATTATATTTATTAAATAATAAGAATAAATCTTTAACTAGAGAAATGATTCTAAGTGAAGTATGGGATAGTGATTATTTTGGAAGTGATAGAGTTGTTGATGATTCTATTAGAAGACTTAGAAAGAAAATGCCAGAACTAAATATTAATACAGTATATGGATTTGGGTATAGATTATCATGAAAAAATATAAAATAGATTTATCAAAACAATTAATAATTATCACAATAGTTTCTCTTTTAATAATGATAATATCTATATCACTTATATTACCAAAATCACTTGAGCCATTCTTTGAACAAACAGTATTTTCATATTTATCACAACCACTTAATTTATCACTTAATGAAACATCATTAAATAAAGGACAAGATGTTGCGTATATCATATACAGAAATGATGGAACTTATATAAGTTCTAATTATAAAAAAATATTAAATATTGATGATTATTCAAAAATATTAAAGTATACAAATGAAAAACAAGGATCATTTACATATAAAACTCACAAATACTATTATTTTAAAAAATTTGATAATGGAAATGATGTTATCGCAATAACTAATGATAATTACATAAAGATGCTTAGAAGAGATTATTTAGGTATTGTAATACCAATTGTTATAATTACTTATTTAATTATAATTGTTCTTTTAACTTTATGGTCTAGATTTATTGTTAATAGATTAGAAAAATTAAAGATAAAAGTAGATAATATTAATAATCCTAATATTAATGTAATTAAAAATAAATATGAATTTGATGATGAAATAATGTTACTTGATAATACTATTGATGAAATGAAAGAAATTATATTATCTCAAGATAAATATAAATCTGAAATGTATCAAAATATATCACATGATTTCAAAACACCAATAACAGTAATAAAATCCTACATTGAAGCTTATAGAGATAATGTTGAAAATATAGATAATGTTATTAATGTAAGTGAAGAACAAATTCAAAAATTAGAAAAAAAAGTAAAAACCCTATTAGAATTAAATAAAATTACATATTTACAAAACTCCTATAAAAACGATGAAAAAATAAATATATATCCTACTATAGAATCTATAGTAGATAAATATAAAATTATTAATAAAAATATAAAATATGAAATCAAATGTGATAAAAAAAATATTTTATATAACGGAAATACTGATATATGGGATTCAATAGTAAATAATTTACTTAGTAATGCGATTAGATATGCAAAAGAAAAAATTGTAATTACTATAAAAAATGATAATATAACATTTTATAATGATGGTGATAAAATAGATGAAAATGTAATAAATAATTTATTTGAACCATACAAGAAAGGAAAAAAAGGTGAAAATGGTATTGGCTTATCAATTGTAAAAGGCAACTGCAATTTGATAGGTTATAATGTAATGGCAAAAAATAAAAAAAATGGTGTTGAATTTATAATTAGTAAAAGGAATTAAAAATTCCTTTTTTTTATGTTATAATATTTTTGAATGAAAGAGGTGTTTTATTATGGATAAAGAAAAAAGTATTAATAATTTTTCAATAGTTGCTTTTATTTTATCATTCTTATTATTTCCAGTTGGATTAATATTATCAATAATTGGACTTGTAAGATGTAAAAATTATAGGAAAGAGGAAGGAAAAAATCCAAAATATTTTGCATTTAATATTGTAGGTTTAATTGTTTCAATATTAGGATTTCTAATTACATTATTCATTATTGGAATAGTAGCTTTAGTATTTGGAATTTTATCTTCTAACGAAAAATATGTAGATGGTAACTATACATGTTATTATCCAAATTCTTATATACCAGCTGTATCTGCAGAATTTAAAGATCATAATTTTAGATGGGCTAAATATGGTGATGAAAAAAACAATGCTATATATGGTACATATAGATTAAATGGAGTAACTATTAATAATGGCGATTATACTTATAAATTAAGAATAAGACCAAAAACAATTAATACAACTACTAGAGTAAATTCGAAAAAAAATTATGATGTAGTAATTAATAAAGTAAATAATAAAATTACAATTACTTTTGATAATGGTACAAAATATAATTGTACTAAAAGGAATATAAGTAATGAGTTTTAAAATAGGCAATGTTTATTTAGATAATAATGTAGTACTTGCGCCTATGGCAGGTATTTGTAATAGTGCTTTTAGAAGAATAGTTAAAGAATATGGTGTAGGTTTAGTATACTGTGAAATGGTATCTGATAAAGCATTAATGTATGATAGTGAAAAAACTAAGAAAATGCTTTATATGACAGATTATGAAAGACCAATAGCACAACAAATATTTGGTAGTGACAAAGAAAGTTTTGTTATAGCTGCTAAAAAAGTATATGATCTTATGAAACCAGATATAATTGATATTAATATGGGGTGTCCCGTACCAAAAGTCGCTGTTAAATCACAAGCAGGAGCCGCTCTACTTAAAAATCCTGAAAAAATTAAAGAAATAGTAAGTGCTGTAGTAGATGCAGTGCCAGTGCCAGTTACAGTTAAAATAAGAAGTGGATGGGATAGTAAAAGTATTAATGCTATAGAAGTTGCTAAAATATGTGAAGAAGCAGGTGCTAGTGCTATTACAGTACATCCAAGAACAAGATCTCAAGGTTATGAAGGAAAAGCTGATTGGAACATTATAAAAGATGTTAAAGAATCTGTATCAATACCAGTTATAGGTAATGGTGATATAAAAACTGTAGAAGATGCTAAGAGAATGATAGATGAAACAGGTTGTGATGCTATCATGATAGGTCGTGCATCTTTAGGTAACCCATATTTATTTAAACAAGTTATTCATTATCTAAATACAGGTGAAAAATTAGAAGATTTAAGTGCACAAGAAAAAATAGATTTAACTATTAAACATTTTAATTATTTATTAGATATAAAACCAGAAAAAACAGCAGTTTTAGAAATGAGAACACATGCTGCTTGGTATATAAAAGGAATTAATGGTTCAAAAGAAATAAAAAATAAAATATTTAAGTGTACTACTAAAGAAGAATTATTAAAAATATTAGTAGATTATAAATCAATATTATGATATAATTGATAAAGTTTAAAGGTTTTAACTAAATTAAGGAGTTGTTAGAATGAGAGAATTGACAGAACAAGAAATAGTAAGAAGAGAGAAATTAGATGAAATAAGTAAAGTATGTAATCCTTATCCAGCAAAATTTGAAAGGACTCATACTCTAAAAGAAGTAAAATTGTTAGAAGATGGTACTAAAGATGTAAAAATAGCAGGTAGAGTTGTTTTTGCAAGAAAAATGGGGAAACTTTCTTTTGTTAGAATTAGAGATTTAGAAGGATCTTTTCAATTAGAATTTAAAATAGATTTATTAGGTGAAGAAAAGTATTCATTCTTTAAAAAACTAATAGATGGTGGAGATTTCATAGGTGCAACTGGAGAAATATTTACTACACAAACAGGTGAAAAAACTTTAAGAGTAGAAGATTTTGAATTCTTAGGTAAAGCACTAAGACCATTACCAGAAAAATTTCATGGACTTTCTGATACAGAAATTAAATATAGACAACGTTATGTAGACTTAATAATGAATGAAGATTCTAGAGAAATATTCTTAGGAAGAAGTAAATTTTATTCATTCCTTAGAAAATATTTAGGGGAACATGGATTTTTAGAAGTTGAAACACCTATTGTTCAAACATCAGTATCGGGAGCATCTGCTAAACCTTTTTTTACTCATCATAATGCACTTGATTTAGATTGTAATTTAAGAATAGCACCTGAATGTTACTTAAAAGAATGTATCGCTGGTGGATTTGATAGAGTATTCGAACTTGCTAAATGTTTTAGAAACGAAGGAATGGATTCAGAACATTTACAAGAATTTACTCAAGTAGAATGGTATGCATCATATTGGAATTTTGAGGATAATATTAAATTTTATCAAGATTTCATAAGATCATTATTAATGGAATTAAAAGGAACAACTAAAATATCATATCAAGGTGAAGAATTAGATTTTGGAACTGAATGGCCAAGAATTAATTATGTAGAAGAAATGAAAAAAATATTAGGGGATGATTTCTTAGATATAGATAATACTTTCGATTTAAAACAAAGAGTAGTTGATAAAGGATTATTTACCTTAGAAGAATTAGAAGATTATAAATCAGTATCTCAAGTAATAGATTTTGTTTATAAAAAAACAATTAGAGAAGGAATTATTCAGCCTACAATTATTTATAATTATCCTGCAGTTTTAATACCACTTGCAAGAAGAAATGATAATGATGAAAGAATTATTGATGTTTTTCAAGTGCTTGCAAGAGGAACTGAACTTTGTAAGGCATATTCAGAACTTGTTAATCCAAGTCAGCAAAGAAAAACTTTTGAAGATCAATTAAAAGCAAAAGCTGAAGGTGATGATGAAACAATGGATCTTGATGAAGATTATTTACTTGCTATGGAACAAGGTATGCCACCAATATCAGGATTAGGCTTTGGAATAGATAGATTAATGATGCTTATATATGATGCACAAAATATTAGAGATGTTGTATTATTTCCAACAATGAAACCAATTGAAAAGAAGTAATTTGCCAAAAATTACTTTTTTTTTATGTTTATTTGTGCTATAATTTTTATAAGGAGATTAGAGGTGAGATAAAGGATATACAAGGAAAAATAAAATACATAATTAGGAGGGAAATAAATTGAAAAAATATAATGTATTTAAAGTTTTATTAATTGCGTTATTTGTAGCAATTATTTGTAGTTTTTTAATTCCACAATCACAAATTGGATATACTGGAATTGAAAAAGGATTAATTAATCCAATTACTTTTGTTGATTCAATTTCAAATGGATTAACATCATTTAGTGTATTTATTTCATCATTTATTTATATCTTAAGTATTGGAATATTTTATGCAGTACTTAAGAAAACTGATAAATATGATGATGTTATAAACAATACAGCAGCAAAATTTAAAAATAAAAAATTATTCATTGTAATAAGTGTATTAATTTTTGGACTTTTAACTGCTGTTATTGGTGAAATATTTGCACTTTTATTCTTAGTACCAGCATTCATAGATATTGCTAAGAAGTTAGGTTATAATAGTAAACAAGCTATTTTATCAACTGTAGGTGCTATTATTATTGGTTCAACAGGTAGTTTATATACTAACTATGCAAATCAAATATTAAAAACAACTGTATCTTCTAATATTGTTGTTAAATTAATAATTTTAGCTATATATCTATTAGCTTTAATATTATTTGTAATATTAGGTTCAAAACCAGTTGATACAAAATTAGAAAAGAAAAAAGTAGCAAAAGGTTTACCTATTTCTATAGCATTTGATGTTATATTAGTTTTATTAATAGTAGGTATGGTTCCTTGGAATGCATATTTTGGATTTGAAGGATTTACTGATTTCCATAATGCATTAGTTGATTTTAAATTATTCAAAGTTTCATTATTTAATGCGGTACTTGGTACAACATTAGTAGCATTTGGTGAATGGACAATATATTCATTAACTGTATTAATACTTGTAGTATCAGTAGTACTTGCAATTATATATAGAATTAAAGTTGATGGATTATTAGAATCAATTTCACAAGGAATAAGAAAATCTTTACCATATGCAATGATTTTAATAATTGCAAATACAATATTAGTTGGAGTATATAATTCTGGATTCTTTATTACAGTAATTGATTCAGTAGGTAAAATGAAAGATTCAATTTTATCATCAGTTACTTTATCAGGATTATCTGCTTTAGTATATCCAGACTACACATATGCTAGTCAATTCACTTTATCAACACTCGCAGCTGTAATCTCTAAAACTGCAATATTCACAACACTTGCAGTTATATTCCAAGTAGTTTACTCATTAGTATTATTAGTGTCACCAACAAGTGTATTATTATTAATGGCATTAAGATATGAACAAGTAAGCTATAAAGATTGGTTTAAATATATTTATAAATTCTTCTTAGGATTATTAATTGTATTATTAGTAATCGCAATGATTATAGGTGGAAAATATGTTAAAACTATATCATATGTTGTTCTTGCTGTATTAGTAGTTATATTAGCTTTATTATTTGTTTTAACAGGTAATAAAAAAACTGCAAAACCAAGCAAGAAATTAGTTAAAAAAGAAGTTAAAAAAGAGGTTACTAAAAAGAAAACACCAAAGAAAACAGCTAAAAAGAAAAATAATAAAAAGAAATAAAAATATTTCTTTTTTTTTGTATAAATTTTATTAAAAAAACCATATATATCATAGAATTAATTAAAGGAGGATATATATGTTTGGTAGATTTAGTGAAGACGCTCAAAAAATATTAGTACTTTCAAAAAAAGAAATGTGTGAATTAAAACATCAATACATAGGGAGTGAACATTTACTTCTTGCAATGCTTAAAAATGATAATACTATAATTAATAAATTTAAAAAATATAATGTAACTTATAAAATATTTAAAGACCAATTAATAGATATTGTTGGTATTGGAGATAATGATAGTGATTTAATTATATATACCTCACTTTTAAAAAGAATATTAGAAAATCTAATAATAGATTCAAAAGAAACGGGAGCAGAAATAACACCAATATCTTTATTGCTTAGTTTATTAAATGAGGGAGAAGGAACTGCGATTAGAATTTTATTATCTTTAGGAGTAGATATTAATAAATTATATCTAGATTTTATTAATAAAACTTCTATTAAAAAATCTAAAATGCAAAGATTATCAATTGAAGAATTAACTGTGGATATTACAAAAAAAGCAAAAAATAATGAATTAGATCCAGTTGTAGATAGAGATATGGAAATTAATAGAGTAATTGAAATATTATCTAGAAGATGTAAGAATAATCCTATATTAATTGGTCCTGCAGGTGTTGGTAAAACTGCTATTGTTGAAGAACTATCAAAAAGAATTATTGATGGAAATGTACCTATATCACTTAAAAATAAAAGAATTTTATCATTAGATATGGCAACAACAGTCGCAGGTACTAAATATAGAGGTGAATTTGAAGAGAGAATAAAAAAGATAATAAAAGAACTAGAAGATAATGATGATATTATTGTATTTATAGATGAAATACATACATTAGTGGGTGCTGGTGGTGCAGAAGGTGCGATTGATGCTTCTAATATTTTTAAACCTGCTCTTGCAAGAGGTAAAATGAGAATAATTGGTGCTACAACTACTGAAGAATATAAGAAATTTATTGAAAAAGATAATGCTTTAGATAGAAGATTTCAAAAAGTATTTATTGAAGAACCTAATAAGGATAGTTTAAAAAATATATTGATGAATTTAAAAATAATATATGAAAATTTTCATGGTGTTAAAATAAGTGAAGATATTATTGATAAAATAATAGAATATTCAGATAAATATATATATGATAGATATGAACCTGATAAATCAATAGATATATTAGATGAAGTATGTACAAAAGTATCATTAAAAGAAGAAAAAGAAGAATCAGAATTATCTAAATTATCAAATGAATTAAATAAGGTAAAAAAACAAAAAAATAATGCCATAATAAATCAAAAATATGATAATGCATACACATTAAAAGAAAAAGAGCAAAGAATAATAGATAAAATTAATAAATTAAAATTAAAAATAATAAATAAAAGAAAAATAAAAAAAGTAAAAATAGAAGATGTATTAAATGTTATAAGTATGAAAACAAAAATTCCAATTTATGAAATAAATAATGATATTGATAAACAAATAGAAAACATGAATAAATTATTAAAGGATAATATAATTGGTCAAGAAGAAGCTATTAATAAATTAATTGAAATAACTAAGAAAATAAAACTTGGTATAAAAGAAAAAAATAAAAGCTATTCAGTGCTATTTTGTGGTCCAACAGGAGTAGGTAAAACTTATTTATCAAAATTATTCGCTAAAGCTTTAGTAGGAGATAATATTATAAAACTTGATATGAGTGAATATTCAGATAGTATGTCTATTAATAAATTAATAGGTTCTCCGGCTGGATATGTAGGTTATGAAGATAATAAGAATATACTAGAACAAATAAGAAATAAGCCATATTCTGTACTTATATTAGATGAAATAGAAAAAGCTCATAAATCTGTTATTAATTTCTTTTTAAACATACTCGATGAAGGAAATTGTAAAGATTCTAATGGTAGAGTTATTAGATTTGATAATGTAGTTATTATTATGACTAGTAACGCATATACATCTAAAGATTTAATGGGATTTAATAAGAATGTTAAAAATAATACTTTAGAAGAGTTTTTTTCAAAAGAATTTATAAATAGAATTGATGAAATAATTACATTTAATAAATTTACTAAAGATGATATAAATAAAATAATATTAAAAGAAGCAAGTAAATGTTATAAAAAATATAATAAAGATGATATTTTAAGTTTAGATATAATAAATAAAATAATAAATGATTCAAATTATGAAGAATTGGGAGTTAGAAAATTATGTAGGATGGTTAGAAAAGAAATAGAAAATGATATAATAACAAAAATATTTTCTTAAGAAAAAGACTATTAATTAATAGTCTTTTTATGGTAAAATATACATGAAGGTGATTATATGAAATTTTATAATACTTTAACAAGAAAAGTAGAAGAATTTATACCAAATGAAAAAGGTAAAGTTAAATTTTATACATGTGGACCAACTGTATATCATGATCAACATATTGGTAATATGAGAAATTATATAGGACATGATATTTTAGATAAAACATTAAGATATTTAGGATATGATGTACTTAGAATTATGAATATAACAGATGTAGGACATTTAACAAGTGATTCAGATTCTGGTGAAGATAAAATGGTTAAAAGTGCTAAAGAATCACATAAAAGTGTTATGGATATTGCAAAATATTATACAGAACAATTTTTTAATGATTTTAAATTAATTAACAATAGAGTTCCAGATATAGTAAAACCAGCAACCGGTGAAATAGATATGTATATTAAAATAATAACTAAATTATTAGATGAAGAATATGCATATATTGAAGGTGGTAATGTATATTTTGATACATCAAAATTAGATGATTATTATAAACTTACAAATCATAAAGAAGATGAAATGGTTGTAGGTGTAAGGGATGGTGTTGAATTTGATAGTAATAAACATAATCAAGCAGATTTTGTACTTTGGTTTACTAAATCAAAATTTGATGACCAAGAATTAAAATGGGATTCACCATGGGGATATGGATATCCAGGATGGCATATTGAATGTTCAGGTATATCAATTAAATACGCAGGTGAATATTTAGATATACATGGTGGTGGTGTAGATAATATATTTCCACATCATACAAATGAAATCGCGCAATCTGAAAGTTATTTAGGGCATAAATGGTGTAATTATTGGTTTCATAATGAACATTTAATGGATAATTCAGGTAAAATGAGTAAAAGTAAAGGTGCAACTCTTACAGTTACTTATTTAAAAGATCAAGGTTATGACCCATTAGCTTTTAGATTTATGTGTTTAAATTCTCATTATAGAAAACAATTGATATTTTCATATGAAGCATTAAAACAATCAGAAGAAACATTAAATAAATTAAAAAACAAAATATCAAATATAAAAGATGATAATAATTTTAATGAAGATGATTTTAATAAATATAATAATGAATTTAAGAATACTTTAGAAAATGATCTTAACACTGCAAATGCAATAACTATAATATATAATATATTAAAAGATAATGAATTATCGGGTAACACTAAATTAAAATTAATTAAATCTTTTGATGAAGTATTATCTTTAGATTTAATAAAAGAAGATAATATAGATAATGAATTATTAGATAAAGTTAATAAATTAATTGAGGAAAGACAAAATTATAAAAAAGAAAAAAATTATGAAAAAGCAGATCAAATAAGAGAGAAAATAGAATCACTTGGTGTAACAATAAAAGATACTAGAGATGGAGTTGAAATAATATGGAATTAATATTTGTTTTTGTAGCATTCTTAGTAGTATCGCTTTCTCAATTAATACTTAGAAATACATATTCTAAATATAAAGAAATAGAAATTAATTCTAATCTTACTGGTAAAGAAGTTGCACAAAGAATACTTAAAGCAAATGGATTAGATGATATTGATATAGTAGAAATATCTGGAGAACTATCTGATAACTTTAATAATAGTAAAAGAAGAGTAAGCTTATCATCTGATATATATCATGGAAGAAGTATTGCATCTTGTGCAGTAGCAGCTCATGAATGTGGTCATGCTGTTCAATATAAAGTAGGATATGTTCCAATAAAAATAAGAAATATACTAGTACCATTTGTTAATATAGGTAATACTTTAGGTTATATAGTAATAGCAATTTCACTAGCAGCATCACTTACTAAATTATTTACAATAGGTTTAATATTAATATCATTTGCACTTATATTTCAACTAGTTACACTTCCATGTGAATTTGATGCATCAAGAAGAGCAAATAAAATGTTATTAGAAATGGGGCTAGTAACAGATGATGAACATGATGGAACAAAAGCTATGCTTAAAGCAGCTGCATTTACTTATGTAGCAGGTTTAATGTCTAGTATACTTCAAGTATTAAGATTAGTTTATATATTTTCAGGAAGAAATAGAGATTAATAATAGTTAATCTTTTTCTTTTAATATTAATATATTTTACTTGATTTTTATATTTATATATGTTAAAATTGTTATTGCATGAAAGCAATCCGCTGTTATTTTATATGATTGCTGGGTAGAAAAGGAGTGACAATCGTATGAGTAATATTATTGATAAGATTACTGCTAAACAAATTAATCCTAACATTCCTGAATTTAGAGTTGGAGATACTGTAAGAGTAGATGTTAAGATTATTGAAGGTAAAAGAGAAAGAATCCAAGCTTTCGAAGGCGTTGTAGTTGCTAAAAGAAGCGGTGGAGTATCTGAAACTTTCACTGTTAGAAAAATGTCAAGTGGTATTGGTGTTGAAAGAATATTTCCAGTAAACTCACCAAAAATTGATAAAATAACAGTTGTAAGAAAAGGTAGAGTAAGAAGAGCAAAACTAACTTTCTTAAGAGGTTTAGTTGGTACATACAGAATAAAAGAAAGAAAATAAGGCTTATAACGTCTTATTTTTTGCTTTGAAAGATAAAAAGAAGGGTGATAATATGAGTAATAATATAAAAGAAATAATCAAAACTGTAATAACTTATGTAGGTATAGTATTAATTGTAATAATAATTAGAATATTTTTTATAGATCCAGTTAGAGTAGATGGTAGAAGTATGAATACTACACTTAAAAATGGTGAAGTTATGTTATTAAATAAAATAATATATAAAAGACATGATATAAAAAGATTTGATATTGTTGTTATAAAAGAACAAAATAAACTTATTATAAAAAGAGTTATTGGAATGCCAGGAGAAACAATTTCATATAAAGATAATGTTCTATACATTAATGGTGAAAAAATGGAAGACCCTTATCCTTCTTCAACTACAGATGATTTTTCTATTGAAGATATTGGACATACAAAAGTACCAGGGGATACTTATTTTGTAATGGGTGATAATAGAAGTGACTCATTAGATAGTAGATATCCTCAAGTAGGAGTTATTAATAAAACTCAAATACTTGGCCGTGCCAGATTTGTTATATGGCCAATAAATAGATTTGGTATTGTAAAATAAACCATTTAGGTTTATTTTTTCATAATATTGGGGGAATGTATATGAAAAATTTTATTGTTAGTGATTTACATGGAAATAGTAACATATATAATTCAATAATTAGATATTTAGAAAATATAAATAAAGAAGATGAACTTAATTTATATATTAATGGTGATTTAATAGATAGAGGTAAGGATTCTGCATATATGCTTATTGATATAAAAGATAGAATTATTAATAATAAAGGCTTTAATATAAAATACTTAGGCGGTAATCATGAACTTATGATGTTTCAAGCGTTATCAGATAATTTTAAATTAGTAGAATTAGCAACTTGGTTTTCTAATGGGGGCGGTATTACAAATGATACTCTTCTTGATTTAGTTGATAAAGAAGAAAAAGAGAAAATAGTAAAATTTATATCTAAGCTTGATATATATTATAAATTTAAAGAGAAGTTAAATGATAAACAAATTGTTTTAGTACATGCTAAATGTCCTAAAATAGTAAAAGATATATGTGATTTAAAAATAAAAGATAATAATAGAGAAGTATATAAATCAGTATGGACTAGAGAAGATGATTTAATGCCTATATTAAATGAAAGTTTAGGTAATGATGATTATTTTACCATAATAGGTCATACTCCAGTAAGAAATAAAAAAGGGTATGATTATTATAAAGAATATAATTGTTTAAATATTGATGGTGGGTGCGGGGCTTATGCATATGGTTATACTGACTATAATCATACACCACTTGTTGAAATAGATGAAAATAACGATAGATTAAATATATTAACATTTAATAACAATAATGAAATAATAATGGGTAATTATTTCACAAATGGTAAAAGTATAAAAATGACAGATGAAGAACTTTATAATAAAAGAAAATATATAGATAAAGGCATAAAGATAAAAAGATTAGAGTATTAAATATACTCTTTTATGTTATAATTTTTATAAAGGAGTGATTATAATGAAATGTAAAAATTGTAATAAAGAAGTTGATGATAATAAAAACTTTTGTCCAAAATGTGGAAACAAATTAGGTGATTATACTTTAATAGTAACAAGAAATAAAAAAACTATGGGATTTGCACTTACCTTTCCTATTTATGTAGATGGTAATAAAATATGTGATTTAAAAAATGGAGAAACTATAATCTATAATTTAAAAGAAGGGAAACATACTGTATCTATTAATTCTGTTGAAAAAAACATGGAAAAAGAATTTATATTAGATGAAGGACATAAATGTTTTGAAATCGTATTTAGCGCACAAATGGGATTTATAGCAGCAAGACCAAATATACATAGTTTTCAATATAAATAGGTGATAATATGAAATTAATGAATAAAAAACAAGCAAATAAAGAATTAAAAAAAGGTTATAAAAAAGCAGAAAAATTAATAAAAGATAAAGATAAAACTGAAGAATTTTTACAAAAATTAGAAAAAAAGTTAAAAGAAATACCAAAATTAGGAAATACTTTATCAATGGTTCCTATACTTATTTCTTTGGTTAGAAGTTATATAAAAGGTGAATATAAAAATGTTCCACTTGGAACTATAATAGCTATTATAAGCGCGCTTTTATATGTATTTATGATGCTTGATTTTATACCTGATTCAATACCAGGCGCAGGTTATATAGATGATGCACTTGTAATTGGGGCATGTCTTAGATTAATAAGAAGTGATGTTGAAGAATATCAAAAATATAGAAAAGATAATAATTTAATATAAAGGTGATATAAATGGAAGAAAAAAATTATAAATATGATGCATTTATTAGTTATAGGCATTGTGATTTAGATAAATTTGTTGCTGAAAATTTACATAAAATATTAGAAAGTTATGATCTTCCTAAAAATATTAAAGATAAATTAAATATTGAAGGAAAAGCATTTAAAAGAGTATTTAGAGATCAAGAAGAATTACCACTTTCAAGTAATTTAGAAGATCCAATAATAGAGGCATTAAAGGATTCCAAATATTTAATTGTAATATGTTCTCCAAGATTAAAAGAATCTCTATGGTGTAAAAAAGAAATAGAAACATTTAAAAAACTAAGAGGAAGAAAAAATATCTTTTGTGTATTAATTGAAGGAGAACCAAAAGATTCTTTTCCTGAAGAAGTATTATATGATGAAGATAAGAATAAAAAGAAAAAATTAGTTGAACCACTAGCCGCAGATGTACGTGGTCAAGATAAAAAAGAAGTATTAAAGAAAATAAAAGAAGAAAAATTAAGATTAATCGCACCAATGTATAATTTAGATTATGATGATTTAAGACAAAGACATAAAATGCAAAGACAAAGAAAAATATTAATTACTTCTATAATTATTGCTATTGCAGGTATTTTATTTGCGCTTTATACATCAATTATGCTTATTAAAATAAATAGTCAACAAAAAACTTTAAAACTACATCAAGCATTATCACTTTCACAAAAGGCTGAAGATTATTTAAAAAAAGATAGTAGATATAATGCTATTAAATCATCTTATCAAGCATTAACTAGTTTTAATGGTGTAAAAATGCCATATACACCAGATGCTGAATATGCACTGTCTGAAAGTTTAGGAGTATATAATGCAGGTATATCATATAAAGCAATAAATGAAGTACAAACTAAAGGTGTAGTAGATTACATTAAAACAGATGTAGATAATAAATATTTTGCTACTTATGATGAATCAGAAGAAATAAATTTATATAATTCAAAAACACTTAAAAAAATAAATACATTTAATGATATATATGGACTATCTATAAATGAAAATTATTTTACTTTTAGTGGAAATAAAATATTCTCTTATATTAATAAAGATGGAAATATTAAGTTAATAAATCTAAAAAATGGTAAATTAATAAAAGAAATAAAAAAAGAAAAAGAAAAGTTTACATCTATTATTGGTGATAGAAGCGGTAATTATTTATCATATATAGATGAAAGCATTTTATATATTTATAATATAAAAGAAAAAAAGACAATTGGTAGTATTAAAATAGATGATAAATTTACAAAAGAAATGAGTTTTTCTGATGATAGTAAATATTTATTTATAGGATCATCAAAGAATAGTTTTAATATAAATAGTGAAGATGATATAACTATACATGTAATTGAAGTAGATAAAGTAAAAGAAATAAATAATGTTAAATTAGATGCTAATTATATAGAAGATTACATAGAAAAGAATAATCACTTATATTTACTTTTAAATAAATCAAATGGCGCAGATTTTAGTATGTTAGTAGTAGATTATGATTTTGTTAATAATGATATTAATTGGTCTAAAACATTTGATAATCATTTTGGTAAATTTATGACAAGATCTTATCCAGAAAATTCAAATGATTTAGCAGTTGTTAATTATGATACTGTAAATGTAATAAATATGGAAAGTGGAAATATAGTAGATGCATTTAATACAACTAGTGAAATAATTAATATATATTCATATTTAAATAATGAAATATATTTAGTATTTAACAAGGATGGTTCTGTTAATTTTATAAATATGGAATATAGAAATAATATAGAATATAAAGGTAAATTTGAATTTAACTTAGATGATTATATTAAAGTTACTCAAGCAGGTAAAGGATTCTTACTTGTACCTAGAAATGAAAATAGAGTTATTTATTATGAAGCTAATTCAAATAAAAAAATAAAAGAAGAAAAAATTAAACTAGACTATGTAAAAGATGATGGTATTAAAATATCAGATTATGATAAAGTTAAAAAAAGTTATAATATTAAAAATAAAAACTTAGTAGATAAAATATTCTATGATACTAAAAAAGAATTATTATTTGTAAATTATACAAATAATGATTTAGCAGTCTATAATGTAAAAGATAAGAAATTATTAAATATGCTTACTAATGTAGGAAAAGTAAATCATTATTATGGAAAAGATAAATATAATAGAATTTATATAGGTACTATATCAGATGCATATATCTTAAATAAAGACTATCAAAAAGTAGGTCATATAAAAGGACTTGCTAAATTAGATAAGAAAAATAATAAAGTAATTATATCGTATAATAGTAAATATTATTCACTACCTATTTATACACTTAATGATCTATTAAATAATGCAAAAGATTATTTAAAATAAAAGAGTAGATGCTATCTACTCTTTTATGATATAATTAAAACAGTTTGGAGATAGAGTATTATGAAAAATGGAATATATATATCTATAAGACCAGAACATACAAATAGAATAGAAAATTTAATTAAAAACTATGAATTTAGAAATTATATACCAAGAAAGAAAATAGATTATTTAATAGTTTATGAAACATTTCCTACATGCAAAATTAAATATATAATAGAAATTGATGATATAGTAGAGTATCCAAATAAAATAGATGAAAACGGATATGGAAATAAAGATTTTAATGAAGGATTAAAAAAAGTAAAGTATGCATATCATATTAAACATCTAAAAAAATTATCAAAACCAATTTTATTAAAAAAATTAAGAGAAAAATATAATTTTACTCCACCACAAAGTTATGCTTATTTTGAGAAATATCCTGAACTTACTAAATTAATTTTTAATGAAAAAAATATAGTCTTAAAATAATTAAGAGGTAAAATATATGAAAATATTAGTTACATATCAAAGTAAAACTGGATTTACAAAAAAATATGCAAATTGGATTAGTGAAGAATTAAATTGTGAATTAAAAGAATTAAAAAGAATTAATAGTGAAGATATATTAAAAAATGATCTTATAATTCACGGAGGATGGATTATGGGCGGTATGATTAATGGTTTTGATAAAATAAAAAAATTAAATCCTAAAAAATTAATAGTATTTGCAGTTGGATATACTCCAAAAAATGAAGTTGATATGAAACAAATAGCTAAATTTAACAACTTAGGAGAAACGCCTTTTTTCTATTATGAAGGAGGAATGAATCCAAAGAAAATGGGTTTTATAGGAAGAATAATAGTTAAAATGGTAACAAAGCAAAAACTATCATATCAAGATAATACCAATAAAGATGAAATAAAGAGTTTAATTAATAAGGTTAAAATGGGGTGAAAATATGAATGATATTAAAACGCCAGAAGAATTATTAGACTATATGTCAAATAATATTAATTACGGATATTTAGGAAAAAATGGAAGAGTATATCACTATGATGATTTAGATTTTAACTTAGATTGGTATGAACAATATATATTAGAAACTAGTGATGATATATTAAATAATTTATATGGTAATTGCTGGGATCAAGTTGAATTTGAAAGAGATTGGTTTTTAAAAAATGGATATGAAATAAAAACTATTTATGAAATAAGGAAATAGTAAAAAATAGATCTTGCATATTTTGCATAAAAAATGTTAAAATAGGTAAAAAAAGTTAAAATATAATGTTTTCAAGTAAAAATTGCTTAGGAATTGACATGGTGAGAACGGATAGTCAAGAGCAAATAAAAAAGAGGTGGAATAATGAAAACTATAATTATAAACGAAACAAAATTACATGATGATGATATTCAAAAGTTTGGTAATAAAGTAAGAGCAGTTTTATTATCTGATAATAAAATATTAGTCTCGCATTATGGTGGAGTTATTTTATTACCAGGTGGTTCAATTGATAAAGGTGAAACAGAAGATGATGCAATTATTAGAGAATTAAAAGAAGAAACAGGAATTGTCTATGATGCAAATAGTTTAAAAGAATTATTGTTTCTTGAGTACTACCAACCTAATTATCCAACTAGAAGAGATGAGGTTATTAATAGATTAATAAGAACCAAATTTTATTTTGGTCAATACAGAGGTATTGATTTAAAAAACATTAATAGAACAGAAAATGAAGTAAAAGATAATTTTCATTTAGACTTAATAGAATTAGATGAATTTGCTTCATTGATAAATGAATCATCTGAAAATCCAAGAAAAAAATATTTTGATAGAGAGAATCAAGAAGTAATAAAGGTATTAAAAAAAGTTAGAAATTAAATGAGTTGATCCAAATGAATGATAATAAAACTAATATAAACTGGTTGATCACAGTTTATCGTAATTTTTGGAAAAATCCTTTATTTATAAGTTTTTGTAAAGATTAATATCTTGCATGTTTTATATAAAAATAATAGATTTTGATAAATTGATATAAAAATGCCTAAAATATGTTAAAAATGTTGTAGAATTTAAGATATTGATTACAACACAGTAACTAACAAACTTGGAGGGGAAGCATATGCAAGTAATTAAACATGAAAATGAATTTGGATTAATAATATCTTTTCAAGAATTAGATAAACAATTTGATTTATCATTTGGTGGGAATGGCGATTTATATTGGACAATTCATTCTAAAAATACAAATGATGATAATAATTTTATAATTACTAAAGAAAATTATGAAGTATATAGATTATTTGAAGAATTATTTGATGATATTGAAAAAATAAGAATTTTTGATGAAGAATATATTCCTTTTTATCTAGAAATTGAAGAAGAAAAACAAGAGTATATTAAAAATCAAAAAGATGAAATAGAATATGAAAAAAATAAATATAGATTATTCAATCATTCAAATTATAATGAATTATTTGATAAAGAAAATAATACTATTACATGGTATTCAGATGAAACTAATCATGAAGTTGCTAATATCTTAAAAATAAAAAAAGAAAAAGAATTATTTAAATTAGAATTTTATATACAACCATATATTGAAGGATATGATAGAGATTTTAATTCTTTATATCATATACCAATTAGATTTAGAAATTCTGGTAGTTCGTATGATCCATTTAATATAGTATTTATGAGAATGTATAGAAAAATGAAACAGATTGATGATGTTAATGATTATGGACACCAAATTCATGTAGAAGAATACTTATTTAATCAAAATAAAGTAAAAAAATTAACCAAATAGTTTAAATGTCATATGACCTGGAAACTATAGACTATATTTGATTACGGTTTATAGTAACTATAAAAAATGACTCAAAAGTAGACGGAATTATACTAAATTTCGTCTTTTTTATGCTATAATTGAATAGAAATGGAGTGATTCCTATGGATGATAAAACTAATATAAACTGGTTGAGCATAATTTAACTAACCCCTTTAACAATCCCTTATAAAATAAGGAAAAATTAAAAACTAGATCTTACATCTTTTATATAAAAAGTAAGTAAAAATGTACAAAAGACACCAAAAATCATTAAAAATGGTTTTTTTTTATATATTTTTGATAAAGTGATGTTTCCAGCTAACATCACCATAAGATAAGGGATTTATAAAATCATAGGTAAATCGTAAAATAGTAATATTACGCTCAATTAAAATTAAAAAAATGTGGTATAATTAGAAAGACAAATAGTAATTTGACGGAGAGATAGTATGGCTATTATTAAAAACGAAATACCGATTTTGGAGTTTGATACAGAGCAGACAGCAGTTCTTAATCCCACTCATGAAAATCTTGGTTTGAACTTACCCAAGAAATGTGTGTTCG
>JAFUBW010000008.1 GCA_017459965.1 Bacilli bacterium
CTACATTAGGACCGTTATAGTTACGGCCGCCGTTAACTGGTGCTTCAATTCGAAGCTTCATAAATATAACCGAAGTCATTACTAACCTCTCCTCTTAACCTTCCAGCACTGGGCAAGTGTCACCCCCTATACATCATCTTTCGATTTAGCAGAGAGCTGTGTTTTTGGTAAACAGTTGCCTGGCACTCTTTACTGCGGGTCTATCGCTAGACCACCCCTTCTCCCGAAGTTACTGGGACAGTTTGCCGAGTTCCTTAACCGTAGTTCTCTCGCTCACCTTAGGATACTCTCCTTGCCCACCTGTGTCGGTTCTGGGTACGGGCACCTATATAATTAACCCTAGAAGCTTTTCTTGGAAGCATGGCGTCTAGAAATTTCAAAAGTATCGCTACTTTCTTCACCATAACACTTCAGTCGTACAACATGCGGATTTGCCTACATGTAAACCTTTGTGCTTAGACCAGAATCCAATAACTGGCTTTCTATAGCCTTCTTCGTCACTCCATCAGTTATATAGGTGGTATAGGAATATCAACCTATTGTCCATCGGCTACGCCTTTCGGCCTCGTCTTAGGACCCGACTTACCCTGGGAGGACGAACCTTCCCCAGGAACCCTTAGGCAAACGGTGGAAGGGATTCTCACCCTTCTTGCGCTACTCACACCGGCATTCTCACTTCTAATCGCTCCAGCAGTCCTCACGATCCACCTTCATCGCAATTAGAACGCTCCCCTACCATTATATATTAACTATATAATCCATAGCTTCGGTTTCATGTTTAGCCCCGGTACATTTTCGGCGCAGTGTCACTCGACTAGTGAGCTATTACGCACTCTTTAAAGGATGGCTGCTTCTGAGCCAACCTCCTAGCTGTTTAGACAACTCCACATCCTTTCCCACTTAACATGAAATTTGGGACCTTAGCTGATGGTCTGGATTGTTTTCCTCTCGCATATGGACGTTATCACCCATAAACTGACTCCTGCATATACAATCTTGGCATTCGGAGTTTGATTAAAATCAGTACATCTATGCGACGCCATCATCTATTCAGTGCTCTACCTCCAAGACGCTTAACTACAAGGCTAGGCCTAAACCTATTTCGGGGAGAACCAGCTATATCCGAGTTCGATTGGAATTTCTCCGCTAACCACAAGTCATCCGCTCACGTTTCCGGGTAAGTCGGTTCGGTCCTCCAGTAAGTGTTACCTTACCTTCAACCTGCTCATGGCTAGATCACTCGGTTTCGGGTCTATTGCATCATACTTAAAGTCGCCCTATTAAGACTCGCTTTCGCTTCGGCTCCGTCTATTCAACTTAACCTTGCATAATACAATAACTCGCCGGTTCATTCTGCAAAAGGCACGCTATCACCCATTAACGGGCTCTAACTTTTTGTAAGCATACGGTTTCACTATCTATTTCACTCCCCTCCCGGGGTTCTTTTCAACTTTCCCTCGGTACTTGTTCACTATCGGTCACTAGAGAGTATTTAGCCTTACGGGATGGTCCCCGCGGGTTCCGACGGAATTCCACGTGTTCCGCCGTACTCAGGATACCATAAAGAGTCTATATTATTTCGCTTACAAGACTATTACTTTCTTTGGTTTAACTTCCCAGATAATTCAGCTATAATATAGTTTTGTAACTCTTATATAATGGTCCTACAACCCCAGTCCAAAGACTGGTTTGGGCTCTTTCCTGTTCGCTCGCCACTACTAAGGAAATCGATTTTTCTTTCTTTTCCTCCACTTACTAAGATGTTTCAGTTCAGTGGGTTTCTCTCAAAATAGCTATGTGTTCACTAAAATGATACTTGCGCATGACCACAAGTGAGTTTCCTCATTCGGAGATCCCCGGATCAAAGCTTACTTACAGCTCCCCGAGGCATTTCGTAGTTTGTCACGTCCTTCATCAGCTTCTAGTGCCAAGTGATCCACACGTACGCCCTTATTAATTTAACCACCTTGTTTCCTAATTTGTGAGATCTTATTTATTTAATAAATAAACTCGAGATCTTAATGTTCAATTATTGCTCGTTATAATAATTGAACTACCACATTATCAAGTTTTCAAAGAACAATTTCTTGAGAGACCTCATATAAATGAGAAATGATCTCTCAAAACTAAGTAAAACGCTAAAATTAAGTAACTAGAATTATTTGTTCGTAAAATTAATTCTAATAGATTAACTCCATAGAAAGGAGGTGATCCATCCCCACCTTCCGGTAGTGATACCTTGTTACGACTTCACCCCAGTCACCTGTCCTACCTTAGATGGATCCCTCCGTAAACGGTTAGGCTACCATTTTTAGATATTACAGACTCCCATGGCGTGACGGGCGGTGTGTACAACACCCGGGAACGTATTCACCGTGACATTCTGATTCACGATTACTAGCAATTCTAGCTTCATGAAGTCGAGTTGCAGACTTCAATCCGAACTGAGACAGACTTTGGAGATTAGCTCCACCTCACGGTATTGCGACTTTTTATATCTGCCATTATAGCACGCCTGTAGCCCAGGACGTAAGGGGCATGATGATTTGACGTCATCCCCACCTTCCTCCGGTTTGTCACCGGCAGTATCTTTAAGGTTCTCAACTAAATGTTAGCAATTAAAGAAAGGGGTTGCGCTCGTTATCGGACTTAACCGAACATCTCGCGACACGAGCTGACGACAACCATGCACCACCTGTCACCACTGTCCCCGAAGGGAAAGACTTATTTCTAAATCGGTCAGTGGGATGTCAAGCCCTGGTAAGGTTCTGCGCGTATCTTCGAATGAAACAGCCTGCTCCACCGCTTGTGCGGGTGCCCGTCAATTCCTTTGAGTTTCAGCCTTGCGACCGTACTACTCAGGCGGAGTACTTAATGTGTTAACTTCAGCACTGAGTTGCCCCAACACTTAGTACTCATCGTTTACAGTGTGGACTACTAGGGTATCTAATCCTATTTGCTCCCCACGCTTTCGTGCCTCAGCGTCAGTTGTGGCCCAGTAAGCCGCCTTCGCCACTGGTGTTCCTTCTAATATCTACGCATTTAACCGCTACACTAGAAATTCCGCTTACCTCTGCCATACTCAAGTCTGCCAGTTTATGAAACGAACCGAAGTTAAGCTTCGGGCTTAAATCTCATACTTAACAAACCGCCTACGCACCCTTTACGCCCAATAAATCCGGATAACGCTCGCTCCCTACGTATTACCGCGGCTGCTGGCACGTAGTTAGCCGGAGCTTTCTGGTATGGTACCGTCACACTAAGTTCATTTCCTAACCTAGTCGTTCTTCCCATACAACAGAACTTTACAACCCATAGGGCCTTCATCGTTCACGCGGCATTGCTCGTTCAGGGTTTCCCCCATTGACGAATATTCCTAACTGCTGTCTCCCGTAGGAGTTTGGTCCGTGTCTCAGTCCCAATGTGGCCGATCAACCTCTCAGTTCGGCTATGCATCGTTGCCTTGGTAGGCCATTACCCCACCAACTAGCTAATACACCGCAGGCCCATCTAAGAGCGAAGCTTTAAAGGCTCCTTTTAATATAGAAACGAAACTATATATAATCCGGTATTAGCTACCATTTCTAGTAGTTATCCCAGACTCAAAGGCAGGTCACCCACGTGTTACTCACCCGTCCGCCACTAGGTGGAAAATCCAAAGCCAAATAAATCAGAAATCAGTGCAAGCACTTCAAACTTCATTAAATATTTTTGGGCCACCTCGTTCGACTTGCATGTCTTAGGCATGCCGCCAGCGTCCATCCTGAGCCAGGATCAAACTCTCAATAAAAAAAGATTATTCAATCCTAGTTACTCAAAAAAACATGACGTTTTACTCAGTTTTCAAAGATCATTTACACTGCTCTCTTGATAACTTTTTGTAAAGTTTCTTTTTTTCACAGCGCATATTAATATTACCATATCAAAAATATTGTGTCAACACTTTTTTTCACTTTTTTTATTTTTTTTGTCGTTTTTTGTTTTTTTATATATCAAAGCGCTTATTTACACTATATAGTAAATCACAAATTAATTTTTGATACCAGTATATTATATACCAAAATAAAAAAAATAACACTATTTTTTGTTATTTTTTTCATTTTTTATTTCTTCTTTATATCTTTTATATAATTGTGTATAGTATTTAACTGTTTCATTATCAAAAGGTTCTTCTTTATTTTTATATTTTTTTATTAAATTATCCAATTCATATTTTATTACTTTTTGTAAATCTTCTGAATAGTTCATTAATCTTTTATGATATTCATATTCTGATTTATCTAATACTTTATAACTTCCATCAGGAAATACTCTTAAATCATAATCATAATCTATAAATTTAATTGTATTGTTTTCAATTATTACTGGCGAAGATAAATTACAATAATAATATGTCCCTTTCTTTTTTAATTGGGCAATTATATTAAACCATTTCTTTTTATAATAAAATGTTATTGCAGGTTCTTTCGTTCTCCAACTTCTTCCGTCTATTTCAGTTACTTTAATTTTATTATTTACAAAAACATAATATTCATCTGTTTGATCTAAAAAAATTGTTTCATCCCAAACTTTATATAGATCCCCATTATGTTTATATCCATGTATATTATATTTATCTCCTAGTTTCATATAATCACCTTCCTTTCAGCGAAAAAAATAAGTAATAATTACTTATTTTAAAAGTTCTAATGCTTTTTGAAGCTGTGTATCATTTTCATTTGTTGGATTATTATTATATTCTTCTGATAAATCTATATCATAATCTGGTTTTATTCCTTCTCCATCGATATTATTACCATTAGGTGTTAACCATTTTTCAATTGTATATTTTATCATAGTTCCATCAGATAATTTTTTAGTTGTTTGAACTGTACCCTTTCCATATGTAGTTTTACCAACTAAAATTGCACCATAGTTTTCTTTCATAGCTGCAGCCATTATTTCAGATGCAGATGCACTACCACCATCAATTAAGATAACTACTTTATAATCCCTATTGTTATTAAATTTAGATGTATATTCAGTTGTACCATTATTTGTTTGTATTTGGTAAAGTACTTTGTCTTTATCTATGAATAATTCAAGCATATTTGTAACTGTTGATAAATAACCACCTGTATTTCCTCTTAAATCAATTATTAATGAATTTATATTTTCTTTTTCTAATTTTTCAACAGCAGTCTTAAATTGAGAGTATGTATTTTTACTAAATAGACTAACACTAATATAACCAATTTTATCATTTTCATCTATCATTTCAGAACTTACTGAAAATAAAGTTACATTAGCTTTAATAACTTTTACTTCAACTTCTTTGCCATCTCTATTCATTATAAGTGTTGATTTTTTTACTTTGTCACTTTTTAAAATACTTGCTACGTCATTTGCATCTAACCCATCTGTAGACTTCCCATCTATGCTTACAAATATGTCTCCTACTTTTAGTCCTGCTTTTTCAGCTGGAGAACCATCAAATATTTTTATTATTTGAACTTTATTTTCTTCTATTAATTGAATTTGAGCACCAATACCATAATATGTTCCAGCAAGTTCAGTATCAAAACTTTCAGTTTCTTCTTTATCAAAATATGAAGTATGTTGATCTTCTAGTGCATTAAGCATTCCGCTTTTAGCGCCATCAATTAATTTTTTACTATCAACTTCATTATAATATTCGTTAATTATAGTATTATATGCCTCATATAATGATTCAAATTCAGAATATTCTTTATCTATTTTAGTAATATTTTTTCTGATATATCCACTATCTTCTTTTATAAAGATTGTAATTACCGATCCTACCATCATAGAAAAAACAATAATACTAGCTAATCTTAAATATTTTTTAACTACCATTTTTTTCATTTTTTCATCCTCTTTCTAATTATTCTTAAGTACATCTATTATTTCTTCTTCACCTTCAATATATTCTGTAATTTGTTTGTTATTTATTTTTATTAATGTTGGTGAAATTACTTTTAAATTTGATAAATCTGTTGCTTGTTTATTACTATTATCTTTAACTAAATATTTTGAATTAAATTTTTTAGACGAATCAACTTTATATAAAGTAAGTGCGTTATCATTTGATTCATATGTAGATTGCCATGAAGGAATCATTGAAGAATCATCACTTAAGTCATATATTAAAACATAATATTCACTTTCACTTTGATCAAATATTTGACCAAGCATTATAGTCTTATTATCTATATTTATATCTTCTTTTGTATCACTATCTTTTTTACTAAAATCTATTTCTTTAGTATAAAAAAATCCCATTATAAAATAAGTTAATATAAATATTATTAAAAGAATAGCTAAAGTTGTAATAAATTTAAAATAATTATCTTTCTCTTTTTTTAATGAAGAATCTTCTCTATCTTTTTGTATGTTTTTTATTATTTGTTTTTTACTCATCTTGTATCACCTAAATTAATTATAACATATTTAAAACTAAAAAAATAGATACTTATGTCTTTTTTACATAAAGTATCTATAAATATTATTTCATCACAGGTATTGAACTAATTGACTCTGCTACTTGTATTATTTGCTGTGTAGTTAAACTATCACTTGCTATATAATACTCTATTCCATCTGATATAAAATTAACTGAAGTTTCAGATAAAGCTCCTACTGTATCTGATAAAATTGTTGGATCACCATAAACTGGTATCACTTCCATTTCATCAGATTTACCAACACTTTCTTCTACTAATATAAATGGACTTTCTCCTGCAAAAGTTAATATAACTCTATCACCATCTTCTTTTGATACTGATTCTTCATCAGATAGATAAGTACCACTTGGTAAATACATAGGATAAATTGATTCATCTAATTTAGATGTTGTTTTTGATTTTTCACTGTTTTGATTTTGTGATTTCATATTTTCACTAACTGTAAAATATTTATTATTAAATGATGCTTTTGGATCATAACTATTATATATCATTTTTATTTGTTTATTTCCAGATTCATCAAATACTTCTACTTTAGTAATATTTAATTTTTTATCTAAATATATTTTTTGATTATTTAAGTTTTTATTATTTGTATTAGCAAGTTTAGTACTTAATATATATCCATTATTTTTTTCTTTTAACTTAATTTTCTTATCTTCATTAATATCGTTTTGAAGTGATTTTAATATATAAACTTGTGAAGAATTATTTGGCCAATTACTTTGAAATTTAAAACTTTTATTAAGTGATGGTGTTAAAACATAAATTCCATCCGAGTTTTTTAATATTATTTGTTCATGATCATTTAATTTATTTTTTAAACTTACTCTATAGTTGTCATTTTCATATGAAGATTTAACATCATATTTATATACATCTTCACCATTATAAATTTCCATACTTCCTTCAATATGATATGAAGTTAAATTATTAAATTTTTTATTTATATCTTTAACTATACTTTTTTCAGTATATTTACCACAACCTGTAGTTAAAAATAATAAACTAAAAATTACGATAATAAAAAATATTTTTTTCACTTTTCCACCTCTTCTTTATTTTCATTTAATTATATTATTTAAAAATATTAAATATTCATGAATAAAAATATTTTTTTTGATTATTATAATTAATGAAATAAAAAAAAGGAGGATTATAAATGAGAACATTACAATCTATAGCACTTACATTAACAATTATTGGTGCGATTAATTGGGGTTTAGTTGGTTTATTTGATTTTAATCTAGTCGCATTAATATTTGGTGGTGCCGACAGTATTCTTACAAAATTAATATATATCATTGTTGGTATATGCGGTATTATTAATATTAAATTATTAATTGATTACGCAACTGATAATGATTAAAAATATAGATTTATTATCTATATTTTTAATATGTAACACTTTTTAAATATAGTCCTTCTGGTGGGGCTATTTTTTTATAATTTGTTTTCCCTTTTCCTTCAAGTATATTTTTCATTTCTTTTACATCATATTTTTCAAGACCTATTTGAATTAATATACCTACTATTATTCTAACCATATATTTTAAAAATCCACTTCCAATAAATGACATTTCTAAATAATTATCTTTAATTTTTATTTTAGCGTTATAAATAGTTCGTATAGTATTTTTTTCTTCAATTTCATTTGATGATAGATATTTAAAATCATATGTACCTATTATATAATTTATTGCTTCTTTCATTTTTTCTATATTTAATTTTTTACCAAGTTGATATACATATTTTCTTTCTATTGGATTAAATTCTCCCATATTTATCTTATATATATATTCTTTCTTTTTAGCATTATACCTTGAGTGAAATTCATCATCAACCACTTTAGTACTTTTAACATATATATCATCAGGTAGTAATGAATTAAGAGCTCTTTTTAATTTATATTCTGTAATATTTACATCTATATCGCAATGTCCATATTGATTAATTGCATGAACAAAGGCATCAGTTCTACCTGATGATGAAAACTTAGTGTTTTTATTATTATTAATTTGTTTTAAAGCTTCTTCCATTTTTCCTTGTATAGTATTTAAACCTTTTTGTTTTTGATAACCATTATAATTTGATCCATCATATGAAAAATTTATTAAATACCTAGTCATACAAATCACCTGATTTCTCTATATATTGACTTTATTAATTCATTAATAGTATCGTTATTTCCTAAATTAATATTACTTTTATTATATACCATATCTTCTATTTTTTTTATAAAAGGTTTTTCAACTAACGGATTATTTACAATTTCTTTTTCATTATATATAGAAAATTTATTATTACTTGATAAGCAATTTCCATTAATCAATAATACTAAATTATCTATAAATTCATATATTATATCTATATCTGTTGAAGATACTATTATAGTTTTATTATTAAATTTTTTAAGATTAATTATTATCTTTATTATTTTTTTTCTTGTAGTTATATCTAATTCTTCAAGAATACCATTTATTAAAATAGTTTCATATTCTCTATTTAAAATATTAATAAATAAAATTTTAGCTTTTTCTGTATTACTTAATGTATTTATTTGTCTATTTATTATATCCTTATTAATTTCAAGTAAATCAAATAAACTATCATTTATATTTTCATCTAAATAATCTTTTACTGTACCATTTATCATTTCAATTGTATTGCTTATTGATATTATACCTAATCTTTTTTTAGAAAATCTTGGTATATATTTTATACTACCTTCATTTTTTATATCATTTACAATACAATAATTAAGATTAATTAAATCTTTTATATCATTAGAAAATATACCTGTTATTTTTTTATCCTCTATATCAAAAGATACTTTATTTAATTTTTTATATGAAACATTATCTAATTTTATTTGCATATTTCATCCACCACTTCTTCTATAGTATAAGTAACTTTATCAATAACATCATATAGTTTTAATTTTTCTAAAAGTTCATTTTCTAATGGTATATTTAATTTAGATTTCTTAATTATTTGATCATTTAAATATATTTTTTCTATACTTCCATCATATAATACTTCTTTATCTATAATAATTATTTTATCTGAAAAAATGGCATCTTCTAAATTAGTTGTAGTAAATATGATAGTTTTTCCTTTGTCAATTTGATATTTTTTAAGTAAACCAATATATTCTAGTTTTGAATATTTATCAAAATAACAAAATATATTATCTATTAAAATAATTTCACTTTTATTTAATAATGCTTTTATTAAATTTAATTTTTGCATTTGTATATAATTTAATTCATATGGAGACATATTTATATAATCTATAAGTTTAAATTCTTTTAAATATTTCTTTATTTTTAATATGTTATTTGATATTAATGTTAATTCTTCTAGTACAGTTTTTGAATAATAATTTACATTAGCAGTTATTAATGTAATTTTTGTTTTTGTTTTATCACTTATAGTTTTATTATTAATTAATATATTATCACAAGGTATATTTCCATTAATGATATTTAAAAGAGTTGTCTTCCCCTTTGAAGATGGCGTTGTTAATGCTACTAAAGATGACTTATTAATATTAAAAGACACATCTTTAAATAATTTGTTTTTATTAAAAGTAATACTTAAATTTTTAACACTAATATAACACATAATAATACCTCTTATAAACAATTATTTATTATACATAAAAAGCAAAAAAAAAGAAATAAATTTTCTTTTTTTTAAGCATAATTTTTTTTATCTTCTTCAACAAGTGACTTAAATTTATTTTTTAAATCTATTAATATATCATCGTTTTCTATTTCTATAATATATTCTTCATTATTATTAGATACTTTTTTAACAATTTTTATATCTTCTTCGTTATCTATATTTATTAAAAGTAAATATTTAATTCCATTTTCTTCAAGTTCACTTATAGAAAAATACTCTTTATTATTTTCTAATTTAATTATTTTTTTATTCATTAGTTAAAACTCCCTTCATTTATTCTTTCTAGATAATTATTTAATGATGGCATGATTTTACTAGATGAATATACTTGATTTAAGACAGCAGCTGGAACATCTTTTTCATATATTATTCTTATTTTGTTTTCTGCTTGTGAATCTGTTTGATTTAATTCAGGAACAACTATATTATCAGTATTTATAACATTTAAATTAGTATCTGGAACTGAATTTAATATAGTATCTAAATTAATAACATCGTCTGACGAATTAACATTTAAATCAGTATTTATATTATTATCCAATATTGGAACTTCATTAGGTGCTTCAAAAGTTATTGGATTAACAGGTATATCATCTAATACTGGTTCTGGTGTTTTTTCTTCAGTTTTAGAATCAACTACTGGAATATCTATTTCAGGAATAACAGGTTCTTCTTTTTCTTCTATAGTTGGTTCAACAATTGGTTTTATTTCATTAACAGATACATTTTCTTCTTTTGGTAATTCTATTTCTGTTTTTTCTTCAGGTTCCTCTTCTTTTAAAACACTTCTAAGTTCACTTATTCTTTTTTCTTGAAGTTCTTCTAGTTCTTCATTTTTCTTATTTTGTACATCTTCTAAAACTTGTTTTAAAGTAGGATTATCACATACTTCAATTGCTTCAGAAATTTTTTGAAGTTGTTCTTTATAATTTGAACTTGTTCTATTTAAAGATTTAATATATTCTTTTTTAGAAGATTCTACACTATTTTTTGTTTCAACTAATTCTTCTTTTTCTTTTGATAAAGTATCTATATTTTCTTTTATAGAAGATAATTCTTCTTCTACTTCTTTAATTTTACCGGCAATTTCAATTAATTCATCTGCAGAAGCGTTAGTATTAATTTTTTCTCTATTAGATTCTTCTAAAGATTTTAATTCTTCCTCTTTTGTAGTTAATTTTTCTTCCTCTTTAACTATTTCATTTATTTTATCATTTAAAAGTCTTTCTGATTCTTCATCTTTTTTCATAAAATCTTTTAAAGTTTCATCTTCAATTGTTACTTCTTCTAAATCGATTATTTCATCCATCAGCCAACACCTCTTTATTTTATTCTATAATAATTATACTTTTTTTTTGTTTTAATGTCAATTGATTTAAGTAGTAATTAATGATTTTTCAAAAAAAAGGACGCCCTTTTGTTATACTAATTCTAGTACAACAATTAGAGCATCGTCTCCTTTTCTTTCACTAAATTTAATTATTCTAGTGTATCCACCGTTTCTTCCTTCATATCTTGTTGCTAAGTCACCAAATACTTTTTCTACAACTTTTTGATCATTATGGAAGAATGCATATGCTTTTCTTCTAGAAACTAAATCACCTTTTTTACCATAAGTAATCATTTTATCTACAAACTTTCTAACTTCTTTAGCTCTAGTTTCTGTAGTTTCAATAGATTCATTCATGATAACAGCCTTAGTTAAGTTAGCAAGCATAGCGCGTCTATGTTTATTATCTCTACCTAATTTTCTGTAAGCCATGATAACCTCCTATTAATCGTCTTCTCTGAAAGATAATCCCATTTCTCTTACTTTATCAAGTACTTCTTTTAAAGATTTCTTTCCTAAATTTCTTATTTTCATCATATCGCTTTCTTTTCTATTAACAAGATCTTGCATAGTATTGATACCAGATCTTTTTAAACAGTTATAAGCTCTTACTGAAAATTCCATATCATCTATAGATGTTTCAAGTGCTTTTACTTTTGGATCTTCATCTTGTTCAGCCATTAATCCTTTAATGTCTGCGATACTATTTAATTCTGTTAATATATCAAAATGTTCAATAATAATTCTTGAAGCTAAAGCAATAGATTCTTCTGGTTTCATAGAACCATTTGTCCAAACTTCTAAAGTTAATTTATCATAATTTGTTGCTTGTCCTACACGTGCATCTTCTACTTCGATGTTTACTCTTTCAATTGGTGAATAATTTGAATCAATAGCAATAGTACCAACTTTAATACTATCACCTAATATTTTTTTATTAGCTTCTGCTCTTACGAACCCACGACCATTAGATACAGTCATTTCCATATTAAGCTTTCCGCCTTTAACTATAGTAGCTATTTCTTGATCTTTATTAATTATTTCTACATCTGCTGGACATTGAATATCACCTGCAGTTACTACACCTTCACTATCAGTAACTAAAGTAATTACTTGATCTTCTTCAGTGTGATTTTTAACTACTACATTTTTTAAATTTAATATTATAGATGTTACATCTTCCATTATTCCATCAATTGTTTGAAATTCATGCATTACACCATCTATTTTTACAGATGTAATAGCAGAACCTGGTAAACTAGATAACATTACTCTTCTAAGTGCATTACCTAAAGTTGTACCAAAACCTCTTTCTAAAGGTTCAAGTTCAAATTTACCATAATTATTACTTTCAACATATTCTGTTACTTTATATTGTGGTTTTTCAAATTTTATCATAAACACACTCCCTTTTCCTATTAATTAACCTTGTTATCAACGTTATTATCCACGTGGTCTTTTTGGTGGACGACAACCATTATGTGGTACTGGTGTTACATCAGTGATTGACATAACTTCAAGTCCAGCTGCTGGAATAGCTCTAATAGCTGTTTCTCTACCTGGTCCTAAACCTTTAACCAAAATATCAACTTTTCTCATACCTGCATCATATGCTTTTTTAGCTGCTGATTCAGATGCCATTTGAGCAGCATATGGTGTAGATTTTTTACTACCTTTATATCCTATTGTTCCAGCTGAAGCCCAACTTACTGCATTACCATTTTCATCTGAAATAGTAATTATAGTGTTATTAAATGTTGGTTGAATATGTACACATCCAACTGGTACATTCTTTTTAACTTTTCTTTTTCTTGCTTTATAAGCCATAGTTTTTCACCTCCGAATTATTTCTTTTTATTAGCTACGGTCTTACCTCTACCTTTTCTTGTTCTTGCATTACTTCTAGTTGATTGTCCTCTTACTGGTAATCCTTTTTTATGACGGATTCCTTGATAAGAACCTATTTCCATTTTAGTTTTAATATTCATACCTACTTCTCTTCTTAAATCACCTTCAAGTAAGTATTTATCTAATTGTTCTCTTATTTTAGCTTCATCTTCTGGTGTTAAATCATAAACTTTTTTATCTTTATCAACACCAGCATCTTTTAATATAGTCCCAGATAAACTTCTTCCTATTCCATGTATATAAGTTAAACCTATTTCAACCCTTTTATTACTTGGAATATCAATACCTTTAAAACGTGCCATTTAATACACCTCCTATTAACCTTGTCTTTGTTTGTGTTTTGGGTTACTACAAATAACTCTTACAACACCTTTTCTTTTAATAACTTTGCATTTTTCGCAAATTGGTTTTACTGAAGCTCTAACTTTCATAATAATACCTCCATTATCTTTTATTCCATGTTATACGCCCATGTGTTATATCTGCTGGGGAAAGTTCCATGATCACTGTATCACCTGGTAAGATGCGAATGTTGTTCATTCGGATTTTACCAGAAACATGAGCTTCTACATTGTGACCATTTTCAAGTTGTACTCTGAATTTTCCTCCAGGAAGTACATCCATTACTTTTCCTTCTACTTCTATTACATCATTCTTTGCCATATTACTTATCATCTCCTGTGAATATTATTGGTTCATCATCTGTAATAAGTACTGTATGTTCAAAATGTGCTGAATTAGAACCATCATCTGTTATTACAGTCCAATCATTATCATCTAAATATACACTATAATCACCATATGTAAGCATAGGTTCAATTGCTATTACCATGTTCTTTTTTAGAAGTGGTCCTGTCCCTTTAGTACCAAAGTTGGGTACATCTGGATCTTCATGAAGATCAGTTCCAATTCCATGTCCACATAGTTCTCTTACTACACCTAAATTATGATCCTCTGCATATTTTTGTACTGCATATGATATATCTCCAACATGATTACCTGCCTTAGCTTGCTTTATTCCTTCATATAAAGCTTTTTCTGTATGATTCATTAAATACTTATCTTCTTCTTTTATATTTCCCACAGCATAAGTCCATCCTGAATCACCATGATAACCTTTATAACAAGCACATATATCAAGTGTTACTATATCACCATCTTTTAATTTATAATTACTTGGAAAACCATGTACTACTTCATCATTAACTGATATACATATAGCAAATGGAAACCCTTCATAACCTTTACAAGATGGAGTAGCACCTTTACTTATTATAAAATCTTCAGCCATATCGTTTAACTTTTTAGTAGTTATACCTGGTTTTATATAAGGTTTTAAATACTTATGAGTTTCATAAACAATATTACCAGCGATTTTCATAAGTTCAAGTTCTCTATCAGATTTAACTGTAATCATTTAAATCTCTTCTTTCATCATACGATCTACTTGATCATATACTTCATTTATTCCAGCATTATTTTCTATTTCAAATGTACTTAATATATCTTTATAATGTTCAAATACTGGATATGTTTCATTTATATATAAATCATATCTATTATTATAAGTTTCTAAATTATCATCACTTCTAGAGTATAATTTACCAGAACAATCTGGACAAGTGTCAGTTAAGTTATCTATATATTTATTAAATATATGATTACAATCTTCACACATTACCCTACCAGTGATTCTTTTAATAGCTACTTCTTTATCTATGTTTATATGTACTAACTTATCAATACTAATATTATTCTTTTTTAGTATTTCTTCAAAAGCAGGTACTTGACTCATTGTTCTAGGAAATCCATCAAAGATTAAATTTTTATCACTATTTTTAGAAACAAATTTATCAATTAAACCATTAATAATACTATCATCAATAAGTTTACCTTGAGAAACTATTTCAGCAAGATCTGGATTATTTTTTATTTCATCTCTAATTAGATCTCCCGCAGATAAATGAGTAAAATTATATTTATCTATTAAATAATTAGATACCACACCTTTGCCTGCGCCAGGTACGGAGATTAATAATATATTCTTCATTAAAATCTCCCTTTATATTCTTTTTGTGAAAGTACACTTTCAATTTGTTTATAAGTTTCAAGTGCAACACCTACTACAATTAATATACCAGTACCACCTAAAGTGATATTTGCATTGCTTACATTAGAATAATTTGAGAAAACAATTGGAAGAGCTGCGATTATAACTAAGAAAATAGTACCAAAAGTTGTTATTCTAATTAATATAGTTCTTACATATTTTTTAGTTTCACTTCCAGGTCTAATTCCAGGTATATATCCTCCATTTTTTTGTAAGTTTTCTGCTATATCATCTGGTCTAAATTGAAGTAATGTATAAATATATGAGAATACTACTATAAGAAGTAGATATATAATTAATCCAACTATTGTATTATAGTTTAAATAATTATTTACAAACTTTATATAACCTTCTGATTTAATAAAATTTGCAAGTGTTTGTGGAATAGCGATTATTGTTGATGCAAATATTACTGGCATAACACTTGCAGCATTTACTCTAAATGGTATGTATGTTTGTTTAGCACCATAAGCACTTGTTGTTTTATTAGAATATTGAATAGGTATTCTTCTTTCAGATTCATTAATGAATACTACACCTACTACTATTGCAACATATATAAGTATATATACTATAAATGATACTATACCTATAAATAAGTTTTCATTGTCTAAAATAAATGTATTAAATGCTTGTGTAAACATGTAAGGAAGTCTTGCAACTATACCTGCCATGATTATAAGTGATAAACCATTACCTACACCTTTTTGAGTAATTTGATCACCTAGCCAAAGTAAGAATGATGTACCTGCTGTAAGAATTATTGCAACTCTTACATATTCAAATGCATCTGATCCACTTTTAACTATACCAGCTGCCAAGATAATACCTTGAACAAATGCAATTCCTATTCCTAAATATCTTGTTATTGTATTCATTTTTCTTCTACCAGTATAACCTTCTTTTGCAAGTTCTGTAAAATAAGGAATTATATTCATAGAAAATAATTGAATAATAATTGATGCACTAATGTATGGCATAACACCAAGACCAAATATTGATCCATTTTTAAGTGCTCCACCACCCATTGAGTTAAGTAATTCCAAAAATCCTAAATCACTATTGATTCCATTTGTATTTGGAACTGTTATTGATGTACCTGCAACAAATATTGCAAGTGCTATTAGAGTAAATCTAATTCTTTTTCTTAACTCTTTATTTCTAGGTGCAAAGATTTGTTTAATAGTTTTAAACATCTTAAATCACCTCTGCTTTTCCACCATTCTTTTCTATTTTCTCTTTTGCAGTTTTAGAGAAAACTGATGCTTTAACTGTTAATTTTTTATCTAAAGTACCATTACCAAGTACTTTAATACCATCTAATTGTTTTTTAACTAATCCCATTTCTTTTAGAAGTTCTGGAGTTATTTCAGAACCATCTTCAAATTTATTTAAATCACTTACATTAATTACTGCATATTTTACTTGGAAATTATAATTATTGAATCCTCTTTTAGGTATTCTTCTAAATAATGGATTTTGTCCACCTTCAAAACCAATTCTTACGCCACCGCCACTACGAGCTTTTTGACCCTTTTGACCTCTTGAAGATGTTTTACCCATACCAGATGATGTTCCTCTACCTTTTCTCTTAGCTTCGAATTTAGCACCATCAGTATATCTTAATTCATTTAATTTCATTATCCTAAAATCTCCTCTACTGTTTTTCCTCTTAATTTAGCAACATGAGATGCACTCTTTTGAGCAAGTAATGCATTTAAAGTTGCTCTTGCAGTATTTATTTTTGTATTTGATCCAAGTGATTTAGAAACAACATCTTTTACACCAGCAAGTTCTAAAACTGTTCTAACTGGACCACCAGCAATTACACCAGTACCAGCTTTAGCAGGTTTAATCATAACTTTAGCTGCTCCATTTGTTCCTATCATTTCATGAGATATAGTTCTTTCATCAACAATTGTTATTTTATGTACATTTTTAACAGCTTGCATTCTAGCTTTTTTGATGGCTTCTACTACTTCATTACTTTTTCCTGAACCTATACCAATAAGTCCTTTTTCATTACCTACTGCTACAGTTGCAGAAAAATGAAGTGTACGTCCACCTTTTGTTACTTTAGTAACACGACGAATATCAATTACTTCGTCTTTATAATCATCTTGTTTACGTGGGTTATTAAACTTTTTTTCCATTTTTACCCTCCTTAGAATTCTAATCCATTTTCACGAGCTGCTTCTGCAAGTGCTTTAACTCTTCCGTGATATAAATATCCACCTCTATCAAAAACAACTTTAGTTATTTTTGCTTTAGTAGCTTTTTTAGCAATTGCTTCACCAACTTTTTTAGCTGCTTTTATATTTCCACCATTAGATATTTTTAAATCTTTATCCATAGATGAAGCTGAAACTAAAGTTACACCTTTAACATCATCTATAATTTGAACAGAAATATGTTTAGCAGATCTAAATACGTTTAATCTTGGAATTTCATTTGTACCACTAACTTTTTTTCTTATTCTAGCATGTCTTGCTTGACGTGCTTCATTACGAGATACTTTTTTAATCATATAAAACTATCCTCCTACTATTTAGATGCTTTCTTTCCTTCTTTACGACGGATATATTCACCTTTATAACGAATACCTTTACCTTTATATGGTTCTGGTTTTCTTATTTTTCTTACATTAGCTGAAAATTCACCAACTAATTCTTTACTAATACCTTTTACATTTATTTCTGTATTAGATACATTTTCTACTGTTAATCCTTCAGGTATTTTAACTTCTACTGGATGAGAATAACCTGCTTTAACTACTAAAGTGTTACCTTTAACATTGAATGAATAACCAACACCAATTATTTCTAATCCTTTTGAAAAACCATTAGATACACCTTCAATCATATTTTTAATGATTGCATTTGTTGTTCCATGCATTTCTCTAGATTTTTTAATATCGTTAGCTCTTTCAATAGTTATTGTTCCATCTTCTAATTTTACAGTTAAATTACTATCAAATGTATAAGATAGTTCACCTTTAGGGCCTTTAACAGTAACAGTATTTTCATTAATTTCAACATTTACGTTTTCAGGCACTTTTAATTCTCTGTTACCTATACGACTCATATTTTAGCCTCCTTAAATCTTTTATTACCAAATGTATGCTAAAACTTCTCCACCAACATTTTCTTTTCTAGCTTCTTTATCAGTCATTACACCTTTTGATGTAGATATGATAGCTATTCCTAAACCATTTAATACTCTTGGAATATTATCATTTTTAGCATATACACGTAATCCTGGTTTTGAAATACATTTTAATCCAGAAATTACTCTTTCTTTTTTATTTCCATATTTTAAAGTTAAAACTAGTTCATCTTGAACATCTTGTTTTACTACTTCATAATTTTCTATAAAACCTTCATCTTTTAATATGCGAGCTATTTCAACTTTCATCTTAGAAGATGGCATTGAAACTGTTTCATAACGCATAGCATTAGCATTACGAATTCTAGTAAGCATATCTGCGATTGGACTTGATACTACCATAATATCCTCCTTCCATCATTACCAACTTGATTTTTTTACACCTGGTATTTGACCATTATATGCAAGTTCTCTAAAGCAAATACGACAAATACCATATTTTTTAAGTACTGAATGTGGTCTTCCACATCTTTCACATCTTGTATATTCACGTACTTTGTATTTTTGTTTCTTTTGTGATTTTACAATCATACTTTTCTTTGCCATTTGCAAACCTCCATTACTTTCTAAAAGGAATTCCGATTCCATCTAATAAATCAAATGCTTCTTCATTTGTATTTGCAGTTGTAACAAATACAATATCCATACCACGAGATTTAACAATGTTATCGTATTCTATTTCTGGGAAAATTATTTGTTCCTTAATTCCTAAAGTATAATTTCCTCTTCCATCAAATGCTTTTGAAGATACACCTCTAAAGTCTCTAACACGAGGTAAAGAAATTCTAATTAACTTTTCAACGAAAGTCCACATACTTTCTCCTCTTAAAGTAACTTTACAACCAATTGCTTGGCCTTCTCTTAATTTGAATCCTGCGATTGATTTTTTAGCTTTAGTAATTACTGGTTTAGCACCTGTTATTTGTTCTAATTCTGCTACAGCTGCTTCTAATAATTTACTATTTTGTGTTGCATCTCCTACACCAATATTAACAACAACTTTTTCAAGTTTTGGAACTTGCATTACTGATTTATAATTATATTTTTCTTTTAAACTAGGAACTATTTCCTTTACATATTTTTCTTTTAGGCGGTTCATAATATACCCTCCTTCCATTAGTCTAATCTCTCTTTAGATTTAACTGAGATTCTATGTTTTTTACCTTTTTCATCAATTTCATGAGCTATTCTGGTTCTCTTTTTAGTTTTTGGATCAATCATCATAACATTACTTGCATGAATAGGTGCTTCCATCTTTACGATTCCACCTTGTTCATTTTGTGCATTTGGTTTAACATGTTTAGTTACCATATTAATTCCTTCAACAACTACTTTGTTGTATTTCTTTAATGTTTTAATTATTTTTCCTTCTTTACCTTTATCTTTACCAGCGATAACCACTACTTTATCTCCTACTTTAAAGTTCATGTTTATCCTCCTTTGACTATAGCACTTCTTTAGCAAGTGATACTATTTTCATATAACCTGCATCACGAAGTTCACGTGCTACTGGACCAAGTACACGTGTTCCAACTGGACTCTTATCATCCTTAATTAATACACATGCATTGTCATCAAATCTTATGTAAGAACCATCTTCTCTTCTAACTGCTTTTTTAGTTCTTACAATAACAGCTTTTACAACTTTACCTTTTTGTACAGCACCATTAGGAGTTGCTTTTTTAACTGTTCCAACAACTACATTTCCTAATGAACCTGTTTTTCTATTTCCACCAAGAACTCTAATTACTAATAATTCTTTTGCACCTGAGTTATCAGCAACTTTCATTCTACTTTCTTGTTGAACCATATTAATCCTCCTTAATTATTAAGTAGATTATAGTACTATTGCTTCTTCAACAATTTCAACTAGTTCATATCTTTTCATTTTAGATAATGGTCTAGTTTCTCTTATAAGTACTTTATCTCCTACTTTAGCTTTATTTACTTCATCGTGTGCAGTATACTTTTTAGAAACTTTAACACGTTTTCCATATAATGGGTGTTTTTGATATGTTTCTTCTTTAACAGTTATTGTTTTATCATTTTTATCACTTACAACAATTCCGATAATTTCTTTTCTTTTATTTTCCATATCATTACCCTCCTACTTATTTTCTAATTCACGCTGACGAATAACCATTTTTATTCTAGCGATTGTCTTTCTTATTTCTTTAATTCTAGAAGGTTTTTCTAAGTTACCTGTTGCATTAGCAAAACGTAAATTAAATAACTCTTCTTTTAATTCTTCTATTTTTTTAGTTAACTCTTCAGTGGTTAATTCTCTTATTTCACTAATCTTCATTTACGTCACCACTTTCTTCTCTTTTTACAAATTTACACTTAACTGGTAATTTGTGTGATGCAAGTCTTAATGCTTCTCTTGCAACTTCTTCTGAAACGTCTGCAATTTCAAACATTATTTTTCCTTCTTTAACTACTGCTACCCAGCTTTCTGGATTACCTTTACCTTTACCTTGACGAGTTTCGGCAGGTTTTTTAGTTAATGATAAATGTGGGAAAATATTTGTCCAAACTCTTCCTCCACGTTTCATATATCTTGTCATAGCAACTCTGGCTGCTTCAATTTGTCTATTAGTTATCCAAGCACCTTCTTTAGCTTGAAGTCCATATTCACCAAAATGAAGTTCTAAGTTACCTTTTGCTTTTCCATCATGATAAATTCTATGTGGTTTTCTATATTTAGTTCTTTTTGGCATTAGTGGCATGTTTACTACCTCCTTTACCATTTTTCTTAAGTATTTCACCTTTATAGATCCATACTTTAATTCCTATTTTTCCAAATGTAGTATCTGCTTCAGCAAATCCATAATCAACATCTGCTCTTAAAGTATGAAGTGGAATAGTTCCTTCATTATAACCTTCACTTCTAGCGATATCTACACCATTTAATCTACCAGATGCTAATGTTTTAATACCTTTAGCTCCTGCTTTCATAGTATTTCTAATAGCTCTTTTCATAGCCATTCTATATGATCCTCTAGCTTCAATTTGTCTTGCAATATTTTGAGCTACAAGATTAGCAACTAAATCTGGATTTTTGATTTCAAATATTGAAACAATAACATTTTCACCTGTTAATTTACATAATTCTTTTTTAATTTTTTCTATTTCTTCTCCACCGTGTCCAATAACAACACCTGGTTTAGCTGTATAAACAATAACTTCAGTTTTCTTAGCATTTCTATTAATATTAACACTAGATACAGCAGCATCTTTTAATCTTTTAGTTAAATATTTTCTAATTTTAATATCAGATGCTAAATATTTAGAGAAATCTTTATTATTAGAATACCATTTACTTGACCAGTCTTTATTTATACCAATACGCATTCCATGTGGATTAACTTTTTGTCCCATCTAGAAACCTCCTTTACTAGTTTTTTTCAGCCACAACTATAGTTATATGACTTGTTTTTTTATCATGTCTATCAATATGACTTCTTGAACCGATTCTTCTTCTTTTTAAAATTGGTCCATCATTTATATAAGCTTCTTTAACAAATAGATTATTCTTATCCATTTTGAAATTATTTTCAGCATTAGCTACAGCTGATACTAAAACTTTTTTTGCTAAACGAGCTGATTTTTTATTTAAATTATTTAAAATTGCCATTGCGTCACTTACATCTTTACCACGAATTAAGTTTAATACTAAACGTCCTTTTCTTGGTACAAGTAACACAGTTCTAGCAGTTGCTCTTGCTTCCATTTTTAAATCTCCCTTCTCTTAGCCAGGTCCTATTTATCCTTGTTATCGCCATGACCACCATTTTTACGAGTTAAGGCAAATTCACCAAGTTTATGTCCAACCATATCTTCTGTTACATAAACTGGAATATGTTCTTTACCATTATGAACTGCAAAAGTGTGTCCAATAAAATCAGGAAAAATAGTTGAACGACGTGACCATGTTTTTATAACTTCTTTTTTTCCGTTTTCATTCATTGCTTGAACCTTTTTCATTAATTTTGCATCAACGTAAGGTCCTTTTTTTAAACTTCTAGCCATTTATATTCATCCTTTCCTTATTTTTTACTGCGACGAGTAACAATTAACTTGTCTGAGCTTTTATTATTTTTTCTTGTCTTATATCCAAGTGCTGGTTTACCCCATGGAGTCATTGGTTGTTTTCTACCAACTGGAGCTCTACCTTCACCACCACCATGTGGGTGATCGTTAGGGTTCATAACAGAACCACGAACTGTTGGTCTAATACCCATGTGTCTAGTTCTACCAGCTTTACCAAGTCTAACTAATGAGAAGTCTTCATTACCAACTTCACCAATTGTAGCTAAACATGTACCTAGTATTTTTCTTGTCTCACCAGAAGATAATCTAACAAGTACATATTTATCTTCTCTACCAAGTATTTGAGCAGATTGTCCAGCAGATCTTGCAATTTGTCCACCTTTACCTGGTCTTAGTTCAATATTGTGAATTACAGTACCAACTGGAATATTCATTATTGGTAATGTATTACCAACTTTAATATCAACATTTTCACCTGATACTATTTTCATTCCAACTTTAAGTCCTTTAGGTGCGATAATATATCTTTTTTCACCATCTTTATAGTTAATTAAAGCTATATTAGCACTTCTATTTGGATCGTATTCAATTGAAGCAACAGTACCTTCAATATCAAATTTATTTCTTTTGAAATCAATAATACGATATTTTCTTTTTTCTCCACCGCCTTGGTGTCTTACTGTTATCTTACCTTGATTATTACGTCCAGCTTTTTTCTTTTTAATTACTAGTAAACTTTTTTCAGGAGCTGTTTTAGTTAGCTCTTCATTTACTAATGTACTTTTCTTTCTTTGTCCAGGTGTTACTGGATTATAATGTTTAATAGCCATCTAAAATAACCTCCTTAATTAAATTTCTATTTGACTACCTTCTGCTAAAGTTACAATTGCTTTTTTGTAACGAGAAGTAGTTCCTGCATAACGTCCAACTCTTTTGTATTTAGGTTTTACATTAATTGTATTTACCTTAGTTACTTTAACATTGAATATTTTTTCAATTGCTTGTTTGATTTGAACTTTATTAGCATCATTTCTAACTTTAAATACTATCTTATTACCCTTTTCTGCTATCTTAGCTGATTTTTCAGTGATAACAGGAGCAATAATTATATCTCTATAATCTCCTATCATTATTTAAGTACCTCCTCAAGCATTTTAACTGCTTCTTCAGTAATAACTAAGTTTTTATAGTTAATTACATCAAAAGTGTTGATTTCATGAGTTTCGATTACTTTAACATCTCTTAAATTTCTTGAACCTAAAATTAAATTATCAGTAAGTTCTTTAACAACAATTAAAGTTTTACCTTCTAATTTTAATGTATCAAGTGATTTGATAAAGTCTTTTGTTTTATTTGATTTGGCATCAAAGTTTTCAACAACAAAAATTTCTTTATCAATCGCTTTATAAGTTAAAGCAGATTTTAAAGCTAATCTTCTTTCTTTCTTGTTTTGTTTTTTTGTATAATTTCTTTCTGTAGTAGGACCAAATACTCTACCACCACCAACAAAGTGAGGTGCACGGATAGATCCTTGACGAGCATTACCTGTTCCTTTTTGTCTCCATGGTTTTCTACCACCACCAGATACTTCACTTCTTGTTTTAACTTTGTGAGTACCTTGTCTATCTGCAGCCATCTTTAAAACAACTGCATCATATATAGTTTGATCATTTGGTTCAACGCCAAATATTTCATCACTTAATTTAATGTCTTTAATTTTTTCAGCTTTATTATTTAAAACCGCTACTTTAGGCATGTTTATTCCTCCTTTCAACATTAGATAATAAATTAATCAAAATTTAATTTAATTATTCTTCTGTTGATTCTTTTTCTTCAGTTACTTCAGTTGTTTCTTCAGCTTGTTCTTCTACTTTTTCTTCAGTAGTTTCTTCAGCTGGAGTTTCAACTTCATTAGCAGCTTCTTCAGTAGTTTCTTCAACTACTTCTTCTTTTGGTTCTTCAAATGTAACTAAATCAATAGCTTCATTTACTTTACCTTCATTTTTAATAGCTGATCTAATTATAACTAAAGACTTCTTTGCACCTGGAACATTACCTTTAACTAATATTACATTATTTTCAAGGTCAACCATAACAATTTCTAAGTTTTGAACTGTTACAGTTTCTGCTCCCATGTGACTAGGTAATCCTTTACCTTTTAATACACGCATTGGTCTCATAGTACCTAGTGAACCAACACCTCTATGGTATTGTGAACCATGTCCCATAGGACCTCTACTTTGATTATATTTTTTGATTACACCTTGATAACCTTTACCTTTACTTGTGCCTGTTACATCTACCATTTCACCTTCAGTAAAGATATCAGCTTTTAATTCTTGACCTAGAGTATAGTTATTAACATCTACTCCCCTGATTTCTCTTAAGAAGCGCTTAGGTGATGTGTTTGCTTTTTTTAGATGACCCATTTCAGGCTTGTTTGCTAATTTTTCTCTTTTAGTATCAAAAGCAAGTTGAATAGCTTCATAACCATCAGTTTCAATAGTTTTGATTTGTGAAACTACATTTGGTTCAACTGAGATTACTGTTACTGGTACTAATTTACCATTTTTAGCAAATACTTGAGTCATCCCGATCTTACGACCTAAGATTCCTTTTCTCATATTTCCTCCTATTTAATATTTATTTCAACACCACTAGGTAAATCCAAACGAGTTAAAGCCTCGATTGTGTCTTTACTAGGATTATTGATAACAATTAGTCTTTTATGTGTTCTCATTTCAAATTGTTCACGAGAATCTTTATATTTGTGAACAGCTCTAAGTATAGTTACTTTTTCAATTTTAGTTGGAAGTGGTACTGGTCCACTAACTTCTCCACCTGTTCTTTTAACAGTTTCAACTATCTTAGATGCAGCTTGATCAATTGTTCTTGGATCATAAGCTTTTAAGTTAATTTGAATTTTGTTAGTCATATTGCTATATATCCTCCTTTCGCCTATATCTTGTATAGACTTGCTCCGTATAAGTTACCTGATACACAGATTTCATTATTATATAATAACAACTTAACCTTGTGTGTCAGCAATCTCACACATCTATGCCAGTCACACACATAATCAATTTTAACCTACTTTTCCAATAAAATCAATACTTTTTTAAAATTTTTTTATTTTTTTTTATTAATAAAACAACACCTCTTTTGAAGTGTTTATCTGGCTTCTACTATTAATTTTATTGCAGTTCTTTCTTCTGAATCAATTAATATATCAGCAAATGCAGGAATACATACTAAATTTTTCCCTGATGGTGCGACAAATCCTCTTGCAATTGCAATTGCTTTTATTGCTTGATTTAGGGCACCTGCTCCTATTGCTTGCATTTCTACTGATGATTTTTCCCTAAATACATTCGCAAGTGCGCCTGCTACTGAATTAGGATTTGATTTACTTGAAACTTTGATTGTTTCCATATTTCTTGCCTCCTTAATTACACTTAATTATATGAAGCAAGACTTTAAATTATTAATTAAAATAAAAATTATTTTCTTTTTCATACCCAAGAGTTGTTTTTTCACCATGACCCGGATAGATAACTATATTATCATTATATTCTTTTATTTTTTTTATAGATTCCTTCATTTCTTTTGGATTTGCATATTCTAAGTCTACTCTTCCTATAGAATCCTTAAAAATAAAATCGCCTACAAACATAACATTATCATTATAAAAGTAATAAGTAACTAAATCGTTTCTATGCCCAGGTGTTTTTATCACTTTAAAATTAAAATTATTTATTACATATTCTTTTTCTTCTACATTGATTAATTTTTTATAATCAATTTCATTATTAACATTATTATAATAAATAGGAACTTTATAATTATCTATTAAATCTTTTAAGGCACCTATATGATCAAAGTGTGCATGTGTTATAAGTATTGCCTTTAAATTATAATTATTATTTTTAATTATATTATTAAGTTTATTAAATTCATCTCCTGGGTCAATAATAATTAAATCATTATTAATAGTAAGAAAATAACAATTTTCTTGGTATAACCCTACTACCATCTTTTTAATATTCATTAAAATATCTCCAATAATTCTTCTAAAGAAGTGATATTAATAAATTCACATTCTTCTTTTTCTTTTGTATATTTAACACCTATTCCGCCCTTTTCTTTCCACAATCTCAAATTACCAGAATAATCATCAACAAGTATTGCATCTTTAGTTTGAGTCATCATTGTTTTAGGACAAGATTTTGGAACTGGTATTATAGTTAAATCATCAAATAAATTATTAATAAATTCAATTTTTGCTTTTGCTTCTTTTAGTGAATTAATATGAGTTAAAATAGATATATTAAATTTACCGGATTCTTTTAATTCTTTTATTGAATTAATACTATTAGAAAGTTCTTCACTTTCTTCTATCAATGTTTCCCAATCTATTTTAGAATATAAAAGTCCTATTTCTTTCGTTTGGGTTTTTACATCTAAATTTAATTTTTTTGCTAAATTATAAACTGGTGTAATTGTATCTAATATTACTCCATCAAAATCTATATATAAATTTTTCATAAATTTACCTCCTTTATAATGTCCCATTTAGGAAGTAATTCAAAAGTCATTACTTCTTTTTTAGTTGGATGAACAAACCTTATCTTGTATGCATAAAGCATTATTTGTTTTTTATCCTCTTTACCATATCTTTGATCACCAATTAGTGGATGATTAATATTACTCATTTGAAGTCTTATTTGATGATGTCTACCTGTAATAAGATTTACTTTTATTAACGAAACATCTTCTTTTTTATCATAATAAAGTGTTTCATATTCAAGTATACTTTCTTTTCCATTTTCATTATCTATATAAGATGAAAATGTTTTATTATCCTTTGATATATAATCTATTAGTTTTTCTTTTTCTTTTGTTTTACCATTTACTACAGCAAGATATGTTTTATGAAATTCATTATTTCTTACTTCACTACTAAGTCTTGATGCTGCCTTAGAAGTTTTAGCAAATACCATTAAACCTCCAACAGGTCTATCAAGTCTATGAATAAGTCCTAAATATACATTTCCTTTTTTTTGATATTTTTCTTTTAAATAATTTTTTATTATATTAATCATATCTATATCTTTAGAAGAATCTTCTTGAGATGGAATATTATATGGTTTTTCAACTACTATAATATGATTATCTTCATAAATCACATTTAAATTATTCATCTTTTTCCCATCTTCCATAAATACCACAAGGAAGAACTAGTTTACTATCTTGCATAGGTAAACCTATTTCTCCAGAAGTAATTATTCCTTTATTATTTTTATTAACAGTTAACATTAATATATTTTCAAGTACTTTAGAACTTAAGCCTGTAGTATATGAATTAATTAAGAAAAATAATGGATCATCACTTAAAACATTTGTACATAAATCAACTAATTTATATAAACTATCTTCTATATTCCAAACTTCTTTATTAGCTCCCCTTCCAAATGATGGTGGGTCCATAATAATTGCATCATATTTATGACCACGGCGTATTTCCCTTTGTACAAATTTTATTACATCATCTACAATAAATCTAACATATTTATCTTCAAGATTAGAACTTTTTATATTTTCTTTTGCCCAGTCTACCATACCTCTAGATGAATCAACATGTACTACATCAGCACCTGCATAAGCGCATGCGACAGTTGCACCTCCTGTATATGCAAATAAATTAAGTACTTTTATATGTCTATTACTACTTTTTATTTTATCAATCATATAATCCCAATTAACGGCTTGTTCAGGAAATAAACCGGTATGTTTAAATCCCATTAATTTTATATTAAAAGTTAAATCTTTATAACTAACAGTCCATCTATCTTTAGTATTTTTATTATATTGCCAAGAACCTCCACCAGTTTTACTTCTATGATATATAGCATTTACTTTGTCCCATAATTCTGGTTTACTTTTTTCATTCCATATTATTTGTGGATCTGGTCTTGAAAGTATAATTCCATTCCATGATTCAAGTTTCATACCATCTGACATATCAAGTAATATATAATCTTTCCAATCATTAGCTATTTTCAAAGTTCATCACTTCCCATAAATCATTATAACAAAAAAAGATATTGTTTTAAATATCTAATTTATTTTATATGACAAGTACTTTTCAAGTTCCTTATCATTAACACTATTTATAAAATCAATAGCATTATTTATTTTATTTAGTTCAATATCTGATCTTTTTAATTCTTTATTAGTTTTATCATATTTATCAAAATAATAAGTACTTATATCTAATAAATCTCTATTTGTTCTTTTTCTAAATATCTTATATGCGATTAAATTACCTAGTGTATTAGCTATTTGATTATCACTTGATATTAAATTAAAAGTTATATAATCTAAATATTTTTTTTGGCAAATGAATGACATACCAAGTATCATAGTTAACTCTTCATTTAAATCCTTTTTTTGATCTATATAATTATTTCTTAAATCAGTTAATGCTTTCTTATATTCTAGTTTATCCATTATTAACACCCATTTTATATGAAAATATTTTATCCTTTTCTTCTTTTGACATTTTATTTATAAATTCTAAAAAACTATCTATTTGATTATAATTATTTTTAAGTGTTATTTCTTTGGTTTTATTTATTTCAAGAAATACTTCTGTTACTACATATTCCGCAAGTAAATAATTATAATTATCTTCTATTTTATCTAAATTCTTTTCTAAACTTTGTCTAGTTAAATTATACTTATTTATTTGATTTTTAGTACATCTTCCAAGCATTAATAATTTTGTTAATAAGAATTTAATATTATTTATAAATAACTTTTTATTATAATAATCAAAATTATCTTCTTCATACATACAATCAAAATTTAGTTTTACTAATCTATCTTGCAAATAATTAATATTTAAAGAATTAATATCTACTTTAATATTTTGAAGTATATAAAATAAGTCTTTTTCCATATCCCAATACCCCCAGAATATAACTATTTTCTTTTATTTTTACAATATTGATATAAGGCATTACATGTTAGACAATCATCTAATGCTCTGTGTGAATTATAATCTAAATTAAGATACTTTTTTAATGTTTCTAGTTTATGATTTTCACTATCATAAATAGTTATTCTTGATAAGAATAAAGTATCTATTATTTTGTTTTTAATATGTTTTAAATTTAATCTATTAATATTAGCTTCTATAAAATCATAATCAAATCTTACATTATGACCTATAATTGGATAATCACCTATAAAATTTAGAAACATAGGTAATACTTCATTTATCGTTTTTTCACCTTTTAAATCATCATCTGTTAACCCAGTAACTCTAGTTATTATTTCACTTATACTAATTTGTGGGTCTATTAAATAACTAAATTTATCCACAGGTTTATTATCTATATATTTAATAGCACTTATTTCAATTATTTTATCTTTATGAGGATTTAGCCCACTTGTTTCTATATCAAACACTACATAATCATCATACAATTCATTAGTTCTTAAACTTTGAAACATAATAATCTCTTTCTAGCAATATTTGCAAGTTTATTATACTTATTTTCAATTGATAATGCAAGTATAGAACTATTTTACTTCTAATATAATACATTTTATCTTTTATAGATTTTTCGTCTATTATTATTAAATCTTGTGTAATATAAAACACCTCCTATTATAATTATTCGTCATAAAAATAAAAATTCCCCTAAAAATAATAAAAAAAAATAATATTTCTATTATTTTTTTATAAATTTAATATAAAATTTTAAAAGTAAATTATGTGAAAATGGTGCCCTATATATTGTTTTATTGTTATTATCTTTTACTGCTTGTATTATTTTATTTGATATAGAGTTTAATTTTTCTTTACCTACAAAGTTTAATATTTCTTTTTCTAGTTCATAAACTGATCTATTAAATAAATAATATTTATCAGTTTCACTATTTTCTATCATAAATCTATTAAATCCTGTTTTATATATACCTGGCTCTATTATTTTTAATTTTATATTTTTATTTATTAATTTTAATTCTTTTTTTAAGGACATGCTTAAATGAGATAAAGCCGATTTTGTAGATCCATATATTCCAAAAAAAGGCATAGGAATATTTGCGAGCATAGATGATATTATTATTACTTTACCGCTATTATTTTTTATCATATTTTTAAGTACTATTTTTATAATATCAAAATTATAAAATAGATTAACATCATAACACTTTCTTACTTTTTTCATATCTATATCAAGTATACTTCCACCTTGATCAATAGCAGCATTTGATATTAAAATATCACACTTAAAATCTTCAAGTTGTTTTCTATCTTCTTTTTTTGTTAAATCTAGTCTAAATGTTCCAATATTATCTATATCTTTTATTTTTTCTTTTAAAACTTCGAGTTGTTTATCATTTTCAGTTGTTAAAAATACATTATATCCTAAATCAGCTAGTTTTAAACCTACATCATAACCTATACCAGATGCACTTCCTGTTATTAAAATATTCATATTTATCACCTATTGTTATTATTAACAATAGATGACAAATTATTTATATAATTTTATTAAATTCATCTGGTATACTAGTTTCAAATGTCATTTGTTTTTTTGTTTTTGGATTTATTAAAGATAATTTATAAGCATGCAGAAACATTCTTGTTTTTGTTTTTTTACCATATTTATTATCTCCGTATATTGGAGTTTTATTTTCTTTCATATGTACTCTTATTTGATTTTTTCTACCAGTTTCAATATTAATATCTAATAGTGATAAATTATTTTTTTCTTTTATAACTTTATAGTTTGTTATAGATAGTTTACCTTCTTTTGATGAATGAACTATATGATTTTTATCTTCTTTTAAATAACTTTTTATTGTTCCTTCTTTTTCTTTTAGTATTCCATCTACAATAGCAATATATTTTCTCTTCTTTACTATTTCATTCCAATTATTTTGATATAATTGTTTTATTTTTTCACTTTTTGAAAACATTACTATTCCTGATGTATCCTTATCTATTCTATTAATTATAAATACTTTATTATTTTTATTAGTCTTTTTTACATAATCACTTACCATTTTATATAATGTTTTATTTTTTTCTTTATCTGTAGATACAGTAAGTAATCCATATGGTTTATTAACTACAATTATATCTTTATCTTCATAAATAATATCTATATCATTTGTACTTTTTATTTCTACAATATCATCATTTTTAAGCATATAATCATATTTAGTAACACATTTATCATTAACATAAACATATTTATCGTGTAATAAACTTTTTATACTATTTTTTGATAAAGAAATACTTTGTTTTAAAAAATCAAAAATAATCATTTCCTTATTAACTATATATTTTTTCATATTATACCTTCTTTATAACTATATGTATTCTATTAGAATTTCTCTTTGCTTTTTGATAAGAAAAATTAGTTAAATATGTATATGTTATATCATATTTAGAAAATATTTCCTCTAATTTTTTAATATCATATATAAAATATTCATGTTCAAATATAAAATCTTTTAATCCAATTGTAAATGTTGTAGTTCTTATTTGAATATTATATTTATTTGAATAAAAACACTCTAAATATCTTTTATTACCATCAACTATATCAAATACATCATCATTACTTCTTCTATTATCTAAATCAATAATCATTATTCCATTTTTATTTAAATGATCTAGTGAGTTACTTAGAGCTTTTTCAAATTCTTCATAACTTTTTAAATGATTGAATACTGAATGCATTGCGATTATAGCATCATATTTTTCATCTAATTTATAATCTAGTATATCCATATTATAAATTTGTCTTTTTACTTTTTGGCTTGCTAAAGCAACCATATTTTCACTTTTATCAATACCATTTACAATATAACCTAAATTTTCAAGAGCATTTAAATGTGTACCTGTACCGCATCCAATATCAAGTAACCATTTTTTATTTTTGGCCATGTTTAAAATAAATCTTATTTCTCTATTATAGTTTCTATATTTATTAAAAATATCATAAAAATCTGAATATTTATAATAATCCTTATAAAGCTCATCAATCATAAACAACCTCTTATATAAATATTTTATCATATTATTAAAAAAAGAAAAAATCAGAATTTAATTCTGATTATTCTATCATCTTTGCAATTTTATCTAATGCACATTGTGCATCGGTACAGTTTATTTTTGTTTTTGAATTATCATATGCGATTTCAGATGCTTTTAAGCCTATTTCCCTACCATCAACAATTAAATGTTGTATGCATCCTGAATCTTCCGATGTTTTCTTTATAACTATTTTATTACTACCATATTCTTTATCTGCACACCATTTACCATTTTTACTTATTAATTTTGATACGACTACTGATAATTTATCTTCTTCTTCTTTATCATATTTTTTATAATAACCTGCTTCTAAATCATTATTTAAACTCTTATAAAATACAGAACCTCCTGAAGGTAAATCACCCTTTATATGTAATACACCAAATATACTAGTAGTTTGTAATGCATTATTTTTCCTATCTATTCCAAAATTATATCTTGGTAATACTTTATAATCACTACTTGATAAACATGCTGCACTTCCCTCTACACAAGGATAATTACCTGTACTTAATGTTTCATATTCAAGTTGAACTGTTTCTACGATAGTTTTAATATCATTTTCAAATGCACTTTTACTTGCACTATCAACAATTTTTAATACAAGTGGAATTGTTATAGCCATAAGTAACCCAATTATAGCAATAACCGTTAATAATTCTACTAAAGTATATCCCTTTGATTTCATAATTCACCTACTATCTATTATTAGTATATCACATATAAATGTATATTACATTTAAAAAAAATAAAGTTTACACTTTATTTTTATATTTCATATGGATTTAATTGAGAACCATTACCACTTTTTATAACACATGAACTTTTAATTTTTAAAACCATTATAGCATTAGCTTTGTTTTTATCAATTATCTTATTATTTAAATTAGAAATAACTTTATATTTATTATTATCTTTTACCCATATATCATTATTACTGTTTATGAATGTTTCATTATCTAAAAATGAATTAATAAGATCATTATAATTTAAAATATCTACTGATAATATATTATTCTTTATTATTTCAGAATAATTATCATTATAATATGAAATTAAATATTCATCTATTTTTTCTTTTGATATTTTATTTTGAATTTCATTATTTATTAGGTAAATATTTCTATAAGAATCTACTTTAACTATTCTATATATTTCACCATTAAAAGAAATATAATTATTAGCAGAAATACCTTTATAAATATAATTATTATCATCTTTAAATAATCCATCATTATCATTTAAGTCAATAATAATATCATATAATGTTTTACCTTCAACATATTCATAATTAATATTATTTCCATCATTAGTTATCAATACCTTTGTATTCTTATAATTATCATTTGTAATAGGATTTTTTATATCTTTTTTTAAATAACCATCTGTAATTAAATCATCTACAGTATATTCTGTTATTAATGAATCGTTTACATCAGCAAGATATTTTAATTTAGCACTTTTAACTATATTTTTTTTTGATACATTATATGCATTTATTTTACTCATTCCTATAACATCAATAATTCTTGGTACAGCAATTGCACTTACAATTGCTAAAATTACAATTACAGATAATAATTCAATTAAAGTATAAGCTTTATTTTTCATTATTTATCACCTACTGAATAGATTAATTGTCCATCATAGTTATAATATTCATCATTTGATACTATATAATCTTCATATATTTGAACATCGTTATTTGAATCAATTGATAAATCTTTATATGATTCTAAATTAACTAAAATATATTCATCTTTATATTTTGCTTTTATTATTGGATATTTTGTAGTTACTGTCTTAAATTCACTATAAATAGGTTTAACAACAACTTTTCCATTTGAATTAATTATACCATATTTGTTATTTTCTTCAAAAATAAATAATTGCTCATTTGTTCTTTTTTCAACATTTTTAAATAATGTATCATCTAAGAATATTATATTATCATATTTTAAATCTATTATTTCTTTTCCATTTGTGTTTATTACACCATAAGATTTATCATTAGAAACAATAGCAAATCCGTTTTCATTAAAATCACTTGCTTCTTCATATTCCTTATTTGATAATATATTTCCTTTTTTATTTATAAAGTTGTATTTATTACTTTCAGTATTTATTTTCATATATCCATTTACATATTCATTATCAACTAAACTTATATCAGAAAATGTACCTAATACTTTTTTAGGTGTTATTACAGTAAATTCATTCTTTTTAGTTTGAAAATTATACATTTCTTGAAGAATTACTCCATCAGAATAAGTATATTTAACATTTCCATCTTGATTTATTTTTTCTTTATTTAGTAAATTAATATAATCAATAGACGCATCATCTTTAATAGCAATAGCTATATTAGAATCAATATCATCTACCCTAACCCTTTTATAAGCTTCTGTTTGATATACAATTTTATCATCTTTTATTATAAAATATTTATTATTACCTTCATCATTTTTTATATAAAATACATTATTATCAAGTACTCTAATATCATCTAAAGTATATCTATATACTTCTTTACCAGTTGTTGTATTTATTATTGTAGACGATGAATTAATTTTTATTTTAGCATATAAATCAGTTGATTTATTATCAACATTTGACACATCTATAGATATATTTCTATCATCTACTTCATCAACTTTATATGAATATATTTCTTTACCATCATTATTCATAATACCCATAGTATTACCATCTGTATACATAAATATACCTGATTTAGAATATGATAAATTATCATATTTGATTCTTGTTACTTCTTTTAAGTTAGAATCAAGTAATCCCATTTTTAATCCTTCATTAGTAAATTTACTAACTATATATCTATTGCCATATAAATTAGCAGAAAATATATTACCAAAAGATATTTCGTTATCTCCCTTACCATTTATTATTCCATATAAATTATTATAATTTTTAACAACTGCATAACCCTTATAAAAATCAGAACCATATAAATATTTTGGTCTTACAATCATCTTACCTTCATTATTTATATATCCTACTTTTTCTTTTTCTTCAACTTTAATCAAATTAATAATTTCAGCATTTACATTATTTATAAAAATATATATACCTAGTACTGAAACAAATAAAAATGCTATTACAGGTATTATTCTTGCATTATTATAAATAAACCTTTTTATATTATTTTGTTTATTAAATTTATCATCAGCTTGAGGTTGTTCAATTGATTGATTTACATCATTAGGTATATTGTCTGTAGTTTCATCATTTATAATTATTTCTTTTGGCTCTTCTGTTATAATTTCTTCATTATTATCAAAAATAATTTTATTGTCATTGTTTTCTTCAATATTTGAAATATTGTTTTCATCTATTTGATTATTATCCTTAATTATCTCATCTAACGGAATTACATTATTATCTTGTTGATTAATATTAGAATCTTCTTCAGAAGGAGCAAGTGGAAGAAAATCTTCATCATTATCTAATAAAATATCATCTTTATTTTCCATAATACTCCTCCTATTCTTATAATAATATAATACCATATATTTTTTAAATAATAAAGAAAAAAACTAATAATTATTATTAGTTTTACTCTTGTATATGTGCCTTTACAACAATTCTTGTTTTACCACCATTCTCACAAGTTACAAGTGTAACATGATAATCTTCAGTTTTTACTAAATAACTAACATCATTTGGTGATACATATCTATCAACTTCATATACACTATAATCTAGTGATCTTCCTTTATTATCGGTTATCTTTATAATATCTCCACTTTTTAAATTTTTAATATTATAGAAAAATACACTTCTTCCTCTAAAATTATGACCAGATATAACAAAGCCACCTTTTTCATTAAGATCTACACCATAAGTTTTAACAGCACCTATATTCATAGCAGCATAAGTTTGTTCTTTTAATATTACAGTATTAACACCTATTTTAGGAATAATAAGTTTCCCTAAAATTGTATATCCTCTATAGTTAACAGTATATGTTTGATTTGAAACAACTTCTTCTTTTTTCTTTTCTATTTTTTTGTCAAATAATTCAACGGCATTTTTTTCTTGACTATTTAATTTACGTTCCCTAAAGGCATCATAAATCATTAAAAAAGTTACAAAATATAAAGCAAATATAAATAAAAAAATAAGTATATTTATAAACTTTTTCATATATAGTCCCTTCCATTCTATATCAATTATAACACAATTAAAAAAAATAAATCAATAAATATGATTTATTTTAAAAATATGTTCTGTATATAGCATTAATAATAACAGCGTTATTTTTAAATAACTTTCAACTAGATAATTCAGTAAATAAAAATACCCTTTGATCTTTAATTTAATATAAATACTCCAAAATTTAAATAACAAGCAAATAATAACCATATTAAATATGGTATATTTAAATATGCACTGATTTTATCAATTTTAAAAAATATTAATATCATTGTTACTACTAGTAATATCAACATTAAAATCCATAAAAATGCTAAAAAATATTCTTTTAATCCAAAGAAAATTGGTGTCCAACATGCGTTTATAATTAATTGAATAAAATATATCAATCTTGCTTCTTTTTTCTTATCGCTATTAGTCATCATTATTCTATATATTGATATACCCATTAATATAAATAATATAGACCAAACTATTGGAAAAAGAATTCCCGGTGGTGATAATGGTGGTTTATTAAATGATTTATATGTATCTCCTATTTTTATAAAAAAGTTTGGTAAAAATCCAATTAAAAGTGTAATACCAACATAAAACAATAATTTTTTTATATTTATTTTTTTCATATTATCCTCCAATAATATTTTATGTAAAAAAAATAGAATATATACATATTCTATTTAATCTTAAATTTAGGGAATGCTTTTATAATTCTTTTCTTAAAGTAATTTTTTTGCATTACTAAATCTTTAACTTTTTTAGTAATTTCTTCTGTATTATCTTTTTTTACTTTTTTAATTGTTTTTGTTACATTTGCCATAATGCTTGTTGATAGTGATAAATCAATTATTAATATTATAGATAAAGTTACAAATGCGATTGTTAAAATTATATCTGGTGTTCTTTGTAGACATCTTACGAAAAATGGATTTACTATATACATTGCAATCATACCTGCGAATCCAAATGGAATCATAGTTTCTAGACATATTCTACCATTTAAATTAAATCTAGTATTAGAATAATCCCACCATCTTGCCTTAAATAGTTTTTCCATTACATAACTAGTTGTATATTCTAATATTGAAAATATTACCATACTCATAAAAAATAAAGTAATAGGTTCTTTAATATATCTTTGAAGTAATAATATCATTAAAATTGCCCCACATCCATATATAGGACAATATGGACCAATTAGAAACCCTCTATTAACTATTTTTTTATCTATTATACTTCTATCAATCATTTCTATAACCCATCCAATAAATGAATAAATCATAAATAAAATAAATAATTCTTTAACACTATAATTCATAAATACTCCTATACAAATAACTTATTAATATTAACTTTTGGAAGTAAAACATTTACTTCTTTTGATATACAAAATTCAAAAGTTTTGTTATTATGTTTCATTTCTTCTCCATCTAAACACCAAGAATCTTCTGGTATTTCATCAAAAGTTATTTTAAACTTATTAGTTTTATAATATGTTAATCCTTCTATTGTTCTAATATCTTGTTTTTTTAATTTTGAAACCATTTGTATTAATTTTAATTTAGATTTTGTCTGACATAACAATACTTCAAATTTATTATCATCTAATTTAACATCTGGATATATATTATTAACACCTGCGACTGAAGAAGAATTAGTTATAAATATAAATGAATAATTACCTCTATATTTTTTATCATTTACTTCATAAGTTATATCATAATCTTTAACTTTACCATTAAATTGTTTTAATGCATAAATAAAATATGCAGTTCTACCATATTTTTCTTTTAATCTTCTTGGAGTTTCATATGTTACATTAACAAAACTACCTACGCCTGCAAAATATATAAATGCTTTGTTATTAATTTTACAAATATCTATATTCTTAATTTTTCCATCAAGAAGTAATTTTAAATTTTCAATTGAATCTTTATCAAGTCCATACATAGTTGCGACATCATTAGTTGATCCAAGTGGTAAATCAGCAATTAATAATTTCTTTTCTCTTTTTAAATTACCTGATATTACTTCGTTAAATGTACCATCTCCACCAGCGGCTATAACTAAATCAATATCATCTTCAAGTTCTTTTACTATTCTTTCAGCATGTCCTCTTTTTTTTGTTACTTTTAATATTAATTCATAACCTTTATCATCTAGTATTTTTTCAAATTCAGGAAGTAATTCATCTGATTTTTTCTTTCCACTTTTTGAATTATATATCATTACGCATTTTTTCATCATAATCACCCATACATATACATTATACATTTTATTTTAAAAAAAAACAGCATTAAAACAACTTTTTTACAAATAATATCACTATATTTTACTATTTTTATAATAAAAACTATTCATTTTTTATTATTATGTTTTTTTTATTATTTTTTATTAATTCTTTTACAAATATGGATTCATTATTTTTATCTACTAAAAGATAAACTTTATTTTTTGTTCTTGTAAGCGCAACATAAAACAATCTTCTTTCTTCTTCATATGGATACGAGTCTTTATCATTTAATACAAATCTTAATATTTTATTATTTTCTATTTTAGATGGAAAACCTAAAATATTATTTTCTAAATTTATAATTATTACATTTTCTTCTTCTAAACCTTTTGATTTATGAACCGTTAAATATCTAATAGTTTTGTTATTGTATTTTAATGTGCCATCAGTATTTATACTATTAAAATATTTATATATATCTTTATTATTTCTTCCTAATAATAAAATTGGGGTATTTATTTTATCAATTAATCTTAAAAGAGATTTTTTTAAATTTTTTGAATATATAATCTCAATTGGGTTTAATATGTTTTTATTTGATACTAATTTTTTTCTTAATTGCTTTTTATTTTTCATTACAAAGTTGCCTGCTATATTAATTAGCTCATTAGAATTTCTATATGTATTTACTATTTTTAATATCTTGCTATACTCATAGTATTTATTAAAATTTAAAAAAATATCTAAATTACATCCAGTAAATCTATATATAGATTGAAAATCATCACCTACTACAAATAGTTTTGAATTTGTTTTTTTCTTTATTTCATTTATTAATAAATATTTTGTATATGATGTATCTTGATATTCATCAATAATTATATATTTATATTTTTTTATATAACCATTATTTTTAACAATATCTATAGCTTTATTTATCATATCATTAAAATCAACTTTACCAGTTGATGAAAGTTCTTCTTCATATTCAAAGTATATTTCTTTTATTATTTTAAGAAGTATAAATTCTTGTGAATATTTCATATTTTTAAAAAATTCATTAAATTTAGATATATTATAATTATTTGATTTAAAAAGATTTATAAATGTGCTTATTAATACTTTTAATTTTTTATAATTATCAGTATATAATAATTTGATATTAGTAATGTTTCTTAGAAAAAATTCGTCTATGATATATTCTAATAACCCATCATTACAAATAGAAATATTTTTATTATTATCTTTTATAATATTTAAAGATAATTTATGAAATGTATATACATCTAAATTATAATTATAATTTTTTAAAAGAGCTTTTTTTAATGAATTAACTGAATCATTAGTAAATGAAATACATAAAATTTCTTCTTTTCTTATATTTAATACTTCTATTAAATATCTTATTTTACCTACTATTGTTAATGTTTTACCACTACCTGCACCTGCGATAACTAAATTATTTTCTTCATTTATTAAAACAGCTTTTCTTTGATATTTATCAAGTGGATATCCATTAACATTATCAAGTAAATCTTTTGTTTTTTTTAATTCTTGTTTTATAAATTTATTATTATTTATTCTTACTTTTAATTTATTTAATTTTCTATTTTTCACTTCTTTTTTAGTAATATATTGCATTTTATACCTCCAATATATATATTCGTCAAAAATAAAAAATTTCCCCTAAAAAAATTAAAAAAAAAAGAAATTAAATTTCTTTATTTCTTTTATAATGAAACATATATTGAATCATGAGTCCGCAATAATCTTTATATTTTTCTTTACTAAATTTTCTAATATTTTTTACATCAGTAATATTATATTTATCACTCATATATTTTTTTACCCAAGTATCTATTGGAAATACATCAAATCTTGAATATGAAAATAAAAGTATACATGACGCGACTTTTTCTCCAATACCTTTATTTTGCATTAAATATTTTAAGGCATCTTCAGAACTCATACTATCTATAATATCTATATCTATGTTTTTTTCAGTCATATTTTTTATAAATTCATAAATATATTTATCTCTAAAACCTACTTTTAAATTTCTAAATTCCTCAATTGATACATTTTTTAAATCCTCTAAATTAGGAAATAAATAATATTTTTTATTATTAAAAGAAACTTCTTTGCCATATTTTTTTGAAATATTATTTAATGAATTTGCAATTTGAGACACCCTATTGTTTTGTGAAACTATATAACTAATTATACATTCAAATCTTGGTTGATTAATTATTTTTAATCCATAACATTCATCTATTATATTTTTTAGTGAAGAATCTATATCAATTAATTTATCATTTAATTTATTATAATCTCTATCCAAATCTAAATATTTTTTAACAACATTTTCTAAATTATCTTCTAAATTAGATGTTACTAATAAATCGTTATTATCTTTTTTTAAATTAACTACTCTATCAGATAATACTATTGTATATGAATTATCTTTTTCTTTTTCATATCTAAATATTTGTCCACATGTAATTGTATCTTCTAAATTAATATTAGTATCTTTAATTGTGATCATATTACTTCACCAAATTTATTTTAACACATTATGAATATTTTTGTTTATTTTTTTAATAATAATTAATAAGGAAATGTTTTACAATTAATATACAATCTATTTTACTTTTATATTTACTTTAAATTGTTTATATTATAAAATAATTATGATAAGGGTGTGTTAATATGTCATTATTATATTTATGTGTTAAAATTTTTTGTGGTAGATTAATAGATGTTTCTTTATCTACGCTTCAAACAATGTTTTTAGTAAAAGGGAAAAGAAATCTAGCAACTATATTTGGATTTATAGATGTATTTATTTGGTTCTTAGTTGTTAGAGAAGCTTTAAGCACCGATGTTCAAAGTATTTGGATAGCAGTCGCATATGCAGGTGGATTTGCCGCTGGAACATATCTTGGAAGCGCAATTTCAAAATCTGTTATTAAAGGAACTGTAAGTGTACAAGTTATAACTAAGAATATCAAAAATTGTGTTACTGAATCAATTAAGCTTGCTGGATATTCTGCTTCAGTTGTTAAATGTACTGGTATCCATGATGAAGATACTAATTACATGATTTATGCACAAGTAAATAATAGAAAATTAGAAGATTTTAAAAAGTTAGTAACTAATACTGATAAAAATGCATTTATAACAGTTACTGAAAGTAAGGAAATATTAAATGGATATTTTTCAAAATAAAAAAAAGTTAATCAATATCGATTAACTTTTTATTTGATTCTATTTCTTTTTTAGGAACAGTTATTTTTAGAATACCATTATTAAAGTTTGCTTTAATATTATCTTCATCAATGTCTCCTAAATAGAAAGCTCTTTGTGTTTTACTTTTAAAATGTCTTTCTCTTCTTAAATATTTTTTACCTTCATCTTTTTCATTTTCTTCTTTAGATGCAGTAATAATAATACTTCCATCTTCTGCTTCAACTTTGATATCTTCTTTATCAAAACCAGCAATAGTAGCTTCTACTACATAATTTCCATCTTCTTCATAAATGTCACATTCCATTTTTTCTTTTGGTCTTCTTGGTTCTAAATCAAAAATATCATCAAAAAATCTATCTGGTAACATAAATATCATCTCCTTTTATTATTATGTACCTTTGATACATTTTTATGTCATTTTCTTTTGACAAATTAATAATACCACTTTATTTGGCACTTGTCAATAGTGAGTGCTAAAATAATTAAAAAATTAAAACTAATGTGTTTTTTCATTAGTTTTATATATTTTATTGTTCATCAATTACTTTTGTTATTTCTGTTTTTATTTCTTTATATCTTGCTTTTATTAATATACAATCTACTATATCAAGTACTGCATATATGCAAATGATTATACCTAAAGTTTGTGATACTAGTTTTGCTCCTCTTATTGGATTTACTATAAAATATCCGCCACATACTATAATTATTATTGAAAAAATAAATGTTATTATCCACGATTTTTCCTGCATATCTTTTAGTTCAAATGCAAATCTGAATTTATTTACTCCATTAATTATCATCCATACTCCAATAAATACTGGTATTAATATCAATAACATATTATCATTTAATAAAAACATAAGTCCACATACTATAGAAAATATACCAGATATTAATCCTATTCCAGAAATTGCATCATCTCTTCTATATCTAAAAAAATCTACAACTGGTAAAATACCAATAATTAATAATATAACACCTATAATTGCAGATATAGATTTAATAAATCCTTCTGAATTAAATACTAATATTAATCCAAATAAAAATAATAATATACTTGCTAATACAGATGCTCTATAAATTCTTTTTAACATATTTATCCTACCTTTCATCATAATTATATCATAAATAAAAAAATCATTACAATTATAATTGTAATGATTTTACTAATTCTTTTCCCTTTACTATATCTCTTCTTTTAATTGAATCAATATAATTTAATAATTCCTTAGATATTTCTTTTTCATTTAATATTAAGCAACTTAGTAAATATCTTTTAAATTCATCTGTTATTGTCAATTCATTAATAAAATCCATGTATTCTTCATCCATTATATTAATTAAATTTGTATCAAACAAAACTGTTAATAAACATATATTTAAATAGTTAACTTGTTCTTTTAATCTCCACATATACATAGCTTCATCGTCATATTCTCTTATTTTTATTCTATCAAAATCTATTAACTTAATATCTTGTCCATTACATATTATATTACAAGTATTTAAATCAGCATGTACAATATCATTTTCATTTAGTTTAATTAGTAATTTTACTATTTTTTTCATTATTTTTTTCTTTTGATTTATAGAATATTTATTTTTATACATTCTATAACACAATGATTTATAGTCTTCAAAATATGGAGTTGTATATCCAATATATTTACCATCCACAAAAAACTCATTTTCTGGAAAAACGCACTTTTCTAAATCTTTATAATCTCTAAATAATTCAAAGTCTTCCTTATATCTTTTAATAACATTATGATTATCTTTTTTGTATAGTATGCCATCAGATACCCATATTTTAGGATTATCATTATCATCATATTTCTTTACTTTCATATTATCTAATTGATCTTTTGTAATATTAATAATACCGATATCTGACATACTATCCCCCCTTTTTCTAAGTTATATATTTTAACATATTATAAAAATATGTAAAGAAAAAAATTAGTATTTACTAATTTTTCCTATTTTTTATATAAGCAATAATTAAAAAAACTATAAATAAAATTATAAATGGCAATATTATATTTAACATATTTTTATCTTCCTTATTATAATTTATTCTATAGTTTTAAAAAAGTTACTATTTTTGTTTTTTAAGTAAATCTCTAATTTCTTCTAAAAGAACAGTTTCATCTGATTTAACTATTTCTGGCGTTTCTTCAGTTTCTTTTTTCTTCCCTACAGCCATTAATGAATTAACAGATTTTAAAAGAACAAATAAAACAAATGCCATGATAACAAAGTTAATAACAGATGTAATAAAATCACCATATTTTATAACTTGTCCACCATATATTTTTAATTGTCCACCAACTTCAGCACCACCAATACCATTGATAAGTGGATTAATGAAATCATTTGTTAAAGCAGTAACTATGTTAGAAAATGCACCACCTATAATAACACCGATAGCCATATCCATAACATTTCCTCTTAAAATAAATGATTTGAATTCTTCAATAAATCCTTTCCCTTTTCCTCCTATTTTCTTTAAATCTTCTTTGCTTACAGTTTTTTTAGCCATAATTTACCTCCTTACTTAACGAAATTATAACATATTTATTTTTTTATAACAATAATTTTGTGTTATAATTATTAAGAAATGTCCTTGTAGCTCAGTAGGATAGAGCAATCGCCTCCTAAGCGATAGGTCGGCAGTTCGACTCTGCCCAGGGACGCCATAATAAAAACAAAAACAAGATATTTTCAATTATCTTGTTTTTCATTTTAAGAAAATTAATTTATTATATACATATTATCATATTTAACTTTTCTTCCATAAAGAAATAATTCTTACTTGTATATTTGAACCTGATGAGATATTTACAGTATTTGTATTAAAAGCATACCCTCCTATGCTACTTGTTTTAGTGGCATTATTAATATCATCAAATATACCAATTATACCAGGAAGACCAGTTATTTCCACATGAACATTTCCTACAAGAGTATAACCACTTGGCGCTGTCACAGAAGGAAGAGAAGTTAATAAATTACTAAATGCTGCCCCACTATGTGCATTAAGTTGTGCTTTCGTTTTTGTTGTAAATGTTGTAGTTGTCACCTTAATCATATCCCCAATACTCGTCCCATTCACCTTCACATTTCCATTAAGATTAATATTTCCATTACTAGGTGAGTATAGTGTAATAGACTTTCCCCTAATTTCTAAAGCACCAGTCGCCGAAGCACCAGATTCATCTGAAGAATTTAGGATCATTTTATCACTACCAGGGGTATAATATAAATTAGCCCTAATTTTATTATTATAATATAAATCAATATAAGTATTACCAGAAGTATTAGTTTTACCAACTTCAAGTCCATCCCCAGCAGTTGCCTTATTAAACACACTAGTCGCCCCATTTTTCCATCTTCCTTCCAGCACGCCAATACGGCTATCTAAGGAAGAATAATCAGAAGCATTTTGATAAAGTTCATCAATAGCGCCTTGAACATTATCAGAAGAAATACCAGAAGAAGAATTATCAAAAGAAACTTCAGAAGAAGAATATAAATAATTAGCAGCAAAAACAGAAATAATACTACTAAAG
>JAFUBW010000009.1 GCA_017459965.1 Bacilli bacterium
GCAAAAACAGAAATAATACTACTAAAGAAGATAGAAACAACACCAATAAGAAAAATAATTCTTTCTTTATTATATGAAGAAAGAACCTGGGTTTTAATAAAATGTTTAAGACTCATATAAAATACCTATAATATCTAATATATTACCCCCCCCCGGGTTACTTTTTTTATAAAAAAAAATAGACTAATGTCTATTTTCTAGATACATATTTACCATCTTTTGTTGATACTACAACTACATCATTTTCATTTACAAAAAGTGGTACTTTTATTTCAAGTCCATTTTCAAGTGTTGCATCTTTTTGTGCACCTTGAGATGTGTTACCTTTAACAGCATCTGTAGTATAAGTTACTGTATATTCTACTTTTTCTGGTAAATTTAAACCTATTAATTCTGCTTCATAATATACAAGTTCTACATCTAAGTTTTCTTTTAAATATTTCTTTTCATCTTGTATTTGACTTTCTGAAAGTTCTACTTGTTCATATGTATTCATATCCATGAAATAATAAGTATCACCTGTATTATATAAATATTGCATAGTTTTTTTACTTATATTTGCTTTTTGGATTTTAATATTTGTATTAAAAGTTTTTTCTAGTGTACCACCAGTACGTAGGTTTTTTAATTTAGTTTTCATAAAAGCTGCACCTTTACCAGGTTTAACATGTAGAAATTCAACTATTTGATAAAGATTACCTTCTATTATAACAGTCATACCATTTTTGATATCATTAATATCTATCATCATAGTTTATACCTCCAATTTATTTATATTACTTTTTAGTATTTCAATACTATCTTCTAATTTATTAGCTTCTTCATTGGTTAATTTTATTTTCATAACACCTTTTATACCATCTTTATTTATAACAGATGGCATGCCTAGATAAATACCATTATAAGGTGCGCTTACAGGTAAAACTGCATATTCATTATTAATAATTGCATTTGTTATTTTAGTTAAACAAAGTGCAAGTGCAAAAGATGTTTCACCTTTTAAATCAATTATTCTATAACCTGATTTCTTTACTATTCTTTCAATTTGTTTTAGATCATTGCCAAGTACAATATCTTTTACATTAAGTGAACCTATAGTAGCTGAAGACCAAGAAACAAATGAAGAATCACCATGTTCACCTAAAACATATAAATCTATATCTTTTGGGTTAACATTTATTTTTTCTGATAATAGAAATTTACATCTAGCTGTATCAATTAGTGTACCTGTTCCTATTACTTTACTATTATCAAAATCAGAATATTTTTTTACCATATAAGTCATTATATCTACTGGATTAGTTGCGACAATAAATACTCCTTTAAAACCTGCGGATACCACTTTTTTAGTTATACTTTTAATTATTACATTATTTCTAGAAGCAAGTTCTAATCTTGATTCATTAGATTTTTGATTAGCACCAGCTGCTATTACAACTATTTTAGCACCTTTACAATCCATGTATGAACCTGCTTTTACTTGTATATTACTATTAGTAAACATAGCAGTATGGCTTAAATCCATTGCATTACCAAGTGCTTTTTTATTATCAATATCTACAAGTATTAATTCATCAATTTTTGTATTTTGATTAATTAAACTTAAAGAATATGCTTTACCTACATTTCCAGTACCAATAACTACTACCTTATTCATAAAATCACCTTATTATTTCTTTTCTTTATGAATTGTATGTTTTCTGCATGTTGGACAATATTTATTTAATTCTAAACGATCTGGTGTATTAGCTTTATTTTTTTCTACGAAATAATTTTCTTTTGAAACACCATTTTCAGCTTTACAAACTGTACATTCAAGTGCAACATAACTTCTTGCATCTTTCTTTTTACTTGCCATAGATTTACCTCCGTTCTTTTTCGCATAATTAATTATAACATATTATTGTAAAATTTCAAATACTTTATTTGATACTCTTGAACTTATTTTATTATTTACTGGTGAAGTATATAATGAATTTTTAGAATATCTTACATTTGGAGATAATACTACAATAGAAAATTTAGGATCATTACTTGGTGCATATCCTATAAACCCTTTTGAAAGTGTTTCTACATCTATATTACCATCACCATCTGAATCAACAAAACTTTCAGAAGTACCTGTTTTACCTGCGGGTGATGGCACACTACCCATATATCCATATCCAAGTGTTTTCATAACAGATTCAAACCCTAATTTTATTCTATCTTTATATATTTGATCTAAATCTACAGTATTAAGTAATTTAGGTTCTTTCTTTTCTTTTAATGTACCTATTTCATCTGTATTTGATTTATTTCTTATTTCTTTTAATAAATGAAGTTGATATCTATTACCATTTGATGCGAGTGTATTTATATAACTTGCGATTTGAACTGGTGTATATGTATCATATTGCCCTATTGCAAGATCTAAAAGATGTCCAGATTCAAATGTTTTACCTTTAAAACCATATGATTCAACTGGAAGGTCTATATTAGTTTTTTCTCCTAGTCCATACTCTAAAAACATATCTCTATATGTTTGAAATGCCGATTCAGATACACTAAGAGGTCCATTATAATAATAATTAGCACCTGCGACTTTTATAGCTGTTTTATATTGATAAGAATTTGATGAATAAGCAAGTGCTTTTACATCATTTAAGTAACCAAGTCCTTTAGTCCATGAACATTTAGCTGGTGTATTTCTTATTTTAATACACTCATCTCTCATAGTTGTTCCTATAGTAATTGCACCTGTTTTATATCCTACACTCATAGATGCACCTTTAACTATAGAACCTGGAGTAACCGGATTAGTAAGAAGTGTTGGTGTAGCATCATATAATTTATATTCACCATTTTTATTTACTATTTGTTTTGATGCCATCGCTAGTATTTCTCCAGTATTAGGTTCTATTACAATAACATGTGAGCCTGTATAAAATGTTGTATTCATATTGTTTACTTTGGCATTTAATATTTCTTCATTTAAAATTTGTTCTATTTCTTTTTGAAGATTTATATCTATTGTAAGTACTATATCATTACCTCTTGAACCTTTATCTAATATTGTATATGTATTATCATTGTTTAATTTATATTTAACTTTATCCCCTTTTAAAATATCTTCATACTGATATTCTAAAAAAGAAACACCAACTCTATCATTTAAAGAATAACCTTTTGATAAATAATAATCTTTAAGTTCAAATGGTATTCCAGATGAACTACTTGATACATTTCCAAGTATACTTCTAAATGTATCACCATATAAATATTTTCTTTCCCATTCTAATTTTATATTTACACCCTTTAATTCATTTAGATGTTCTGCAACATATGCATATTCTTCATCTGTGGCATATGTTTTAATTATTTTTTCATCATAATAATAACCTTTATTCATCAAATAATATATATAGGCAGCTTCTTTATCAAGTTCATTATATTTACTTAATTCTTTTTTAGTAATTCTTTTTAATTTTAAATTATTTATGTCTTTAGTTGTTAATTTTCTTTCATTAAATAGTTCATTTTCTTTCTTTGTAATTTTTTTATCAACTAATTCTTTATTGTTTGCCATATAAAATTCTTTTAAATTAATTAATTGTAATTTATCGTAATTAACATCTATATTTTTCGCAAGTTTATATGAAATGTGTATCTTATCTTTTGTAGAAATACTGCCTTTTCTTTTAAAATATATTGTTTTAACACCTACATTATCTACAAGTAGATTATAATTTCTATCATATATTCTTCCCCTTGGAGTTGAAGTTGAATATACATAATCTACTTTTAAATCATCTAATTTTGTTTTATATTTTTCTTTATTTAATATTTGTATATTAGTAAGTTTTAATGTTAATACTATAAAAGAAATTAATATTAAAATTGAAATTATTATTAATCTATTGTTATTATTCATATTATATTCACTTCCTTATCTATTTATTAGTTTGTGAAATAAATTAAATTTATATAACATATATTTTTATTAAGGAAGTGATTTTATTGAATGAATTTATGCTTAATAAATATATTGATAAATTAACAGTTACTCATATTAAAGAATATGCGAAAAATCAAGGTATAATATTAAAAAATAATGAAGATGAAATAATATATGATTTTATTAAGAATAATTATATGAAATTATATAAAGAAGATTATAATGAAAATATTATAAAAGAACTTAAGTGTAGTTTATCATTTAATACATATGAAAAAGTTAATTTATTATATAAAGAAGCAAAAGAAAAAATTAAGTAAAACTTAATTTTTTTCATTTTCAATAATCATTTTTAATTTATCAACTGATGTTTCTATTTTATTATTAGTTATAATATAATTATACATATCAGACATACTTATTTCTGTAATAGCAATTTTTAATCTATTTTTAATCATATTTTCATCATCTGTATTTCTATTTTTTAATCTTTTTTCAAGTTCTTCTAAAGAAGGTGGCATAATAAATATTAAAACCGATTCATTTATTTTTTCTTTTATTTGAAGTGCACCTTGTACATCTATTATTAAAAAAACATCTATTCCTTTATCTAAGTTTTCAAATATTTTAGATTTAGGTGTACCATAATAATTATCATTATAAGTAGCATATTCTAAAAAATTATCTTTTTTTATCCATTTTTCAAATTTTTTCTTGGTTAAAAAATAATAATCTTTTTTATCTACTTCACCTTTTCTAGGTTTTCTTGTAGTAGCACTTATACTAAGCATACCTTCATTATTTTTTAAATATTCATTAATTATTGTATCTTTACCAACTCCAGATGGTCCAGATATTACAAACAATTTACCTTTTTTCATAATTATCACCTATTGTTTCATTTTATATTGATCTAATTCATTTAATATTTCTTCTCTTTTTTTATTAAGGGATTCCTCAGAAATTACAAAAAGACTAAATCCTAAAATTTTCCATATTTTATCCCCAAGTTCTTCTCCATGATTAAAGTATGCATAAACAGTTGCTTTAGGATCTGTTTTTCTATCTGTTCCAAGTTCAAGACCAACTTGTTGTCTTACATCAGGTGTCAATTTCCATTTATATATGTCTTCTATCATATAAATAAAACCAAGTAATATTTTTAAATATTCTTCATAATAGTTTAAATTATGTTGTTTTTCATTTAATATTTTCTTTTTTATTTTTAATAATTGTTCTTTTGTTAATACATCATCAGTTATATTTAATAAATTACAAATATAATCTTTACTTGTTATATTATTTAGATTAAAAGTAGTAATATTTTCAATTGATTCATTATTATCTAATCTTTTTTCTTCTTCTAATTTCTCTATTAAATCAAGTAATAATACTTTAGCTTTTTTATATTCTTTAAAATAATTATCCATACCTAGTCTCCTTATAAAATAATTTTAACAAAATAAAGTAAAAAAAACAACTAATTATTTAGTTGCTTCTTCTTTTTCTACTACATTTTTTCCTTTATAAAATCCACATTCTGGACATACTCTATGTGATCTTATATCAGCACCACAATTTGAGCATTTAACAGTTCCATTAGCTTCTACTTTATAATGAGTTCTTCTCATTCTACCACTAGTTTTAGATACTTTTCTAAAAGGTACAGCCATTTTATACACTCCTTCCTTATTCGTTTAAAAATTCTTTTAATTTTTCTAATCTTGGATCGATATCCGTATTTTCTACCTTTTCCTCAGTAATAAATTCCCATCCGTCACCTTTTAAATTTTTTAATTCAACATCTGGAGAAATAACTTTCAAAGGTACTTCCAATATAATATTTTGCCATATAATTGGAATTAAATCAATAGAATTATTAATAATTTTATTATTTTCTTCAATATCTAATGATTCATCTGATTCACCAATTATTTCATTTATGTCAATATCTATATCATATTTAACATCTTTTAATGATATACTACAAATTAAAGTAAGTGTACACTTTATATTCAAATTAAGTTCAAAATTATTTTCGTATGGTCTTATATCTCCACTTACTTTTATTTCACTTATGTCTTTAATATCCGTATTTTCTAAATAATCTTTGTCAATATTTACTATATCATCAATTAATATTTTATCTGTTAAACCTGTGATTAATTTTGAAAGATTAATAAACATGATATCACTCCAAACACACTAAAATTATATATTAAATAACAAAAAAAATCAATATAATAAAACAAAATAAAAACTATTTATAAAATAGTTTTTATGCAGATACATTTATTCTCATTTGTAACTTTTTATTTTTTTGATCTTCTTTAACTAATGCATCATATAAAGCTAAATCATATTCATTAAATGATCCAGACTTAATTCTAAATTTTAAATCTTTAAGAACTACATTTATATTATTTTTATAATTATTAACAATATTTTCTGAAATTACTATATTATTCATAAAATTCATCTCCCTTTTTTTTTCGGCAACGAAATAAATGTTATCAAAAAATATAATAATTGTCAACACCTATCAATAAAATAATTAAAAAGGAGTTTACTATTTATATCTTTTTCTAAAAATTCTGGATTCCATTGAACTCCAACAAAAAATATTTTGTTTTTATCTTCAATAGATTCAATAATAAAATCATCACTGTATGATGAAACAGTAAAAATAGTTTCTTTTACATAAAATGTATGATTACTATTTACATAAATTTTATTTTTACCTATTATATTTTCTAAAATAGAATCTTTTTTTATATTTATTTTATGAGAATATTTATTATTATTTTTATGTAAATTATTATCTAGTAACTCTACTGTTCCATTAAAGGCTCTAACCATTTCTTGCATACCTAACCCTATTGCAAGTGTAGGTTTATCAATATCATATAAATATTTAATTACATTATTAATTTTATTATTATTTGATCCAATTAGAATAAATCCATCACATAGATTAATTAATTCTCTTATTTTATTAAAATCATAATTATCATTAATAATAATTCCAATTAATAAAATATCGTAATTTGATAAATAATTAATTATATTATTATATATAATCATTTTGTTATTAGTATCTTTTAATAATATACCTATTTTTTTCATATTATATATTATGAAAAAATATATAAATATATTATTAATTATATTATTTGTAATCTTAGAGGTTTTTTTATTATCTAATTCAAAAATAGTTATCTATAGTTTTAGAAAAACATTAAATATATGTTTATATAATTTAATGCCTACAATGTTTTTTTCAATTATTATCTCTCAAATATTAATTAAACTAAATATTAAAAATTATATACCAAATTTTATTAAAAATATATTTATTAAATTATTTAATATAAATCAAAACGATGTAATTATATTTTTACTATCTATACTAAGTGGATATCCAAATAATGGAAAAATGCTTATTAATAATAAAAACTTAAATAATATTATTTTATACACTAATTTTGTTAATCCAATATTTTTAATATGTACTGTAGGTGGTATATATTTAAAAAATATTAAATTAGCTCTAATAATATTAATATCACATTATATTTCAAATATTATACTAGGTATTATTTTAAGAAAGAATAATATAAACGATGAAAAAGAAATAAAAAATGACAATAAGTCATTTTTAAATATATATAATAGTTCACTTAAAGATACTATATATACATTAAGTATAATATTTTCTAATATATTATTCTTTTCAATTATTATTTCATTATATACTAATATAACTAATATTAATGAACCAATTAATTCAGTTTTAATTGGTTTAATAGAATTTTCTTCAGGTATATATAATATATCTATCTTAAATATAAATTTATTTTTAAAGGGATTAATAATACTTATAATAATAACTTTTGGAAGTTTTAGTATACACATGCAGATGATTAGTATTAATGACAAAATAAAATACATTAAGTATTTATTTTATAGAATACTTAATGTATTTATTTCAATTATTATTTATTTAGTAATAACAGCTATTGTATGATGAGCATCCACAAGCTGCAGTTGCACATGTATTAGTAGTATAAGATGTTGATGTTGTACATCTACGATCTTGGAAACAATAATATGGACTATATTTACCATTCTTTTTAGTACATGATGATATTTTATATCTGTGAGTCAAATAACCATTTTTATAAGTACAAATATCTCCGAATCCAGGAATATTACATCCAGTAGACCCAACTGAACAACTAGAAGTTTGTCCATAATAATCACAATCTCCATTATTAACCCAAGAGCCACAACTTGTAGAAGTATGTGCTGTTGTACCACAATCTGAATGTTGACATGTATTATATGATGAACATCCACATGATGAATCAGATCCATATCTTATCCATTGTGCTGTTAGAGTTTCATTTCCTGCTGTTGTATATTTATCATCTGGTAATCTATAGTTTGCACTACTTCTTCTTCCTTCTGCTTTACCCCATTTTACCCAATGGTCCATTAATCCTTGATAGCTTGTTCCATATACATTTCGTACATCTTTATATGTATTTGAATAATATGTTGCGTTAAATGAACCTGATGTATACCATCCTATGAATATATATCCACCTCTACTTGGTGTTGGTAATGATCCATATGTACTATCATAAGTTACTGTTTTTGTTTTTGGTGATACTGAACCACCATTTGGATTAAATGTTATTGTATATGTATTTGCTTTCCAGTGTGCTGTTAGGGTTTCATTTCCTACAGTTTTATATACACTATTTGCATTTCTACTTGCACCTGATGAATTATACCATCCAGTAAATGTATACCCTGGTCTTGATGGTGTTGGTAGTGTTCCATATTTGCTATCATATGTTACTGTCTTTTTATTTGGTGATACTAATCCTCCTGCTGGTTCAAATACTAAAGTATAATTATTTGCTTTCCACTGTGCATAGTAAGTTACTGTTCCACTTGTTGCTGCATTTTTTATACTTACATTTGGTGCTAATACATATCCTGCGTTTGCTTTCTTCCATCCTTGGAATGTGTAACCAGTTCGTGTAAATCCATTTGCTTTTAGACTACATGCTGCATCATATGTACATGTATGACTTGTTGTTGTTCCTCCTGTTGCTCCATTTCCATTATATGCTACTGTGAATGTATTAGCTTTCCACTGTGCATAGTAAGTTACTGTTCCACTTGTTGCTGCATTTTTTATACTAGCTCCTGGTGCTAACATATTTCCTGCATTACCTTTCTTCCATCCTTGGAATGTGTAACCAGTTTTTGTAAACCCATTTGCTTTTAAATAACATTCTTGATCATATGTACATATATGACTTGTTGTTGTTCCTCCTGTTGCTCCATTACCTGCATATGCAACTGTGAATGTATTTGCTTCCCAATTTGCTGTATATTGAATTGTTGTTTTTATTGTTACGGTATTTTTCTCTAATTTTTTTCCGTTTGCGAACCAACCTTTAAATGTATATCCTGTTTTTTGTACAGTTGGTACTTGTACTTCTTGTCCAAATTTACCTACTACTTCTGTTTCTCCACTTATGATTTGACCACCATTTGGATTAAATGTTATTGTATAATCTAATAATTTTTTATTTTGATATACTATTTTTAAATCTTCATTATCTCTGTTTTTCTTTATATATATTGTTATTACATAATATTCATGAGTTCCTAAATGTTTTTCTACTTTATATGTTTTATGATCACTATTTTCTCTTATTGATACTTTATCTGGTAATTCATATATTGTTCCACCATATATTATTTGATTATTATCTTTATTAACTTCTATATCTTTATCAATATCTTTTAATTTAATTTTACCTGATTCTTCTGTAACTCCTTTAAAATCTTCCGCATCATACGCTACTTCTAAATCATCATATACATGTTTTAATAAATTATTTTCATATACTGAATATTCTTCATTTACTAGTAAATCATTGTTTTTATTTGTTAGTACTATTACTGTTCTTAGTAAATATATCATTACAACTGTTATTAAAACAAAACTTACTATAACTTCTACTATCGTATATCCTTTTTTATTTTTCATTTTATCACCTACTCATCACATTCAGAACCTACTATTGAATAACTATCATCATTATATATAACTATATATTTATACTCACATAAATTATAAGTATTATTATCGTTATATTCTGATAGAAATTTTTTTAATCTAATACTTATATTTTCATCTTTAATTAAATTTTCTATATTTTTCTTTGAATAAAATATTTCTTTTATATTTAATTCATCTTTAATTGCGCTATCAAAATCAGTTATTTGTACATAATCTTTATTTTCTTCACTAAAAGATTCTATATAATATTTTTCTTGATCAGAAAATAATTTTTTTATTTGATATGCATTATATATTCCTTGAGCTGTATTAAATTTAGTAATTTCATTATCTTCTTTAATATAATAATTCATTATTATTGCATAAACCATTGTAATAACTGTTGCGACTACTGTAATTGCGATTATAGTTTCAGCAAGTAAATAACCTTTACTATTTTTTATCATTTTTATCTCACCTACTATTGATATTATTACAAATTTATTATATAATATTTTTAGAATAAATACTAGAGAAAATCTGTATTTTATGTAAAGAAAGAATAAAAAAGGGGTAATATACATGCTTAAAACATTTGATTTTGAAAAATTACCTATTGTTGAGATAGTAAATGAAATTATTATTGATGCAACTAAAAACAGGGCCAGTGATATTCACTTTGACCCTCTTTCTGATACATTAAAAGTAAGAATTAGAATTGATGGTAGACTTATTGATTATTGTTCTATACCAAACGATTATAAAAGAAATTTAATAACAAGAGTTAAGATAATCGCTGGTATGAACATTACTGAAAATAGACTTCCTCAAGATGGTGCGATTAAAACATCATTAAATGGTGTCCCTCTTGATATGCGTGTATCTTCATTACCTACTAATGCTGGTGAAAAAATAGTTATTCGTATATTAGACTATTCAATGAGTATTCAAGGACTTGAAAAACTAGGATTTACTAAAGATAATTATGATAAAATAATAAAAATGATAAATATTCCAAATGGAATTATATTAGTTACTGGTGCCACTGGTACTGGTAAATCTACAACAGTATATTCTGTTTTACAAAAACTAAATAAAGAAGAAGCAAATATAATTACTGTTGAAGATCCAGTTGAAATGGATTTACCTGGTATTAACCAAGTACAAGTAAGTAGTGAAATTGGTTTAACATTTGCTAATGTACTTAGATCTATATTAAGACAAGACCCTGATATTATAATGATTGGGGAAATTCGTGATGATGAAACTGCTACTATAGCTGTAAGAGCATCTATTACTGGACATTTAGTATTATCTACTCTTCATACAAATGACTCGCTTAATACTATTGAAAGACTTTTAGATATGGAAGTTGAAAGATATCTACTTGCTGCTTCTCTATCTGGTATAGTATCTCAAAAATTAGCTAGAAAATTATGCCCTTATTGTAGAAAAAAAATACAAACTAATCAATATCAAAAGCATTTATTTAAAAAGAATTTAGGCGTTGAATTAAATGAAATATTTATAGCTGGTGATGGTTGTGAACATTGTATGAATGGTTATAGTGGTCGTATTGCTATTCATGAAGTTTTATTAATAAATGAAGATATTAGAGATGCTATTTCTAATAATGTAAAAAAAGAAGAATTAAAAGAATTAGTATATAAAGGTGATGTTAAAACATTACTTCAAGATGGTTTATTAAAAGTAGCTAATGGTTTAACTACATTTGAAGAAATAATTAGATTAATTGAATTGGACGCTGAAGATATAATTATTCAAAAAAATGAATTAGATGAAGTAATTGAAACAAAATAAAATTACAGTTATTAAACTGTAATTTTTTTAAACTATATTTTATTATTAAAAGCACATATCTACTTTTTTAATTCTTTTAATTTATTATTAATATTATATTTTTTAGTATTTATTGCATTAATAATCTTATTATATAAATCATCAAAGTTATTGGCATTAAATTCATATGCAATTTCATCTATAATAGTTTCCTTTATTAATAATTTACCATTTAATATATCATCTACTTTTCCTACTCCACAATGAAGTTTAGTTGATAATTGTTTTATAGATAAATTATACAAATCTGCATATTCTTTTATAAAACTAAGATTATATCTTGTAATACCATCTTTATCTATAATTTTATTTGATATAATTATTTCATTTGATTCTTTAGATTCCTCTTTTATCTCTATTTTATCTTCTTTAGGTTTAATATGTTTTTTTAATTCATTTCGTTTTTTTAAAAGTTCTTCTTTATATTTATAAAATTGTATTTTCTCTTCTATAATATTTTTTAATTCATCGTAAGAAGAAACATTAAATAGACCACATAATATATCAAGATCATCTTTTTCTATTTTTTTTGTTCCTAATAATATTTGATTAAATGATTTCATGCTATATGATAAGATATTCGCATAAGCTCTGCTTTCTATTCCATACAATTCTATATATTCTTTAAAGAATGAAATATCATACATTTTTTCTTCACATAAATTGTGCTTATTATTGCTTAATATAATATATTTCATATTGTCAACGATATTAGAACTCAATAATTCTTTATCATTATATCTATTTTTTAATAATTCAATAGCATCCTCATATATTTTATTAATTTCATTTGGTTGTAAATTATATTTAGGATTTTTAACAATTAACTTTTTTAAATAGTTATATTTATCAATTATCATAATAGTTAAATCGATATTATCATTTTTTATTTCATTTACAATATATTTTCCAATTCTTCTATCAAAATGAAATATAATTTCACTTTCATCTTGAATATTTTTAACTTTTTCAAAATTTTCTTTTAAAATATTTTTTGGTATATCTAATGATGAATATTTAGAAAATTGTTGTTGTTTTAATAAATTAATATCAATTTTCTTTTGTTCTTTCATTTATACCACCTCACTATTTCTTTACTTTTATGACAAATACACCCCTATTTGTTTGAAAGTATTATACATATTTTAAAAAAAAATGCAAGAAAAAACTATCTTTTTGATAGTTTTAGTCGATTTTTATGAAAGGTTCTAAAAAATTATAACCAAAGAAATATACTAATGAAGCAAATATTATTAAGAAAACAATAAGTCCGATTTGAATTTTAGTTATTTTTTGTTGTCTTATTTCTTCTAATTTTTTATCTTCTTCATATGCATCAATTACTTCTTCGTTAGAATTATCAAATAATCTATCTAAAGAAATAATCTCTTTAGAATTATTAGTAGATTCGCTTTTTGTAAAATCTTCATCTAAAACTTCTATTTCTTCGTTCATAATTAACCTCCTTTTTATATTAATTTAACTAATATATCATTAGATACATATAAATATTTATCATTTATATAAATATTTTCATTATCATTAATTAAATATCCTTGTTTTATAAGATTATTAATATTTTGATAACTTAATATATCTATTTTATATTTTTTATAAAATTCTTTTATATTTATTCCTTTTATTTTTCTAAATCCTAATATTAATTCATATTTTATTTTATCTTTTTTTGTTAATGTTTCATATTCTTTTTCATAATTTCTATTTAGGTATTTAGTTAAATTTTTTGTATTTGTATATCTTATATTATTAATATAACCTGAAGCACCTAATCCAAATCCATAATATTTCTCATTATTCCAATATGTTAAATTATGTTTTGATTCAAATCCTTTTTTTGAATAGTTACTTATTTCATATCTATCATATATATCATTAAATTTATTAAATATTAATTCATACATTTTATAATCTAATTCTGAATCAATATTTTTGATATTATCTATATATAATTTTGTATTTTTTTCAATCATTAATGAATAGCATGATACATGTGTTACATCTAAATTTATTATTTTATCTAAATCATTTTGTAAATCTTCTAATGATTGATCTTTAAGTGCATATATTAAATCTATATTAATGTTATTAAAATACTTTTTAACTAAATTTATTTTATCATTAATGATATTACTACTATAATTTCTATTTAAAAATCTTAAATATTTATCATTAAATGATTCAATACCTATACTTATTCTATTAACATTATTATATTTAAATAATTTTAATTTTTCTTCTGTTATATCTTCTATATTACACTCTATTGTAAATTCATAATCTTTATTTATCTTAAAGATTTTTATTATTTTAAATAATTTATTTAATTCTTCAATATTTAATGATGAAGGAGTTCCACCACCAATATAAATTGTTTTTAATTCTTCATCTTTATAATTATTTTTAATTTCATATTCAAGTGAATCTAAATAATCATTTATCCATTTTTTATTGTAAAATACTTTGCAAAAATCGCAATATGAACATATTGTTTTACAAAATGGTATATGAATATATACTGACTTTACCATAGATACCCCCTAGTTATTATTATTTATACCATGTATTTTTAATACTTATATTATCACTGTTTGGTCTTGGATTTGGTAAATCAAATTTAGTTGTTAGTGGTATTTTAAATGCTGATCCAAACATAAGAGCAAATCCCGGTTGTAATGATTTTATTTTCATTATCATTTCATCTGTTATATTAGGAACTATTTTTCTTACATATTCTATATCTGTTGGATTGTTAAGTCTGAATATTATATAGTTAGATGCTTGTGATAAAGTTGTATCAGATAGTTCAGAAGGTCTTTGAGTTATTAAGCATAAAATAACACCATATTTTCTACCTTCTTTAGCAATTTTTTCAAATATATTATATCCTAATAATTCAACATCAATATCATTTTGAACATATCTATGTGCTTCTTCAATGAATATATGTATTGGTCTTGAACCTCTTGGTGTAACTCTAAATGATGATTCTAGTAACATTTTTGATAAGATTTTTATAACTATTTTAGCTTGTCTATCAGTAATAGAATTTATATTAAAATTAACTATTGGATTTTTACCATCATTATTTAATGATTTTACATAGTCTTCTTTTGATATATATTTATCATATCTAAAGAACATTCCAAATTCACCATCAATTAATGATTTTAATCTAACTTTTAATGAGTTAACTTTATCATATATTGCATCACTTTTTAATGTTCCTTCTGAAATAAATGCAAGTTCTAAAGCTTCATATAAGTTTTCTAAAGTATAATACATTTCTCCATTTGGTAAATTAAGTTCAATATCATTAGATATAAATTTACCAATAAATTCAGATACTAATTGCATTTCTGATATTTTATTTTCTTTATCAAGTTGTAAACATTGTTTTAGTGTTCTTGTCCAACCTGGTACAACTACTTGTGTTTCAGTATTTAATGTCTTAGTCGGAAAACTAGTTAAAATAGCAATTATTTGGTCTCTTATTTGCGCAGCTGTTTTACCTGAATAAAGAATTTCTTTTATTGCTCTTGCAATTATATCATTTTTACATTTTAATTGTTCTTCTTCTGTTTTATTAAAAATTGTAACTACTCTAAGCATTTTTTCAATTATTGGAAGTTGCGTAAAGTTTTCTGCTTGAAGTAAAAGTGCTAAATCTTCTATATTAAGTAAGTGTACTGGTATTTTTATAATTTCATTTTTTTGATCTTTTAAATCAGTTGTATATGATTTATAATTAATTCCATTAAATCCAGCAAGTGCATTTTCATATTCACCAAATACATCAAATATAAACATATTTGATTTTGGTCTTATATTAGTTGAAAAAATATTTTGGAAAAGTCTTGCAACTGCACTTGATTTACCACTACCTGAATTACCTACTATTGCAGAATGATTTGAAAAGAAAATATCTGGATTAAGATTAATTGGATAATTTGAATAAAGTGGTAATCTACCAAAATTAATAGCATAATTAGAATTTTCAAAATCTATTATTTGATTTAATTCATCTTTTGTAATTATTCTAATTGTAGATGCAAAAGATGGCTTAGTATTAACACCTGATATAAATTGATTATTAATTATTTCTCCAAGTAAACTAATAGTAGCATACTTTAAATCTATTTCTATTATTTCTCCGATTAATTTTTTTCCTTGACATTCAATAGCAACATGTAAATTAGATAATCCTGTTTTATTAGTTACATCTATTGCAAGTTCTACTTTTAATATATTCCCATTTATTGATATTATTTTACCAAGCATAAAAACACCTTCCTATTCTTATATATAATTTTATCATAAAAAAAGAAAATAGTTAATACCTATTTCTTATTTTATAAAACTTTTAAATGAAAATCTTATAGTAAATATCAGTACTTAAAAATTAATAACTAGTATCACTACTCTTTTTATTATTTTTTATAAATTATTTACATTTTTATGTAAAGAATTATTTATACCATTTGATAATATATTGCTTAATCTTTTTATTTCAAAGTCTATATCTTTAGGTGTTACTATCATGTTGTAACCTATTGGTATTAATACTTCACATATAAATTGTTTTATTTCTTCTTCATTTAAAGTCCCAAATATACCAAATAATTCTTTTTTATCATCCGTATTTATATCATTATCTTTATAATTTGTTCTTACTATTTTTAATTTTTCTGATGGGTTATTTATATTATTTTTCATGTATGAATAATAATTTGTTATGTGATTTATTGAATCATTTATTATAGTTATTGAATCAACTACTGTTGGTATACCAATTGCGAATACTGGTATTTTTAATACTTCTTTACTTATTTCTTTTCTATTATTTCCTATTCCACTACCTGGTGATATCCCTGTATCTGTTATTTGTATTGTTTTATTTATTCTATTTACTGAGGTTGCTTTTAAAGAATCTATTATTATTACAAAATCAGGTTTTATTTGTTTAACTATAGAATAAATAATATCATATGTTTCTATACCAGTTGTCCCCATTACACCTGGTGAAATTGCTGCTACACTTCTAAATCCTTCTTCTACATCTAAACCTAAATAATAATAATGATTTGTTACTATAATATCATTAATGGTAAGTGGTCCAAGTGAATCTGGTGTTGATTTTTCATTTCCTAATCCTATTACTAGGCATGTATTATCATCATTTATGTCATATTGATTTAATAATTCTTTTAATTCATTAATAAATACTTGTTCGACTTTTTTTGAATTATTATAATCTGTTATATCATTAAATTCAATTGTTATATATTGTCCTTCTTTTTTTAAATATTTATTTTTATTGGTATCATTAACTGTTATATTAGTTACTTTAATATCATCAATTATTTTTTCATTAATATAACTAATATCATCTATTTGTTCAATTGCTAAATCTGTTCTTATGTTTATTTTTGATGTATCTATTTCATGATTCATTATTTCACCTCTAATACTATTTTGTGAAAAATTAAGAAATTTATTGATTTTTTTATATATATTTGATAAAATTATAAAAGCGAATGAGTCATGGAGGTGAATATAAGTGGCAAATATTAAAAGTGCGAAAAAAAGAGTTTTAGTAAATCAAACAAAAAGAGAAAATAATTTACCAAAAAAATCTGTTATGAAATCTTCTGTTAAAAAAGCTATTATTGAACCAAGTGTTGAAACTGTTAAAGAAGCTAATAAAAGAATAGATAAAGCATTAAAAAGCGGAATAATAACTAAAAATAAAGCTGCTAGAGCAAAATCTCGTATAGCAAAAAAATTAAATAATAAATAATATCTATAAAATAGATATTTTTTTTTATTTTTGGTATAATTATAATAGGTGGTAAAATGAAAAGAATAATAAAATCTTTTTTAATTTTTATTATATGCTTAGATATAATTGATAATCTTTTTTTAGATAATGTTATTGAAAAGAGTATTAAATATTATTATAAAAATGATAATTATAATTTAGTTGTTAATAAAAATACACTTAATAATAAATATAAATATAATGAATTTAGTAAAACTGTTAAAAATACAAATGATTTTTCACCTAAGAATAAAGAAGAATTATTAAATGTATATTATACTTTTTTAAATAATGGTTTTAATGATTTTACCTATTATTGTGATATTACTTATAAAAATTGTATAGATGAGATAAAAGAAATATCTGAAGATGCGAATGTTTTTTCTTATGTAAATCAATTAGTTCATCCTTATAATTCTTTTAGAGAAATTAATTCAAAATATAACAAATTGACTAGAAGAGTTGATATTGAAATACAAAAAAAATATTCTAATGAAGATATTATTAAAATAGATAAAAAAATTGATGATATAATAAATCAATTAAATATAAATAATTATGATGATGTTACTGATAAAATAAAAGTTTTTCATGATTATTTAGCTAGTACTAATAAATACGATAAAGATAAAGAATCTGGTAATTCAAAATATCATTCAGATACTGCTATTGGAACTTTATTTGAAGGATATTCAGTTTGTAGTGGTTATAGTGATACTATGGCAATATTTTTAAATAAATTAGGTTTAGATAATGTTAAGGTTATTACTGATAAACATGCATGGAATGCGGTTAAATTAAATGGTAAATGGTATCATATTGATTTAACTTGGGATGATCCCATTGTTAGTAATGGTTCTGATATAATAAGTCATGATTATTTTTTACTTACTACTCATGAATTACTTGTTAAGGAAGCAATAGAACATAATTATGATAGAGATTCTTATAGTTTTTTAACAAAATAAAGGAAATGATTATTCATTTCCTTTTTCTATATATTTTATAACATTGTTTGTAGTATTATTAAAATTATTAAAATCAACATCAAACCATTTTATATTCATTTTATTGTTAAACCATGTATACTGTCTTTTTGCATAATGTCTTGAATTTTTTTTAATTAAATCTATTGCTTCTTCTTTAGAAATATTATTATCAAAATAATTAAATAATTCTTTATATCCAATAACTGTTTTTAGTGATTTAGCATTTTTATCTAAATTATAAAAATATTTTGCTTCTGATAATAAACCATTTTCTATCATTATATCTACTCTATCATTTATTCTTTTATATAATAAATCTCTATTTGTTGTTAAACCAATAAAGTATACATTATCATATAATAGTTTATCTCCAAAATTATTTTGTGCATTGTTTTCTAAATTAATTAATTCTCTTATTAATCTTCTATTATTATTTTTATCTACTTTTGACTCTGGATTTATTTCTATTATTCTTTTATATAATTCTTCATTAGTAAGATTATTATATATATTACTGTTATCTTCTTTATTAAATCTATAATCATATAGTGTTGCCTTTATATAAAGGCCTGTACCTCCAACCATGATTATATTTTTATTTTCTTTTTGTAATTTATCAATAATACTTCTTGCATCTTTTTGATAATCATATACAGTATAATCTTCATTATATTCTTTTATATCTAACAAATGGTGAATTATACCTTCCTTTTCTTCATTTGTTACTTTTGCGGATGCGATATCCATCTTTTTATATATTTGAACACTATCACAGTTTATTATTTCAGCATTATATTTTTTAGCAAGTTCTATACTTAATTTTGTTTTACCTACTGCGGTTGGTCCTGTTATTACTATTATCATATTCTTCACCACTCAAACTAATAATATTCTATAATAAAACCTTATTATATTCAAGTGATTTTTTTTAGTAATTTTAAAACTTTTTTTATTCCCAATTTAATGGCTGGATACACCGCTTTTAACTACTAATGTAGTTTACAATTAATAATTGCAAATAATTAAACTGCCCTTTTAAATAACTTATCAAGTTCATATTTTGGATAATGAATTATTGATGGTCTTCCATGGGCGCAGTTAAATGGATTATCACATTTTTTTAGTTGATCTATTAGTATTCTTGATTCTTCTATAGTTATAGGTTCATTTGCTTTAATAGATGCTTTACATGCCATCATTGCAGATATACTATCATTGAATCTTTCTAAATCAAAATTATTTTGCATAGTTATTATTTTTTCTAGAATACTTTTAATAAATAATTCTTCTAATCCTTCTTTAAACCATGTAGGATGTGATCTTATCATAAAAGAACTATTACCAAATTCTTCTATTTCAATTCCTAAACTTTTTATAAAATCTAAATTATTCTTTATTATTAAAAATTCTTCTTTTGGATATTCAATATTAATTGGAAATAACATACTTATTGTATCACTTGTAGGATTTGCCATTTGTTTTTTGTATTTTTCATAATTTACTCTTTCAGCAGCTGCATGTTGATCTATTAAATACATTCCTTTTTCTGAAGTACATACTATATATGTTCCACATACTTGACCAACTGGCTCTAAAAGCGGAAATTCTCTTTTTTCTTCTTGAATATCTGTTACTTGATAATTATATGTATTTTCTTCTTCTTTTATTAACTTATCTGATTCATCAAAATTAAGTACATATTCCTTTATAGTTGGTTCTTCATTTGTTTGTATATGATCTACTATATTATCAATTTTAATAGTAGAATTATCAACTGTAGGTGCTAGAAAATGATTATCAAGGGTATTTGAAATAATATTTTTAACAAGTTGTTTTAAGTCTTCAAAATTACTAAATTTTATATCCATTTTAGATGGATGTATATTTACATCTATTAAACACGGATCAACATTTATTTGAAGAACTACGATTGGATATCTATTTTCAAACTTATATTTAAAATAACTATCATTTATTACTTTATTTAATTCTGAATTTCTAACTACTCTACCATTTACAATTGTTATTATATGGTTTCTATTTGATTTAGTTATTTCAGGAAGTGATATATATCCATATATTTCATAATCTATATTTTCACCTTTTACATTTAACATTTTTTTTGCAGTTTTTACTCCATATATATCATTTATTGTTTTAAGTAGATCTCCACTACCAGTTGTTTTTAAAACTTCTTTTCCATCATTTATTAAAGTAAATCTTATATTTGTATGGGATAGAGCTTGTCTATTTATTACAGTTACTATATTAGCAAGTTCACTTTGAAGAGATGATAAATATTTTAATCTTGCGGGTGTATTATAAAATAAATCTTTTACTTCTATAGATGTTCCTATTCGTAAATCACCTGAAGATTCTTTTATTTTTTTACCACCATCAAGTTCATATATAACACTATCATTTCCATCACAAGTTTTTATAATTACATAAGAAACTGATGCGATAGATGGAAGTGCTTCTCCTCTAAAGCCTAAAGTAGATATATTAAATAAATCCTCTTCATCTTTTATTTTACTAGTAGCATGTGATGTGAAACAAAGTAAAGCATCTTCTTTATCCATACCTATTCCATTATCTGTTACTTTCATTGATTTTATACCTGAATTTATTAATTCTACTTTTATATCTGTTGCATGAGCATCTATTGAATTTTCAACTAATTCTTTTATAACAGATGCACATTTTTCTACTACTTCACCTGCGGCTATTTTATTTGCTAAATTATCACTCATGATAGATATTTTACCCATATACTTCACCTAAAATAATTATAACAAAAAATAAGTAATAAATCATTACTTATTTTTATTTTTAAATAACATATTTTTATATATTTTTATATCTTTGTTAATAGAATTATTTATTTTTTGATATGCATCTTTTTTACCTACAGAATTTATTATTTTTTCAAATGTATCTTTTGTTGGATTATCTAAATACATATCTATTAGCTTTTTTTGTTCATATAGATTCATATATTTTAGTATATTTAAATTAACTATTAAATTATATATCTCATCACATTGATGATATAAATATAATTTTATTAATTCTATTTGTTCATAGTTATTTCTTCTTTTTAATACATTTTCATTTAATATTATTTTTATTGATAAACCATTCTCATCTTTATAATATACTTTTATTAAATCATATATTTCTTCATTACTTCTATATTTTAAGACATTTTGATTAGAAGTTATTGGATATGCAGATTTATCTATTTTTTTATCAGTTTTGTGTTCTTTTTTAGGTTTTTCTTCTTCTTTTTCTTTTATTATTTCATTATTCATACATCTAATATAACAATTATTAACTATTTGTTCATATGATAAATTACCAGAAATAAATTTCTTTATAAATTCTTTTTGTTCTTCATATGTAAAATAATTAGTTATTTGAAAGTTATATATTAAATATTCTATATGTTCTTTTTTTCTGTTTTTTACATAATACATAATTAAATCGCTTTTTTCACTATCAGTTCTATTTGTATTATATAATTTTTTATATATTTCAATTATTTTATTAAGTAAATCTTCATCATTATATAAAAATACAAGTCTAATTATTTTTTTACTATTAGTATATTTTAATAATTCATTAATACTTTGTTTTTTCATTTAAACCACCAGGATTAAATTATACCATAATTAATAATTTTGTAAATAGTTTTTTAACGATTTAGCAACTTCTATAGGTAATATTTTTGATAATTCTTCTATTGATGCATCTTTTATATTATTTATAGTTTTAAATTCTTTTATAAGTGCTTTTCTTCTTTTTTCACCTATACCAGGTATATCATCTAGTACAGATGATAAAGACCCTTTACTTCTAATATCTTTATGATATGAAATAGCAAACCTATGAACTTCTTCAGATATCTTTTCTAAATAATGAAATAAATCACTATTTTTTTCAATTGGTATTTCATTATCATTTTCATCTACTAACGCACATATTCTATGTTTATCATTTTTTTTCATTCCATAAACTGGTATATCTAAACATAGATTATCAAGTACTTCTTTTGTAGCATGTATTTGCACTATACCACCATCTGTTAATATTAAATCTGGTTTTAATAAATTATCATTTATTACTCGTGAATATCTTCTTTCAACAGTTTCTATCATCAAATGATAATCATCTTTAGCATCACCTATTATTTTATATTTTCTATAATCCTTTTTAGAAGGTCTACCATCTACAAATACAACCATTCCAGATACTGTATATGTACCAAATAAATGTGAATTATCAAAGCTTTCTATTCTATGTATATTTATACCAAGTAACTTAGATAGTTCATCATTAGCATGTACACTTCTATTTAAATCATTTTTTATAAGATCAAATTTTTCATTTAAACCTATTTTAGCATTTTCATATGCCATTTGAACTAATCTCTTTTTAGGACCCCTTGTTGGCTTAACTAGTTTAATTTCTAATATATTTTCTAAAAGTTCATTATCAATTTCATCTGGGATTAATATTTCTTTTGGCATATCATTATTTCCTTCATAAAATGATAATATAAAATTATTAATAACATCTTCTTTTTCTTCATTTAGTTCATAAATATAACTATTTCTTTCAACTAAGTTACCATTTCTTTGATGTAGTACTTGAACTGAAATAAAATCATCTTTAATATAATAATTAAATATATCTCTATTAACATTATCTGTTAAATCAATTTTTTGTTTTTCAAGTGTTTTATCTATATAATCAAGAAGGTTTTTTATTTCTTTTGCTTTTTCAAAATTTAATTTATTAGATGCCTCCATCATTTCAAATTTTAATTTTTTTGTTATATCGTCAAAATTACCATTTAAAAACGATGTTATTTCTTTTACCATTTCATCTATTTTTTCGTTTTCTATTTTTAATTTACAATATCCAAGGCATTCTCCTATATGATAATAAAGACATAATTTATCTTCGAAATGTTTACATTTTTGAAGAGGATATATTCTATTTAACATATTAACTATATTTTTAGCGGCATAAGAATTTGGATAAGGACCAAATAACTTTACATTTTTTTTCTTTCTATTTTTTTTAGGTCTTACAACTTCAAGTTTTGGATAAGGTGATGTAGTAAGCATTATATATGGATATGATTTATCATCTCTAAATATAATATTATATTTTGGATCATATTTTTTAATTAAATTAATTTCTAATAAAAAAGCTTCTTTTTCTGTTTCTGTTACTATATATTCAAAATCTATTATATTAGATACTAAAGCTTTTGTTTTACCTGTTTTCTTTCCATTAAAATAACTACTTACTCTATTTTTAAGTATTTTAGCTTTACCTACATATATAATAGTACCTGTATTATCTTTCATTAAATAACAACCAGGTTTTCTAGGTAATAATGAAAGTTTTTGCTTTATATGATCTTTTATTTTTTCATCCATACATGTCACCTCTTTTCGAACAAATGTACTTAAAATCATTGATATATTATTTAAATTATTATATAATTAATATGGAACATTTAATAGTTGGGTGGTTGCCTTCTTTTTTATAAAAAGGAGGTGGTAAAATGATATCAAAAAAAGATTTATTAAAAAATCTACTTATAGTAATTTTGATTATCATAATCCTTCTTCTTATATTATTACTATTTGTAGTTTTGATATAAAAGAAAATCACCTAACTACAGCTTAGTTAGGTGATACCAAAATATATGGCAACACTCAACATGCACAATTGAATGTTCCTTTTTTATTTTATGAAGAATTTCTTCATTACATACATACTATCATATATTTTAATTATTTGCAAGTTTATTATTTTTTAATTTTAATGATTTATTATCATCATTCATTTTATCTAAAAGTGGTTTAACTGTTTCTTTTAATTCAGATAATTGTTCTATTTTTTTCTTATATTCATGTATTTCAATTGTCTCCATATATCCCTCCTACTTTATTTATTAAATTATAACATATTTTAAATTTTAGTAAATATATAGTATAATACTTTTAGGTGAAATTATGATTGAAAATGAAATAGTTATTAAAAAATCTAGGTTTATTACTAAATTATATAATATAGATAATATTAATGAAGTTGAAAAAATATTAAATGAATTAAAAAAAGAATATAAAAAAGCAACTCATTTTTGTTTTGCATACTCTATTAATGGACAAGAGAAAGCTTATGATGATGGTGAACCTTCTCATACAGCGGGCCTTCCTATTTTAAATGTAATACATATGAAAAAATTAAATAATCTATTAATAGTTGTGATTAGATATTTTGGAGGAGTTAAATTAGGTGCAGGTCCACTTACAAGAGCTTATTCAAAAAGTGCATCTGAAATAATAAAGAAGTTAGAAAACTAACTTCTTTTATTTTAATTCTTCTAATTTAACACTTACAAGTTTTGATACACCTGATTCTTGCATTGTTATACCATATAGTATATCTGCATATTCCATTGTTTTTTTCTTATGTGTAATAAGAATAAATTGTGTATCTCCTCTATATTTAGTTAAATATTTACCAAAGTTATCTACATTTACTTCATCTAAAGCTGCTTCTACTTCATCTAAAATACAGAATGGCACAGGTCTTACTTTTAATATAGCAAATAATAGAGATATTGCAGTAAGTGTTTTTTCTCCACCTGATAAAAGTGAAATATGTTGTAATTTTTTACCTGGTGGAAGAGCAACTATATCTATACCAGTTGTAAGAATATCTGATGAATCAGTTAATTTTAGTTCTGCATTACCTCCTCCAAATAATGTCTTAAATGTTTCTGAGAATGCCTCTTTTATTTTATCAAATGTTTCTTTAAAATTAACTCTCATTACTTCATCCATTTCATTTATTATTTCAAGTAGCATATCTTCTGCTTTTTCTAAATCTTCTTTTTGTTTATTTAGAAAATTAAATCTTTCAGATACTCTTTCATATTCTTCAATAGATGACACATTAACATCACCAAGAGATTTAATTTCTCTTTTTAATGTTGTTACTATACTTCTTGCTTCATCTTCAGGTATGTCAAGTATAAATTCTCCTTTTGCTTTTTCATATGTTATAGAGTATTCTTCATTTAAAATATTAAGTAGATTATCTAATTTTACATCTAATCTATTTATTTTTATTTCATGTTCTTTAAGTTCATTTTGCATTTTAGAATATTCACTATTTTCTTCTTTTAATAATACTTCGTTACTAGCAAGTTCATCTTTTTCTTTATCGATTTCTTTTAATATTTGTTTTATATCTATATTTAATTTATCGCCTTTTTCTTTAGCATTATAATAATCATTTAATACTTTTTCTTCTTCATTACTAATTACATTATTTATTACATTTAAATTATTATTAAGTTCAAGTTCTAAATGATTTTTACTTAATATTAATTCTTCTAATGTATTTTTCTTTGATATTAATAACTCGCTATTAGTTTGTGTAGTTATTAAAGTACTCTTCTTTTCATATTCTATATTTGTATATTTTTCATCTATTTCATTAATTTTATTTTCAATTTCATTAATATTATTTTGTGTTACTTCGATTTGTTTTAATACATTTTCTAGTTCATATTTTTCATTTAATATGTTACTTTTCTTTATTGAACCACCTGAAATTGATCCTCCGATATTTACAACTTCTCCTGAAAGTGTTACTACTCTATATCTATTATTAATTTTTTTAGCAAGTATATTAGCATCATCTATATTATCAACCACTATAATATTACCAAGTAAATTAAGAATTATATTTTTATATTTCAAATCAAAATTAACAAGATTAGATGCTATATCGATAAATCCTTTTTCATTTTTAATTATATTATAAGAATCAATATCAATATTTCTTTCTTTCATAACAGATATTGGAAGAAAAGTTGCTCTACCTAGTTTATTATTTTTTAAATATTCAATTGCTTCTTTAGCACTTGTTTCATTATCACATATTATATGACTTACTGCGCTCATTAAAGCTATTTCAAGTGCATTAGAATATTTTTCTTCATATTCAATTACTTTTCCTACTACGTTATGTATTCCAGAAAGTTTAGGATTATTTAAAACATTTTTAACTGAATATGGAAGTGATGAATTATTTTCAATTGATTCCATTAATACATCTCTTTTATGTTTTAAAGTAGTAATATTATGAATATTATTATTTAATTCTTGTATTAATTTTTCCTTTTCTTTTTCTAATTCTTTTAAATTATTTACAATAGTTTGTAATTTGTCTGATATATTTTTATTATTAATATTATCATTTTCTAGTTCAATTTCAATAGTAGATATTTCATTATTTATACCAAGTAGTTTTTCTTTTAATAAAAGTATATTATCATGTACTTTAACATCATTTGAATTATATTTACTTCTTTCAGATATTAGATTTTTTTCACCTTGAAGTCTTTCTATTTCACTAGTAGTTTTAACAAGTTCTTGTTGTTTATTATATAATTCATTATTTAAATTATTTATATTATTTTTAATTTTTTCTATAATAGCTTGTTTTGATGAATTTTCTGATAAAGATTTAGCTATTTGATCAGTTAATGTTTCAACTTTTTCTTTAGAAAATTTATAATCAAAATTATATTTTTCAATATCATTTACACAAAGAGCGATTTCAACATTTTGTAATTTATCTTTTTTATCTAAATATATTTTAGCAACTTCACTTTGTTTTTTAAGAGGTTCAACAGTAGTTCTTAACTCTTCAATAATATCATTTACTCTAGTCATATTATCATGAGTTTTAGATAGTTTTCTAAGAGCTTCATCTTTTCTTTTTTTATACTTAAGTACTCCTGCAGCTTCTTCAAATATAATTCTTCTATCTTCTGCTTTAGATGATAAAATATTTGCAACATCACCTTGAGATATAATATTAAATGATTCTCTAGATGCACCTGTATCCATAAATAGATTAAGAATATCTTTTAATCTACATTTTTCACCATTTATATAATATTCATTCTCACCAGATTTATAAATAGTTCTTTTGATAGAAACTTCCTCATAATCTATATTCAAATATTTATCAGAATTATCAAATATTAAAGAAACTGATGCGTAATTAGCTGCTCTTCTAGATTTAGAACCAGAAAATATTACATCACTCATAGTACCTTCACCACGAAGTGATTTAACACTTTGTTCTCCAAGTACCCATCTTACAGCATCTACTACATTACTTTTTCCTGATCCATTAGGACCAACTATACCAGATATACCATTATTAAATTCTAATGTCATAGCATCTGCGAAAGATTTAAAATTATTTGCTCTTATTTCCTTTAAATACATACTATCTTACCTACTTTTCATACTAGTTAATTATACAACAATTATTTAAATAAGTAAATAAAAAAGAACCTATTGGTTCAATATATTTATATTATCTTGGTAGTTATCAGAGCTAGTTATATAGCTACCTGATACTATTATATTTGCATAGTCTTTTACTTTGTTAATGGTTTTATTATTAATGCCACCATCTACTTCTATTAAATATTTATAATTTGGTTGCATCTTTTTTAATTGAATTAATTTTTTAGTAGTATCTTCTATATAAGTTTGTCCTGATTTACCTGGTTTAACTCCCATTACAAGTACTATATCAATTTGATCTAAATATTGATATATTTCTGATACAAGTGTATCTGGATTTATTGCAATCCCCACTTTTATATTATTTTTCTTTATTTTTTTAATATATTTATCTATTTTATCTACTGCTTCAAAGTGTATAGATATAATATCAGGTTTTAATTTAATATATTCATCTAATATATTATCTAAATCTTCACTCATTAGATGTATATCTAGTTTTTTATTATTTAATTTATTTATTTCTTTTGCTTGATCTATTGAAAAAGAAGAATTTATAGTAAATGTTTTATCCATAATATCTAAATGTAAATAATCTACATTTGTTTTATTAATTTTATTAATTGTTTGTTCATAATTTTCTTTTTCATTTAATATTGATACTGATATCATATTTACACCTACTTTTCTTCTAAAAATTTTTTATAATTATCATATCTTTCTTTTAATATTATATTTTCTTGTACTTTTGTTTTTATTTCACAAGTATCCTCATTTATATGCATACAATCTCTATATTTACATTTATCTTTATAATTATTGAATTCTATAAAATTATCTCTTATATCTTCTTTTGTCATATCTATAAATGAAAGTGATGAAAAACCTGGTGTATCTGCGATAAGTCCATTAAATAAATCATATAATTCAATCGCCCTTGTAGTATGTTTTCCTCTTCCAAGAGCTTTTGATATCTCATTTGTTTTTAAATTCATATTACCTAGTCTATTAATTAAACTAGATTTACCTACGCCTGTTTGACCTGTTAATATAGTGACTTTATCTTTAAATATTTTTTTTATTTCATCTATTTGATTATTAATAAATACTTGATAACCTATTCTTTTATAATACTTAATTATATTATCAATATAATTAGTATCAGATAATAAATCATATTTAGTTATTACTATTATTGGTTTAATATTATTATATTCTATTATATTAAGCATTTTATCGAGTAAGTTAGATGAAAAGTCAGGATTTAAACAACTTGTGACTATTATTGCTTGATCTATATTAGCAACAGGTGGTCTTATAAGTTCATTTTTTCTTGGTAATACTTTATCTATTACTTTTTTATTTATATCAATTTCTACATTATCACCTACTAAAGGTGTAATATTTTTATTTCTAAATACACCTCTAGCTTTTACAGTAATAATTTCATTATTATCAAGTTTTATTGTATAGTCATTACTTATTATTTTGATTATTTTTCCTATCATTAATTTGTTTCTCCACTAGTATTTGTATTATCATTATTATTTGTACTTTCATTTTGATATGGAACCATTTCTTCTTGTTCTTTTGCGAATGATTTTTTTGCGATTGTTATTGTTAATGTAGATCTTTCAGCGATTTCTGAACCAACTGCTCTTGATTGAGCTGTTATAGTTCCTGGTTTAACACTATCATCTTCTCTTTCTTCGGTTATTAAAGTAATACCATATTCTTCACAGAATTTTTTTACTTCATCTAAAGTATAGTTTTCTTTAACAAAATCTGGATATTCTTTTAATATTTTAGGTAAATATAATGTAATTGTTTCTCCTCTTACTAAAACTGTTCCTTTTTCTACTGATTGAGATATTATTAAATCTTCTTTACCTTTATATTTTGATTTATCATCTACTACTTTGTAATCTATTGATACTTGAAGACCTTTTACTTCAAGTTCTGCTTGTACTTTATTATAATTTTTACCTGTATAATCTTCTATTTTTATTTTTTCAGATCCTAATGATTTATATAATGTTATTGTCGCACCTTTTTTTACTGTTTCATTTGCTTTTGGTTTTGTTTTAGATACTTTTCCTTTTTTTACTTCATCTGTATAATCTTTTTTAATATCACTTGAAACTACTAATCCTTTTTTCTCTAGTGCTTTAGTAGCTTCTGAAGTAGATAATCCTGATACATCAGGTACTCTTACATCAGGTGTTCTAAAAATAGTAGTAATTATTAATATTAATAATGCTATTCCTATAATTGCTGAACATATTATTATTAACCATTTTGTTAATTTACTATTTTTCTTACTTAAGTCATCATCAGTTACTTCTTTAACTTTTATTTCTTCTTCATTTTCTTTTATTTCATCTTGAAGATTATCTAGTACTTTTGTTTCATCTAAATCATCTTCTGGATATTTAAATTTAATTTTTTCTTCATTTTCTCTATCTTTTGATAATGCACTTTTTAAATCTTCATTTAATTCTTTTACATTGTTATATCTATTTTTTGGATTTTTAGCAGTACATTTAAGTATTATGTTTTCTACTGATTGAGGTACTTTATTATTTACTTTTTTAATTGATGGCATTGGATCTTTTATATGTTTAAGTGCTATTTCAACAGCTGTTTCACCTCTAAATGGCATTGTCCCAGCAAGCATTTCATAAAAAAGTATACCAAGTGAATATATATCACTTTTTATAGTAGAACCTTTTCCTGCGGCTTGTTCTGGTGGTAAATAGTGTACTGATCCCATAACTGAATTAGTTTGAGTAAGATCAGCTGCATTTATAGCCATTGCTATACCAAAGTCTGTTATTTTTACAAGTCCATCTTCTAATATCATTATATTTTGTGGTTTTATATCCCTATGTATTATATATGAATCATGTGCAGTTGCAAGACCATCTGTTAATTGAAGCATAATATCTATTGCTTCTGATACTTGAAGATGTCCTCTTTTTTTAATTAATTGTTTTAAAGTTTTTCCATCTATATATTCCATAACTATATAGAAATTACCATTATCTTCACCAACATCATACATTTCAACAATATTAGGATGATTAAGTGAAGATGCACTTAAAGCTTCTCTTTGAAATCTTCTAACAAATTTTTCATCATCTGCAAGATCTCCCCTTAAAACTTTAACAGCTACATTTCTTTCTAGTATTGTGTCATATGCTAAATAAACATTAGCCATTCCACCTTCGCCAATTAATTTAATTATTTCATATCTATCATTAATTTTATCACCTTTTGTAAACATTACTCATTTGCCTCCTCATCAGTCATTAGACAAGCAATTGAGATGTTATCTGTTCCACCTCTTATATTACTTTTTCTAATTAATTTAGTTACCTTCTCTTCTAAAGTTCCATCACCTGCTAAAACTCTTTCTATTTGAGTGTTATTAAGCATTGTAGTAAGTCCATCTGAACACAAAAGTATTCCATCTATATCTGTATCTACATCAAATATATCTACTTCTGCTGGATTATTAGCTCCAAGTGCTCTCATAAGTATATTTTTTCTTGGATGATGTTCTGCTTCTTCAGGTGTAAGTTCTCCTGATTCTACAAGCAAATTAACTAATGTATGTGGTTTAGTTACTCTATATAATTTATCTTTTTTAAATACATATCCTGATGAATCTCCTACATTTGCAAATAAAAGATAATCTTTTGTAAAGAGTGCTGCTACAAATGTAGTTCCCATACCTTTACTTTCTTCATATATAGCAGTATAGTCAAATATTGATTTATTAATAGCAGCAACTTCTTCTCTAATCCAATTAATTGCTGTTTGTTTATCACCTAATGTTTCTAAATTTTCAAATTTACTTGTTATGTGGTTAACTGCCATAGAAGAAGCTACTTCACCGGCTTTATGACCACCCATACCATCTGCTACTACAAGTAAGTATTCTTTATTTGCATTTTCTAAGATAGTTACACTATCTTCATTATGATCTCTTACTTTTCCTGTATCTGTTAAGAAAAATGTTTTCATTTAATTCACCTTCCTATTTTCACTTCTAAGTTGTCCACATGCAGCGGATACTTTAGAACCAAATTCCATTCTTATTGTTACATTTATATTATTCTTCTTTAGTATATCATAAAATTTATCTATTTTTTCTTTTTTACTTCTTTTAAATCCTATATTATTTGTTTCATTATATGGAATTAAATTAACATATGCATTCATTCCTTTTATTAAGTTAGATAATTCTTTTGCACATTCTTCACTATCGTTAACACCATCTAACATTATATATTCAAATGTTAGTTTTCTATTTGTCTCTCTTATATAATCTTTACATGCTTTTATTATATCTTCTATATTATATGCTTTATTTACTTTCATTATTTTATTTCTAATTTCATTATTTGGTGCATGCAGACTAATAGCAAGGTTAACTTGCGATTCATCTTTAGCAAATTCATATATTTTAGGTACTATTCCTGATGTTGAAACTGTTATATGTCTTGCTCCTATTGCAAGTGAATATGGATCATTAATTATATTAATAAAATCAATAACATTTTCATAATTATCAAAAGGTTCTCCAATACCCATTATTACAACATGAGATATTCTTTCATTTATATCATTTTGTGCCTCTAATACTTGAAGAAGCATTTCATCTACTGTTAGATTTCTTATTTTTTTAAGTCTTCCACTTTCACAAAATGCACATCCCATATTACAACCTATCTGGCTTGATATACATATACTTATTCCATAGTCATGATACATAACAACTGATTCTATCCTATTACCATCAGAAAGTTCAAATAAATATTTTTTAACATCTTTATCTTCTTGTTTAGTAATTATTTTTAAACTATTAAAATCAAAATCTTCTTTTAGTTTATTAATAGAATCTTTATTTACATTTGTTATTTCATCAAATGAAGTTATATTTTTTCTATATAACCATTCAAATATTTGAGTCGCTCTAAATTTTTTATCATTATTTGAAATAAAGTAATCTTCTAATTTTTTTCTTGTTATACTATAAATACTTTTCATATAACCTCCAGATAAATAAATTATATCATAATTACTAGTAAAAAAATGAAAAACTAGTGCTTTACACTATATTTTTCATTTTTGGTTTACATTTTCTTTATAATATGTTTTTTATTTTTTCAATTATAGAATCTATATCTACACCTTGATATTTTAATGAATCTTCTTTAGATGCGCTTACACCAAATTTATCTACTGTAAATAAATGATCTGAATCTACTACAAATTTTTCCCAACCTAAACTTGATTCGTATTCTATTACAAATACTTCTGCATCATAAGGAAATAATTCTGATTTATATCCATCATTTGCTTCTAGGAATTTTTCCATACAAGGCATACTTATTACTCTTATATTTATTCCATCATGTTTTAATCTTTCTTGAATCGAATTTGCGACTTGAACTTCTGCGCCAGTTGCGATTATAACGGCATCTATATGTCCAGTTGCTTCACTTTCTATATAAGCACCTTTTGATACATTATTCGCATTTGTACCATTTTGTGGTTTTACTTCTGTTCTTGCAAGTGTTATTATACTTGGTTTTTTATCTTGCATAATACATTGCCATGTACCTATAATTTCTTTTATATCAGCTGGTCTATATACATTTATATTAGGCATTGCTCTAAAATGAGCAAGTTGTTCAATTGGTTGTTTTGACGGACCATCAGCACCTGTTGTTATAGAATCATGTGTAAATATGTATGTTACAGGTAAATTCATTAAAGCTGTATTTCTAATTGATGTAATCATGTAATCAGAATTTGCTAAATAAGTTGATGCTACTGGTCTAAATCCTGAAAGTGCAAGTCCATTTACAACTGCACCCATTAAATTTTCTCTAAGACCTAATCTTATATTTCTTGCATTAAAATTATTAAATGTTATATCACCTTTGTCATATAAATAAGCTTTAGTTGATCCTACTGTATCATCAGATGCGCCTATTATATTATAAAAATTATTTGCAATTATATTTAATATTTTGCTATTACTATCTCTTAATGTTTCTTTTGCTTCTGGATTAATTTGTAAATTAAGTTTAGATAAATCTAAATATAAATTATTATATGTAATATTTTCTATTTGAGTAATTTGATTTTGATCTAATTCTTGTTTATATTCAGAGTATATTTTTTCATAATTTGTATACTCTAACTCTGCTCTTTTTAAAACTTGATCCCTTATATAGTCAGCACCTTCTTTATCAGGTAAAAAAGGCATTCCCTCTATTTTTAATTTTTTCTTTATATTTTCATAATCTTCTTTAGTAAGTTCACCAAAATGTATTTTATTAGTATTTTCTAAAACAGACCCATCACCTATTTTAGTATTTATTTGGATTAAACTTGGCATTTTACTTTTTTTAGCATTTATTATTGCTTTATTTATATCACTTACTGAATTGCCATTTTTTACTATTTGAGTATGCCATCCCATAGATGAAAATCTACTCACTACATTTTCTGAAAATGTTAAATCTGTAGATCCATCCATTGTCATTTTATTTGAATCATATAATACAATTAATTTATTTAATTTTAAATGTGATGCGAAAGATGCAGCTTCATATGATAATCCTTCCATCATATCAGCATCACTTGCAAGTACATAAGTATAATAATTAAATAAAGGTTTAGTTTTTTTATCAAAAGAATTTTTAGGTTTCTTATTATATTTTTGAGCATATATTTTTTCTGCTAGAGCAAGTCCAACTGAAGTTGCAAGTCCTTGTGCATGCATACCTGTTGTGACTTCAACTCCTAATGTTTTAATTTCTGGATATGCTGGAGTTCCACTATTAAATTTTCTAAAATTTCTTAAATCATCAACACTTATTTGATATCCACATAAATAAAGCATTGAATATAAAAGTGGTGATGTGTGACCTGAAGACAATACAAATCTATCTCTATTAATCCAATCAGGATTTTTAGGATTTACTTTTAAATGCTTTGTAAAAAGTGTATAAAGTATGGGTGCACTAGATAAACAACTACCTGGATGACCTGCTTTTGCATTTTGTATTATATCAAGTGATAGTCCTTTTAAAACAGCAATAGATCTATTATCCATCACTAACCAACTCCTCTACTATAAATAATTATACCAAAAAAAAAATAAATCTACAATATAGACTTATTATTTTTAACAAAGAACAATTGTGTTATTTCCTTTTGCAATATTATTATCAATAGATTCACTTCTATTCATTAAAGTAATGATTGATGCAACTCCTAATACAATAATTAAAACATATCCTATAAATTTTTTCATATACACCACTCCTTTTCTTTTCTGATTCAATCTTATCACGAACAAGTGTTCGTGTCAATATATTTTCGAACAATTGTTTGACATTTTACATTTTATATGTTAAAATGAATTTGTAAATAGAAAAAGGAGTTGATTTAATGAAAGAAAAATTAACTAGTAAACAAAATCAAGTATTAGATTATTTAAAAAAATTTATGGCTAAGAAAGGATATCCACCTACTGTAAGAGAAATAGGAAGTGCACTTAATTTATCATCACCAGCGACTGTACACGCACATTTAAATACTTTAGTTGATAAAGGATATATTAAAAAAGGTAATTCAAAAAACAGAGCTATTGAATTACTTGTAAAAAACGAATATGAAGTTGAGGATGTTGTAGATGTTCCTCTTTTAGGTAAAGTTACAGCTGGTTCTCCAATCGAAGCAATTGAAGTACCTGATGAATATTTTACTTTACCTACTTATTTAATACCTGCACATAAAGAAGTATTTACTTTAAAAGTTTGGGGAGAATCAATGATTAATGCTGGTATTCATGATGGTGATATTGTAATTGTTCAAAGACAAGTAACTGCTAATAATGGAGATATAGTTGTTGCAATGAACGATGAAAACGAAGTAACACTTAAAACATTTTATAAAGAAGATGGATATTTTAGATTACAGCCTGAAAATGATACAATGGCTCCTATTATATTAGATAATGTTACTATAATTGGTAAAGCTATTGGATTATATAGAAAAATATAAAAAGGAACTATTTAAGTTCCTTTTATCTATATAAACGCTTATGCGTAAGCGTACTCCATTAAATTATATGTAAAGTATGAAAAAATTTTCATACTTTTTTTATTACAGTAATAATATATTCCAATATTATTTTTTTGTGTATATTATTAATATAAACATTTTATTGTTTTATATACAATTTAATTATTAAGTTGTTTGTTTTCGCTTTTTATTTCTTTTTCCGCCTTTACCAATGCTTATCATTTTCCCGACCCCGGGAAAATGATCATTAACATTGTATCCACTATTTTCACAAGCAATTTATACCAATATTCATTACCATTTCCATCAATATGTTTTAAATCTTCAAATATTTTTTCTGTATATTCTTTTATTTCATTCATCTTATCAGCTTCCTTTCTATGGACTGCGTGTCTCAATTTTTATTTTATTATTTTTAATTTTAAACATAATACTTCCTTGCTTGTCTGTCCTATATATTTTTGAATTATTTAAATTATTTAATACTTCTTTATTCGGATGTCCATAACGATTGTTCTTTCCAACACTAATAATTGAATATTTAGGTTTTATTTCATTAATAAATCTTTTACTACTACTCGTCTTACTTCCATGATGTCCTACTTTTAATACATCTATATCTGATAGATTGTATTTATCTAACATTTCCTTTTCAGTAGCACTTGAGGCATCACCCATAAATATAAATTTATATTCATCTAACTCTGTATAAATAACATTACTATTATCATTTTCATTATCATACTCTTTTGTTTGTAAAAAGTATAATTTATTTTTATCGACATTTAATTCTTTGATACATGAATATTTTTTTATATTCTTTTTATTTAATATCTTGATTAACTCTTTTTCTAAGTCGTTATAAGACCCACAGTTAAAAACTACTTTTTCAACTTTAAAGTTATTAACTAAATTAATAGCCTCTCCTATATGATCAAAGTCTCCATGTGTTAATATTAGGTAATCTATCCTTTTAACACCTTCACTTTTAAAATAAGGAAGTAATATATTATTAGTTAAATCATAATTGTTTTTATCATTAAAAGAAACTATTCCTCCCGTATCAATCAATATATTTTTATTAAATATTCTTAATAATGTACAGTCTCCTTGTCCTACATTCAAAAATGTAACACTAGGTTTTAATACTATACTTTTATAAAAAATAAAGATAATAAATATAAAGATAATATTTAATACATTTTTTATTGAAATATTTTTAAATAGTTTATATAAAAATAAATAATATAAAAATATAAATAATACTGGTAGTTTTGATATTTTTAATATAAAAATATCTAAATCAGATAATATATTACTTACATTTTCAAATAAATTTATTAAACTATAATTAATATTATCTAAAAAAGGAAAAATAATAGTTAATAAATTAATTGGAAATAATATATAAGATACAAAAGGTACATAAAATATATTATAAATAACACTAAAGATGTTTAATTGATAAAAATTATTAATTAATATAGGAATAGATACTAAAAATGATATCAATGATACTTTTAATAATTTATAAAAATAATTTCCTTTATTTAATAATTTATTGAAATGAATTAAACTAAAACTAATTGTAAAAGAAAATATAAAACCAACATTATAAATTAAAAATGGATTATAAAATAAAAACATTGAAAATAACAATATTACTAAATTTATATTTTTAATATTCAATTTCAAAATTTTATTTAAAAAAAACATAATAAATTGTAAACACGCTCTAGACATTGAAATAGTAAAATTTGTTAAAAACAGATATAATAATAACAATATAGAAATTAGTAAATATCTTTTGTTTTCTTTAATAAATGACAATAATTTTAAAAGTAATATTGATATAAATGAAACATGCATACCTGATATTGCAAATAAATGACTTATACCTATTTTTTGATAGTTTAAATACATTTCATTATCAATATTATTTTTATCTGCGAATAAAAATGTTTTTATGTATGCATTTGATTTTTTACATTTATTAATTCTTTTTAATAATTTGTTTTTAAAAATATAAAATATGTTATTGGTTTTTTTAATTATTTTTATATTATCAGCGTTTACTGTATATTTTATTTTTCTAGAAAGCAAATATTTTCTATAATTAAATAAATTAAAATTAGTATTATTAGATGGTTTATCAAAAGTACCATATACTTTTATATAATCGCCATATTCTATATTATTTATTTCTTTTTTATTTTTAAAATAATAATTAACTACTAAATTTTCTTTTCCTTTTATATAAACAGTTGCTTTTTCATTTTTTATTTTATAATCTCTTATATAACCAATTACTTGTTTAGTATTATTATTATAAATTGATTTTGTTTCTTTATTTATATTTATAAATGTATAAATTAAACTAAAAATTAATAATATTAAGAATAGATAATTATACTGTAATATATTCTTTAATTTTTTCAAATAAAGAATCCCCTATACCACTTACATTTTTTATATCTTCTATATTTTCAAAATCACCATTTTCTTCTCTATATGATATAATTGCATCTGCCTTACTTTCACCTATACCTGTTATTGTAAGTAATTCTTCTTTTGTAGCAGTATTAATATTTACAAGTTTATTTTCTTCTTCTATAGTTTCATTATTATTAGTTTTAACACTACTTTTTTTATTATTTTTTACATTTGCATTATTATTTTCATCTATTACAATAATATTCTTATCTAACTTTTCATTTATTTCTTTTGTAGAAATAGTTTGTTGTTTATACTTATCTATTTCTTCTTTCGTATATATTACAATAAACATTTCATCAAATATTTTTTTACTTAAATTAATGATACTAGTATCAGCATTTTCTTTTAAACCACCTGCTTCATTAATAACATCTATTACTCTAGAATTTTCTTTTAATTTATATACGCCTTCATTATTTACGGCACCTTTTATATCCACATAAAAAAAAGTTTCTTCTTTTTCTTCTTTTTTATCTTCTTTTTTAGCTAGTATTTCTTTATTTTCTTTTATTTTTATTTCTTCATCTTTATTATTAATATAATAATAAATAACTATTATAGATATAATAATTAATAATATAAATATAGTTATTATATATTTTAAATATTCTTTTAATTTTTCTTTCATTTAATCATCTCCTTGTACTTAAAGATTATATAAACAACTACCTTTCAATATATATATTCGTTTTTTTTAGAAAAATTTCCCCTAAAAAAAAGAAAAAAATACTTTTTAAGTATTTTTATTTTAAAACTTTTTTCTTATTATAATTATAATTTTCAATTGATACTCTTTGTACAAGAGCAAGTCCAATTAAAAGTGTAAGAGCAAATGATCCACCATATGATAAGAATGGAAGTGGAACACCCGTTAATGGTAGCAATCCTAAAACACCAGTTAAATTTACTAATACATGTAAACATATATAACAAGCTACCCCATAACATATTATTGAATTTTGTAAATTACAACTTCTTTGACTAATAACTAGTATTCTAATAATTATAGTAATATATATTAATATAACTAGTATACCTGTGATCAATCCCATATCTTCTACTATTATTGGAAATATAAAGTCTGTATATGCTTCTGGTAAATATAAATATTTTTGTTTACTATTACCTGGCTCCATACTAAATAATTTACCATTATTGATTGCTATATATCCATTACATACTTGATAACCCGTATCTTCCCTATATCTAGTACAAGGTTCTTTATAATTAAATCTTCCTTGTTGCATACTAGAAAGTGGACTTTTACCTGTAATTAATATTAATAAAAGACCTATAACAACTATTATTAAACCTAAAAATGTTACTTTTACTTTTATATCTTTTGCTACAGGTGAAGAATAAAATAATAAAATAGATATAAAAAATAATATTAAACCTGTACCACCATCTGGTTGAAGAAGTGTTAAAAGTGTAAATATTGCACCTAAACCAAGTGGAATAATGGCAATTACAAAATTATCTAATCTTCTTATATTCATTTGATAATAAAGCGCAGTAAATAATATAAGTGCCACTTTAGCAAATTCTGAGGGTTGAACACCAAAACCTGCTATATAAAACCAACTTTTTGATCCATTTGTTGTTACTGCGGCAACTAATAATGCCATAAGCATAAATATAATAAATGCACATATTAAATATATTATTTTCCTATATCTTTTTAATGGAGTAACTATTACTATAAATGATAAAAATAATCCTGCAATTAATACAATTAATTGTTTAAAAAAATATTTTGTATTCTCTCCATAAACTAAGAACGATTTCATACTTGATGCATCTAATATCATAAACAATCCAAATGTAAACATGACAATTGTTAATAATAATAAAGTTTTATCCATTTTATTAAATGTTTTTATCATATTCATACCATCCTTATAATAATAATATCATAAATAAATAAAAATACCTATATTTTAGGTTAATTAAATAACATTTTATTTACATTATTAATACAATATAATAGAAAATAAAAAGGAGGTAGAACTATGTATTATTATGGATATGGTGGCTATGGTTATAATAATTCTTGCTGCCCTAATCAAGGTGGATATGTATATCCAGTAAATACTGGTTATGGTTATGGCTCTGGATATGGATCAGCAATTATATTAGTATTATTTATATTACTTGTAATAGTTATAGGAGCAGGTTTCTTTAATAGAATAAATAACTAAACAAAAAAAGACTTATTTTAAAGTCTTTTTTAAATTATAAGAATCATATTCTCTAGCAAGTCCATTACCTAAATACATAAATAGTAAATAATTGTTTTTTAATTCATTTTAAATTTTTTCCATGTATTTACCCTCAAGATATGAAATTATTATAACATATTTAGACTATTTTTTTACTTTTTTTATAAAATATGTTAGAATATATACGAATTTGAGGTGGTATACGTGATACGAAATAAAGATATAATTGATGAATATGATAAAAGAATAAGAAAAGTAAGTACTGAAGTAACATTTCCACTAGACGATAAATATAAAAAATTTATTGAAGATGCGATAGAAATGTTAACGCTTAGCCAAATTGAAGAAGAAGCAGAAAAATATGACCTACGACCAGGTATGGGGTTATCTGCAATTCAAGTTGGAATTGATAAAAGAATATTTGTAATTGTTTATGAATATGAAGAAGGTAAATTTGAAAATTATATATTTATTAATCCAAAAATAATAAGTCAATCTGAAGAGCTTGTATATGTTGATGGCGGTGAAGGATGTTTAAGTATTAACAGAGAAATTGAAGGTATTGTACCTAGATGTGCAAGAGTTAAAGCTGAATATTATGATATTAATGGAAATAAACAAACTATTAGATTAAGAGAAGAACTTTCTATAGCATTTCAACATGAATTAGATCACTTAAATGGTATTTTATTCTATGATCATATAGATAAAAATAACCCATTTAAAAATCAAGTAAATATGAGAGCAATATAAAAATTCCTAAATAACTAGGAATTTTTTAATTTAACTAACTCTTTTATACATATATACAGTTATATAAGGCTGCATATGTGAAATTGTTGCTTCTGTTCCTGTGAAACTATGATTATGAGCTGATGTAGCATTTGCTGCAGTTACTTTTGTTACTGCTCCTCCACTTGCTTTTGCTGTATGATTATGTGTTGCATTTATATCAAAAGCCCCATAAGATTTTGCTCCTGTATGATTAGTTAAGTCATTTGGTGTTCTATAACTATTGGCACCACTACCATAAATTGAAACAATACCAGAAGCAGAACTTATTATACTTGCATTTTCTCCTCCATGAAATGAAACTCTACCTGTTAAAGTCTTAGAATCAACAGTAATTGTTGGTTGTGTAAACGAATGTGTGTGCTCTCTTATACCTGTTTGAGCTGCAGTTAGAGTTGTATTGTTTACTTTTCCATCTTTTGCTGCAGGAGTATAACTTTGACTTTCAGCACCACCAGTTGCTTCTACTGTAGTATAATTTGTAGTTCCATTATTCCCCATTGCTACTATTGTTCTTCCAGCTGCAAAAACTTCCCATTCTCCTCCAAATCTTTCTTGAACTTTAGCTACTGTGTCATCTTCTACACTCATATATATACTTCCTACTGGATATATTAATTCTCTTATTTCATTATATCCTTGTGAATGATATAATTTATTTTCTTTTCCTTTTATTTCTTCTTTCTCTTCTTTTTGTGTATATATGTAATTTGTTACATATGTAAATATACTCATACTCATTAGTATTGTTATTATTCCTATTATTAATACTATATTCCTTCTTTTCATTTTTTTCTCCTCTTATAACATAAGAGTTAGTTTAACTAACTCTTTTATACATATATAC
>JAFUBW010000010.1 GCA_017459965.1 Bacilli bacterium
AACTACTTGCAGAAAGTAAAAATTTGCCTTCTATTTTTTCCCATGTTCCGCCTAATCTTGTTTGAACTGATTCTACAGTACTATCTGTTGCTGATATATATATACTTCCAACTGGATATGTTTTATCTAAAAAATTATTTTCTAAATTTGTTATTCTTTCGTTAATATTTGTATAACTAGAATTGTATAATTTTTTATTATCTGACTTTATATTATAATATTTTTCTTCACTAGAATTATATGATTTATTTACTGCATAAACAGAAACAAAAGAACAAATAAAAATAAAAAACATACCAATAAAAAAAATTATATTTTCTTTTGATTTAAAGAAACCAAAAAAGGCCTGGGTTTTATTAAAGCGTTTAAGACTCATATAAAATACCTATAATACCTAATATTACTCTCCCCCCCCCGGGGATACTTTTTTTGAAAATAAAAAAAGATTAACTAATGTTAATCTTCACAATCTAATTTTACTTCTGTATTAAAGTCTGTTTTTGTATATGGTTCTTTTGGATAAATAACTACCATAGTTTTTTCTTTACTACATTTTTTATTGCTAATTAAAAATTTATTAATTGATTCTTTATTTTCATCACTATATTTTGATAATTCAACTAAATTAAATGAAAGCCCAATGTCTTTAAATTTAGCTAAAAAATTAGTTAATTCTTCATCTGATTTATCTATTTTAGTAACTTCATAGTAATAATCTTTATATATTGTTTCACCCATTTTAGTTAATTCATTTGAAAATTCATCTTTATTGACACCTGGATTTTTTATGTTATAAAAGAAAATATATGATAAAAATCCTAATATCATTAAAAATATAATTAATAAACATACTGCGATTATTGGTTTTCTTTTTTTCATTTTATATCACCTTTCTATTCAATAATATAATCTTCACTTTTATGTGGTTCTGTAAATAATAATTCTGGATAACCTTGTTGTCTTAACACTTCATATATTACTATTGCTGCGCAATTAGATAAATTAAGTGCCCTTACTTTATCAGTCATTGGTATTCTCATGCAATTATCTAAATTATCTTTTAATATTTCTTTTGGTATTCCACTACTTTCTTTACCGAATATTAAATAAATATTTTCTTCTTTTTTAGAATAATCAAATGATGTATGTGGCTTTTTACCATATCTTGTAAAGAAATAATAGATTCCTTTATTTTTACTTTTAAAGTCTTCATAATTTTCATATACTTCATAATTTAAACCTTCTAGATAATTAGCAGAACTTCTTTTTAAATATTTATCTTCTAATGAAAAACCTAAAGGTTTAATTAAATGAAGTTTTGTATTAGTTGCGACGCATGTTCTCATTATGTTACCAGTATTACCTGGTATTTCTGGTTCATAAAGCACTATATTATTCATTAATAATTACTAGCTTTCTTTTCAAAATAGCTTTGTGGATGAGAACATACTGGACATACTTTAGGTGCTTCTTCACCTACATGAACATATCCACAATTTCTACAAATCCATACTGTTTCTTCACCTTTTTTAAACACCAAATCATCTTCGATATTTCCAATTAAAGTCATAAATCTTTCTTCATGATGTTTTTCTATTTTACCTACTTGTTCAAATAAGAAAGCTATATGATCAAAACCTTCTTCTTTTGCCTCTTTTGCAAATTTAGCATACATATCTGTCCATTCGTAGTTTTCCCCTTGTGCAGCATCTTTTAGGTTTTCAAGTGTATCTGGTACACCACCATCATGAAGTTGTTTGAACCATATTTTAGCATGCTCTTTTTCATTACCTGCAGTTTCCTCAAAAATAGCAGCTATTTGTTCATATCCTTCTTTTTTTGCTTTTGAAGCATAATAAGTATATTTATTTCTTGCTTGAGATTCTCCAGCAAATGCTGTCATTAAATTTTTTTCTGTTTTACTTCCTTTTAATTCCATAAGCTACCTCCAGTAATATTATATCATAAAATATTTTAAAATGAATATATTTTAATGAAAGGTGAGATAAATGAATAATAATTATTATCCAAATACTAGTAACATACCAACTTCTACTGGTTATCCTAATCAAACATATGCCCCTTCTATAACTGCTACTGAATTTCCACTAGAACAATCATATGTCGAAAATATTCTTAGATTAAATAAAGGGAAATACGCAAAATTTTATTGTTCTTTTCCTGATTCTATTGAATGGAAAGATAAAGTATTTACTGGTATAGTAGAACAAGCAGGTAGAGATCATTTGATTATAAGTGATCCACAAAGTGGTAAATGGTATATGATTTTAATGATATATCTAAATTATGTTGAATTTGAAGAGAATATAAATTATAGTCCAGATTTCACTTTAAAAGGATTGTAATATTCTTTTTATTTTGCTATAATTTTTATAGTAGAAGGTGATAATAAATGACTATACATATTATTATAATATTTATAATTATAATACTATTTATAATTGGATATACTTATTTAACAACTTATAACAAATATCAAGATTATATAATAAAAATAAATGAAGTAGAAAGTAAAATAGATGATTGCTTAAGAGATAAATTTGATATTATATTAAAACTAAATAATAATATAAAAGAAAAAATTAAAACTAAAAAAGTATTAGTAGATGATATAACTAGCTTAAAAGAAGAAAATATAAGTAGTTTTGATATGGATAGAAAATTAATCGAGGCAATGAATAAAGTAAACTTTGTCAAAGATAATTATGATGTACTTGATAAAGATGAAGAAGTAATAAAATTATTATATAATATAGAAGATTTAGACGAATCATTAAAAGCTTGTAAAAAATATTATAATGAAATAATAACAGAATATAATAAATTAATAAAAAAAATACCATATAATATAGTAGGTAAAATATTAAAATACGAAGAAAAAACATTTTTCGATGGAAAAGATATGTCAGATGATGATATAAATGATTTTAAAATATAAAAAAACATCCAGTAATGGATGTTTTCTTTTGCAATATATATTATCTTTTTGAGAATTGTGGTGCTTTTCTTGCTTTCTTTAAACCTGGTTTCTTTCTTTCTTTAACTCTTGCATCTCTAGTAATAAATCCTTTAGCTTTAAGAATTCTTCTAAAAGATGTTTCAGATTCTGGATCTGTATTTTTATCATATTCTAATAATGCTCTTGTTATACCTAAACGAGTTGCTCCTGTTTGTCCTGAAAAACCTCCACCTTTAACTACTACATCAATATCAAATTTATCTAATGTATTAGTTGCTTCAAGTGGTTGTTTTAAATCCATAACTAATGTAGGAAATGGTAAATATTCATTTACATCTTTTCCGTTAATAGTAATATTACCTTTACCAGATGTCATTCTTACTTTAGCAATAGATGATTTTCTATGACCTGTTCCATAATAAATTTTATTTGCCATGATACCCTCCTATTAGTCTACTTTCATTTCTTTAGGTTGTTGAGCTATTTGTTTATGTTCAGAACCTCTATAAACAAATAATTTTTTACCCATTTTACGACCTAATCTGTTATGAGGAAGCATTCCTTTAACAGCTCTTTCCATCATTTCTTCAGGATATTTTTCAAGCATTACTTTAGCAGTTCTTTCTCTTAAACCACCAGTATAACCACTATGATTATAATAGATCTTATCTTCAAGTTTGTTACCAGTTAATTTAACTTTGTCAGCATTGATTATAATAACATAATCTCCACAATCAACATTAGGTGTATAAATTGCTTTGTGTTTTCCGCGAAGTACTGAGGCTGCCTTTGATGCTACTCTACCTAAGCTTATTCCAGTTGCATCAATAACATACCAATCGCGTTTAATTTCGGCTGGTTTTGCCATAAATGTTTTCATATTTTATTCCCTTTCTTTTAATAGATTCTCCTTCCCACAGAGATTCTATATGTGGGGTTAATAAATGTACCAATTAAGATTATAGTAAATTTTATGAATAAAGTCAACAATTATAATACTTTTTTATTCTTTTAATTGTAAAGATGAATTAATTATTAACTAATTGTTTTTTAGATAATTTATAGGTTGTTACCAATATATTATCTTTTTTATTATATTTTAATATTCCTTTATCATTTTTCTTACATATTATTATTCCTATTGTTTTATTGTGATATGGTTTTCTTATTTCCGTATCATAATAATTTATATAAAATTCTAATTGACCTATATCTCTTATATCTAATTTTTTTATTTTTAATTCTATTAAAACAAAACAATTCAATTCTATATTAAAAAATACTAAATCTATAAATCTATAATTATTTCCTACTTTTATTCTTTGTTCACTTCCTACAAAAGAAAAACCTACTCCCAAATTAAGTAATGTTTTTTCTATATTTTCAAGCAATATTTCTTTAAGTACTCTTTCATCAATTTTTTCAATTATCAATTTATCACATTCTATTATTATCGGATCTTTTATCATATCTATTATTTTTGGTTCATATGACTCTTTAAGTAATTTTATATTATTTTTATTTGGTGATATTAATCTTTCATATGATTTTGATTTTATTTCTTCAATTAACTTTCTTACCGTTAATCTGTTTTGTATACATAAGTTAATATAATAGTTTCTTTTACTTTCCTCTTTTATTGGTAAAATATATCTATAATGAGACCAACTCAAAAGGTCGCACATTGTGCGACTTTTTTTAAAAGTCAAATATAATTGTCTCATATTTTTTAAATTCGTATAATTATATCCTTTACCATAAAGAGTAGTTAATTCTTTTGAATATTCTTTTAATAGACTTTTACCATATTCACTTCTAATGCCTATGGCTTCTACTATTTCTCTTCCTATATTATAATATGTTTCTAATCTATTTCTTTCTTTTATAATATTTGATTTTCGCTGAAATACTATATTACTTTCTATTAGTTCTTTTATTCTTTTTAAATTTTCATCTTTTAAGTTTACTTTATTTTCCATGATTATATACCTCCAATATATATATTCGTCAAAAAAAATAAAATTCCCCTATAAAAATCAAAAAAATTACGAACACAGATAGAGTTGTGTAAAAATTGGCATAAAAAAAGAAATGGATTATTTATCCATTTCTTGTCTTGTTACTGTATATTCATAAATTTCATTATCAATAATTAAGAATTTACTAACATTTTCATTTTCTTTTATATATATAATAGCTTTTTCAACATTATTTCTTACATCTAATAATTCTTTAAAGCTTCCTACTTTGATTATTGGTTTGTTAGTTGAATAATTTTGTTCTTTTGATTCAGTTATATATGAATCATAATCTCTTAATATTTTCTTTATAAATCTTTCATATTTACTTTCTTTAGCTTTTCTTCTTATTATTTGTGCGATTAAAGCTAAAACTAAGATTATTGTTACTACACCTAGTATTAGTGATATTGTAAGCATTAAACTATTGATTGTAGCCTTTGTAGTTGTTCCTAAATATGTATTTGTAGAATTAATATTATCACTCTTTGTAATATTAATCATTTGTTGTGATAATGGAATAGTTACATTAAGTAATCTATTTTGTTTAATATCACCATATTCATTTTCATAATATACATAATATGATACAACTAAATTACAATCTGCACTTATCGCATAATTTGTTTTAAACTCATTAGTTAAACCATTGTATTTTTTATAATCGATTTTTATATTATCTTGTAGATTAATTTCATCGCTTGTTACTGTTTCTTCTTTTATAACATCTTGTTTACTATATATGATCTTATCATTTTTATCCGAATCAACTATTTTTACATCTGCTAAAACCTTTTTATTAATTGTATAACTATTTTCTTGTTCAAATTTAACATTGTAATTATAGTTTATATCAATATAATCTATAATACTAGATATATATTGCATTCCTTCATCCAAATAATCTCTATTATAATATTTTTTATCTGTTAAATATACTTTATAATTTATATTACTTTTTTCAGTATATCTAATTTCACCAGTTGATTTAATTGTTTTTGATTCTTTATAGAAATAACCAGTTAAAATTGCAAATACTATTATTCCTATTATAATAACTATCTCTTTTTTATTCTTTTTCATACTAACTCTCCTTCTAATCAAATACTTCACTTAACCAAATACTTGGAAGTCCTATATATTTTATTCTATGAAGTGTTATACCAATAACATCTTCTTGTTTAGTTACTGTATTATCTTCTTGATTGTTATTATCACCTTTTGTAGTAAAGTAAAGTTGTCCACTTCTTTCTACTACTTTAGTAACTCTATGGTTTATTATTTTATTATCATATCTAAATACTAATATATCACCTTTTTTAATTTCTTTTAGTTCATCATTCTTCATTCTTTCTAAGAATATCACATCACCCTTTTCCATATAAGGATACATTGAATTAGAACCTATTACCATAATTTGATATTTTAGTAAACCAGAATTTAATAACACTAACATTAACAATATTACGGTTACTACTAAGTAAAATTTATTTAATTTTTTCCTATCCTTAGGTTTATCAACAACTTTTTTCTTTTCTGTATTAATAACCATAAATGATATTAATACTGGTAAAATTATCAATGCGACTGATTCTAAATATGGACCTAAATTTGGAACTATTATAACAACATATATTAATTCTTCCATTATAATTCTATATAAAATGCCAGGATAGGCGTCAGTCCTAGTATTTAAAACAGTCATTAATATGTTTTTAGATATACTTGCGATTACTACTAATCCTATATATTTGTATACTTCTTCTTTTACTGCCATATTATAGGCACCAAAACTATAACTAGATTCAAATAATATAAATAATATACAAGATGTTATTAAAACTAATTTATTTTTATTTGTTTTATTTATAAGTTCATGTCTTATTAATTCCATTAATACTATTGTAAATAATGTAGGTAAAATATTATTTATTAAATTTGAAAATGTATAACTATATATTGTTCTAGCAAATCCTATAAATAAACCTGCTAGATAAATAATAATATAATATATAAATATATATATTAATATATTTCTAATTACATTTTTATCATTAGCATTTCTTTTTAAATCTATACCCAAAGAAAAAAATGTAATAAGTAAAGCAATAGCTAAAAAAATAATTTGTCTATCATGATTGAATATAACAGGGAAAATGAAATTTAATAATGCACTAATTCCTAGTAAAATTTCAATCAATAAACATTTTTTAACACTAGTTTTCATTTTCACCTTCCTATTCTTTTATTTTTTATTAGTTTTGTACATAATCAAATACAGCATTTATATTGGATATTTCTATTTTTTTGCCAGGCATAGAAGTTACTGAATCATCTAATTTTAATGTTAAAGTAACACTTCTTCTTTCATTTACTTTTAATATATCTGAAGTTTTAATATTACTCCCATCAGTATATTTTATACTATAAATAATTGAATTACATATAACATCACTAGGTTCACAAGTTGGTGTACTTTTTACATAATTATATAATTTAGCATCTAATTCACCATTATTAACTATATCAAATGTATATGTTACATAATCACCTGGTTTGTTAAAATTAACATCTAAACCACTTATTATAGTCTTACCTTCTGATATAACAGCAGGGGATATTATTTCTGCAGCATCACTATTTGAATTAGGCTTTTGAACTAAATTTTCAAAATGAATATCCCAATTAGTATTGTTAACTGATGCCATATTTATTATTTGAAGTCTTCTAGTAAAATTGGCATATACAATAGTCATTGAGATAATACCCATAATTAGAATTGCAATTAAGATTTCTTTATAATCTCTCTTTATACTATCCATACTGCATTCTCCTATCATACATTTTGATTATATATTATTAGTTAACTTTTGTCAATGAAGTACAAATAAAAAAACATAGAAATTCTATGTTAATTTTGTGAAAAAATCCAGTTAGCACTTATATTCGCACTTACATCATCACTTATACTTGCATCATCATTAAACTTTAATGATAAAGTACAATTAATTGTTTCATTAGCATGTAATATATTATTTTCTTGAAATAAATTACTATTAGAATCTAAACATGATATTAAAAAATTAGCATGTGAACAATCATTACCACAAGTTATATTACTATTAAATGATGTAAGTTTGGCATCTATATTACCAAAATTTTTAATATCAAATGTATAAACTATTGAATCCCCTGGTTTTTTAAGCTCTGCTTTTAAATTATTTATAGATGTCCCAGAAGTTGAAACTGATTTAATTTCACCAGTATTAGTTTGCCCAGATGTTGTATTAGCTGGAGTAGATGATGATGAAAAATTAATAAAATGTATATCCCAATTAGCACTTGGAGAGCTTATAGTACCACCAATATTTAAATTAGTCGCAAGTGATGCATATGCGATTGAAATAGAAACTATAACAATACCAAGTAAAATTAAAATAACAGTTTTTCTATTATCATTATACATCTCTTATCACCCTTTACTCTATAATAAATATACATTATAAATAAAGTTTTGTCAATGAAACAAATATCTATAAATGTAAATATCTATACTGCTTCATACTCTTTAGAAAATATTCTTTTATCTGAGCAATATTCCCAAAAAATATATTCTAATATATATATTCGTCATAAAAATAAAAATTCCCCTATAAAAATAAAAAAACTTCTAAAAAATAGAAGTTTATATAAATAAAAAATCATAGTTTATATTAAACTATGATTAATTTTGTACATAAGTCCAAGCCATATTGAATGTACCTGCACCATCATTTGATGTATAAGTTTGATTAGCATCTTGTGAAACTGTTGCAGCAGCACGAGAAATTACTAAAGTACAATGAGCTGTATCTGTATCACCATCATTAGTTGCATAAAGTACATTATTAGCAGTTGAAGCAGCTGTATCACATGCTAAATTATAAGTGATATCGTTACAATTTTTACCATCTGTACATCTAATTCCACCTGTTGGAGCAGAAGTTAATTTAGCATCTATTGTACCAGCATTAACTATATCCCATGAATAAGTAATACTATCTCCTGGTTTTGGTAAATTAACAGCTACATCTGATATTGCAGTTGCATTTAAGTGACCACCTGTAGTTAATTCTTCAGCAGTTGGACCAGTTGCAGAACCAACTACAGTACCTTTAGCAAAATTAATAATATGTACATCCCAACTAACAGATGGAGATTGAACGCTACCACTAATACTTAAATTAGTTTGAAGTGCTGCATAAGCAATAGTCATACCAACTAATATAACACCTAAAACTGCAAGTGCTACACTTTTACTATTCCCTCTCATATGTTCTCCTTTCCTATTATTACAATATAATATTATCTAAAAATAATAAACTTGTCAATATAATAAAAAAACACTGTGTAAAACAGTGTCAATTTATATAATAGTAAAACTATTTTTGAACATATGACCAACTAGCATTTAAACTGAATGTTCTATCATTGTTATCACCAGCAGTTTGATCTGTACCAGCTGTATGACTATTAGTTAACTCATTATATTCTACATATAATTCACATTCAACTTTGTCATTGTTTCTATCAATTTCTTGGCCAGCATTTAATGCTACTGGAGCAACTGCAGTAGCTCTTGCTTCACCACATTTAACAGTATAAGTTATACCATCATTAATATCATTTTCTTCTGTTGTAGTTGGTGTAGCTGGTGTAGTTTTTACAATTGATTTATTAAATGATCCTAATTTTGCATCGATTGTACCTGCATTAACTATATCAAAATTAACTTTTACCCAGTCACCTGGTTTATGTAAAGACACAATTAAATTATCAATTAAAGTACCAGTTGCATTATTAGTACCTGTAGTACTTAGCGATTCTGAATCTAAAGTACCCATTGAAGTTACAGTTCCTTCATTTGTACCAGCTAGTAAATTATTTTGTCCAGTTACATTTTGTACATTAGCAAAATGAATATCCCATCTAGTTGCATCAACATTAGCAGTACCATTAATAGTTAATGTAGTTGATAATGCTGCATATGCTACAGTCATTGATACTAAACCAACGATTAATACTCCTAATAGAATATTTTTACTTTTTTCTGACATGTTTTACTTCTCCTTTCCTATTTTTACATTATTTATTTTAGAATAAAAATTAAAGGTTGTCAATATGTTTTAAAAAAGAAAAATAAAAAATTGCTATTTTGTAGCAATTTTTATTTTTGTTTCAGTAACTTTTGGTTCATATTTTACTCTAGGATCTTCACCTTTTACTTTGATTTTTACTTTGTGTTCTCCTTCTTTTAAGCCATCTAAATCTATATAAGCTTCTATAGATGTTGAATCTATATTAGATATTACTGATTCTACACCTTTTAATATTACAGATATTTCTGTTTGATTTTCACTTAATGCTTGTACTGTATAATTTGAACCTAAGTTAATATAACTTAATCTTACTCCTGATATTTCAGTAGTGGCTTCGTTATCAAGTTCTATTTTAATATTTACTGTTTTTTCAGATATTTCTCTTATACCTGATGGTTTTTTAATAGATACAGTGTAATCTTTATTATTTTTAAGATCACTTACATCTACTTGTACTTTTATACTATTAGTATTTTCTAGTGTCTTAGAATCTCCATATATAGTTACTTTTTGTACACTAGAATTAATTGTTTTAATAGCTTTACCAAATACTACATTACCTGTTGTTTCTACTTCAAGTGGTACATCTTTCTTAGGCGATTCTATTTCTATAGTAGCATTTACTTTTGCTGGGACCATTTCTATATCCATTTTAGTACCGTTTTCATCATATGCGACAAGGTCTACATCTTTAAGTGTATTTGTCCCTGCGGCTGGATTTGCCATGTTATTAACATTAACAAGTGCTTTTATTGTTGATACTTTTTCTAAATCTGAACTAGATCCTTTTATTATTACTTCTTCTTGATCTAATTTAACACTATTTATAGATAGTTTAGAATCAAGTTTATTAATATTTACTATATCTGATTTTATTTCTCTTGTTTCTGATTGTTTTGGAGATACTACAACTGTTACTTGTGATGGATCAAGTTTATATTCTACAGATGATATTGATTGTTTATATTTTAAATTTACTTTATGCACACCTGGTTTTAAATCACTTAAATCTACTGTAACATCTTGAGCTGGTAATTGTTTAGCTAAATATAGATTAGCTTTTGTACCAATTAATGTAATATCTACTGTTTTTGGAAGACCTTCTATTACATATTCTTCATCATTATATGTAGCTGAAATTGGTCTATTATATATTACTTCAGCATTTGTTTCTAAAAGAGTTGTATTATGTCTATCAACTATAAAGAATACAATAACTGCGAATATTAACGATAAGACTATTAAACTACTTTTTTTACTTATTGCTTTTTCAAGTGGTTTATCGGTTATTTTTAATTTTTCACCAATAAATACAAAGAATTTTGTTATTGGTATTATAAAATGTTTATCTATAAATCTAAATAATTTCTTAATTAATTTCATCTATCTCATCCTCCTCATCACTTTCAACTACAAAAGTTTCTGATTTTGGCATTAATTCATCAAGAATCATTAATTTTAATTCATCAACTGATAAATTATAATTTAATTTACCACCAACTGCGAGTGATACTCTACCAGTTTCTTCAGATACTATAATAGCAAGTGCATCAGATTCTTCTGATATACCTATAGCCGCTCTATGTCTTGTTCCAAGTCTTTTAGAGAATTTCATATCTACAGTTGTAGGAAAAACTGCTCCTGCACATGTAATTGTATCACCTTGAAGTATTACACCACCATCATGTAGTGGATTATCTGGGAAGAATATTGCGCATAATAATTCATTAGAAAGTTCAGCATATAATTTTTTACTTCTTTCTATATATTCAGAAAGTGATGTATCTCTTTCTATTACTATAAGAGCACCTATTCTATTTTTTCTTAAATAATCAATTGCTATTCCAAGTTCTGAAACTAGTTTTTCTCTTTCAGTTACAGTTAGTGTTTTATGTCTTCCAAGTAATTGCGTTTTACCAAGTTGTTCTAAAACACCTCTGATTTCTGGTTGAAATATAATTATAATAGCAAGTGGTCCCCAAGAAATTAAATATTCAAATAATAAACCTATTGTAGTTAAGCCTACATAATCACTTATTAATTTAACTATTATAATTGCTACTATACCTTTAAATAAAAGTGAAAATTTAACATTTTTTCTTACATTCTTTAAAATATAGTAAAACAATATCCATACTAAACAAATATCTACTACTTTTTTTAATATGTTTAAAAAACTTTCTAAACTCATAGTACCTCCTAAAATGTATTGTTCTTTTTATTCTTCATAACAACTATTAAAACAATAACTGCTATAACTAATATTATACCACTAATAGTTATTATTACATAGTTTATACTGAACGTTTTATTATTTATTTTTATATTAACATTATTTTTTTTACTATTTTCATCATATGTTAATTTTATTGTTTTTAATTCATCATTTTTCTTTATTTTCCATATATATGTATCACCTGATGTTTCATCAGCATTATTTTCTAATACTTTAAATGGCACATATATTTTAATAGTTATATCATCATATATTAATGAATAACTATCATTATCACTTAAAGGTGTTGTTTGAGTTGTAGTAAGTGACACAATACCATTATTTTTTGTTACATTAACTTTATTAAATACATCACTTTTAAATTTACTAGAATATTCTTCTATACTATTATGTGTTGTTGTAGCAGTCGCAGATGTATTATCAGAACTTTCATTTGATGTAAAATTAATATTTTCATTATCTCTTTTAAACATATTATATAAATATGTTACAGATTGTTCCCCTTTTGACCTAGTTATAGATTCCATTTTTTTAGTATTTTCTAAAGCAGTTACTTTTTCACTTATTGAATAATCTTCATTAATAGTTAAATTATATTCAACAGAACATCCTGTAGATATAATTATTAACAATAATATAGTTATTTTTTTTAAGTGTTCCATTTTTTTATCACCTACTAACATATAAATTATAACATATATACTTTGTAAAATAAAAAAGGAATTATCCTTTTTTAAAATATATTAGTATAATTGTCATCTTCAACACTGTTGTTCATAGTAGATAATTTTCTCATTATTCTATCTAATTCATCAGATGCATTGTCATTGTTTTGTATTTGAACATCATCTTTTTTCACATCATTATTCACTACAATATTTGAAGAATCACTTGTAAAAATATTATTGTTATTTTCTTCTTTTTCAATAATATTAGAATTTTCAATATCAAAAAGTATTTCTGATAATTTCTTATCATTTGTATATTCATCTGTAGATACGTTATTCATCAATGCTAAATCTGGATCTATATTAATATCTTGTTGTGGCAACGAATTTTCTTCTTTAATATCTAATATATCATTTGTATTATTTAAATCTAATGATGGAAATTCAGCATTAGATAAATCTTCATTATTAATTGTCGAAGGTGTATCTTCAACTACTGGAGTTTGAGCATCACTTGATATTTGCATATTATTATCTAAATTAATATCTAATGATGGTTGTCCACTAGAATTTAATTCTAATGATTGTTCAATAGGTGAAGTTATCTCTTCTTGAATTTCTTGATTATCATTTAAATTTTCTAAAACAACTGGTTCTTCTTTTTTTATTGCTTTATCTTCAGCTTCTTTAATTATTTCTTCTTTTATATTTTTAGGCACTTGATCAGTATTTTTAATATTTCTTTTTATTCTTCTAGATTTAACACTATTATCTATTAAATATCCAATTAATACCAATATTAAAAAAACACATATACCTATTAATAAAAGTGTATGTTCATTTATAAACAACATTATATTTTGTAATATTTCATTCATTTTATTCGCTCCCTCTTATTCTAAATACATTCTATCATTAAATAAAAAAAAAGTAAACATAAAATAGAAAAAAAGAGTACAAATTACTCTTCATCTTCTAGTATAACTACTTTATTATTTTTTAAGCTTTTTTTAACATCGATAACCCTCTGATTTGATGAACCCTTCCATTTTAATTTCGGATCAAATAATTCAGTTTTAAATTGACCATCTACTAAAGTATCTATATAATTAAATACTTCATTATCTTTTATATTTTCAAATAAGAAACCAGTCCATACCCATATATTCTTATTTGGAAATTTTTCTTTGAATTTTTTTGCAAGTTTAGTAGTTCCTTCTATATTTTTTGGATGCATTGGTTCGCCTCCTAATATAGATAAACCTACTATATATTCTTTTTCACAAAGTTCTAATACTCTATCTATAGTTTTATCAGTGTATTCTTTACCACCTTCAAAATCCCAAGTTTCAGAATTAAAACAATCTTTACAATGAAAATGACATCCTTGCATAAATATGGATACTCTAACGCCTGGACCATTAGAGATATCCATCTTTCTTATTTTATTATATCTCATTATTCCTCATCATCTTTATTATCGATGTGAATTACTCTTTCTTTTATTTCTTGAGTTCTTCCTTTGTTCCAAAAATTTGAACCTATATAACCACAAGTTCTTCTTGCAACATTTAATTTAGCGTGATCTCTATTGCCACAATTTGGACAATACCACTCCATATCATCATCTATTAATATTTCACCTGTATAACCACATTCTTGACAATAATCAGATTTAGTATTAAGTTCTGCATACATTATATTATCATATATAAATCTAATAACTTCCATTACTGTTTCTAAATTATTTTCAAGATTTGGAGTTTCTATATAAGAGATTGCTCCACCTGGTGAAAGCTTTTGAAATTCACTTTCAAGTTTTAATTTAGTAAATGCATCTATTTCTTCAAATACTGGTACATGGTATGAATTAGTTATATAGTCTCTATCAGTAATACCTTTAATTTTACCAAATCTTTCTCTTAATCCTTTGGCAAATTTATAAGTAGTAGATTCAATAGGAGTTCCATATACAGAATAATCTATATCTTCTACTTCTTTCCATGCTTTACAAGCATCATTCATTCTTTGCATAACTTCAAGACCAAATTCTTTACCTTTACCATTATCAGTATGAGAGTGACCTGTCATATATTTAACACATTCATATAATCCAGCATATCCAAGTGATATAGTTGAATATCCATGATGAAGAAGTTCATGAATACTTTCTCCTTTATCTAGTCTTGCAAGTGCTCCATGTTGCCAAAGTATAGGTGCTACATCAGAAGTTACTTTAGAAAGTCTTTTATGTCTTATTTGAAGTGCTCTATGGCAAAGTTCTAATCTTTCATCAAATATTTTCCAAAAAAGGTCCATATCTTTTCCAGATGAAAGTGCTACATCAGGTAAGTTGATAGTTACAACACCTTGGTTAAATCTACCGTAATATTTACCTACACCTTCTTTATAATTTCCACATTTTGAAATGTTTCCTAAACTGATTGATCTATCTGGAGTTAAGAAACTTCTACATCCCATGCAAGGATAACATTCACCTTCTCCAAATTCATTTTTCTTAAGTTCTTTCATTACTTTTTCAGAAATATAATCTGGTACCATTCTCTTAGCAGTACATTTAGCAGCAAGTTTAGTTAAGTAATAATATTTACCTTTTGGATCCATATTATCTTCTTCAAGTACATATAAAAGTTTTGGAAAAGCTGGGGTAATATATACACCTTTTTCATTTTTAAATCCAAGTATTCTTTGATTTAAAAATTCTTCTATAATCATAGCAAGTTCTTCTTTATATTCTTCTGTTTCACCAAGATACATAGCAACTGATAAGAAAGGTGCTTGTCCATTAGTATTAGTCATTGAATTTACTTGGTAATTAAATGTTTGAACACCTGCTTCTATTTCTTTTTTAATATCATATTTAGCTAATTCTTCACATTTTTTTTTAGGTAGTTTACTCTTTTTATATTTATCTAAATATATTTGATAACTACTTCTTACAAAAGGTGCTAAATGAGTAAGTGAAATAGTTGCTCCACCATAACTAGATGATGAAACTGCAAGTATTATTTGAGTTGCAATTGTTGCAGCTGTTATAAATCTATGTGGTTTTTCTATCATAACTTCATTTATTATAGTTCCATTTTGAAGCATATCTTCTAAGTTAATTAATTCACAATTATGAAGTGCATTTTGTGCAAAATAATCTGCATCATGAAAATGTATAATACCTTCATCATGAGCCTTTACTATATCTTCTGGTAAAAGAAATCTTCTTGTAATATCTGTTGATGTAATACCGGCAAGATAATCTCTTTGTGTAGTTACAACAGTAGCATTTTTATTAGAATTTTCTGTATTCCAATATTCACTTTCACCATTAATTAATTCTTTAATAGAACGGTCTGTTGTATTACTTCTTCTAACAAGTTCTCTTGTATATCTATATGTAATATATGCTTTAGCTAAAACGTATTTACCTAATGCCATTAAACGCATTTCTATAATATCTTGAATATCTTCAACAAGCATTCTTTTCTTTTTTAGCCCTTCAATATATTTAATTATATTTTTTATTTGAGTTTCTGTTACTCTATCTTCTTCATCTACATCGGCATTTGCTTTTTTTATTGCATTTTCTATCTTATCTGGACTATAGTCTACTATATGCCCATCTCTTTTAATTATTTTCATTTTTACACCTACTTTCTTCTATCGTTAAACTGAGTATAGCATTTTTTAAAAAAAATGTAGTGTTGCAATTGCAACTTTTAAGAAAAAATGATAAAATATTTACAAGGTGATGTAAAATGATTAAACCTTTTGAAAAAATTTCAAAAAATAATATTGATAAATTATTAAAAATGCTAGAAGCACATACTATTATTTTTAATAAAAACACTAATATACCTAAATCTTTAGTTGATAAAAATTCTATTGGAATAATTAAAGAAGGTTATATACAAATTGTAAGAAATAATTATGACGGAAATAATATTATTGTAGAAGAATTTTTTGAAAATGATATTATCGCATCATCTATATCATATGTTGAATCTAGTGAATATGAAATGATATCTAAGGAAGATACAAACATTATCATTATTGATGAAGATACACTTTTAAATATAGAAGATACATCTAAGGCATACTATAACCAATTTATAAAGAATTTGTTTTTAATATTAAATGAAAAGAATAAAATTAAAAATGAAAGACTTCAAATAATTACTAAAAAATCCATAAGAGATAAATTATTAGAATATTTTTCAATAAATAGAAAAAAGACAGGTTCCGTAAACATATACCTGCCATATAATTATACCGCCCTTTCTGATTATTTAGGTGTTAATAGAAGTGCACTTATGAGAGAACTTAAAAATTTAAAAGATGAAGGTTTTATTGAAAGTAAAGGTCACAAAATAAAATTATTATATTAATTTATTTTTAAATATTAATGTACAAGTTAGATCTACAATAAATAATATCAAAAGTATATATGTTATTACTTTTGGTATTTTTTTTATTATTTTATCCATCCATGGTTTTATTAGATAAAGAAATAATAAAGTAAATAATATCCATATTCCAGATACTTCTAATGATATATATTTGCCTAAATTATATTTATAATTTGTGTAATTCCAAAAATCTTTATGAAAAACAAAATGAAGAAGATGTCCTCCTATAAATTCTATAAATGTTAAAACAAAAAATATTATAAACAAGAATATTATTACTTCAATGAATTTATTTATTTTTAAAGACTTAAATACTTTTTTAGATATATAAATTATTAAAACTGCACCAATTCCATATACTGGTGTCCAATAACCATATAAAAATCCACTATTTGCAGTTTGTTTTGTAATCATAAAGTATAATGTTTCATATAAATACCCAACAGTTGAAAAAATAAAAAAATAGTTTAAATAATACATATTATCACCTATGTATATTTTTCCTATTTTTTAAAAGTTTATTCATACTTATTATAAGTAGTATTGTAAGTATAGATAATAAAATTAATTCTATTTTATTATGATTAATAAAATAATCAAATGTAATTCTTACTGTTTTTGGAGAATATATTTCTTTTTCATAAAGAACTCTATCGTTATCTTTTATATAAAAAGTTCCAATTTTATCATTTTTCTTTATACCTTTTTTTATTATTTTATCACCATCAAATTCGAAATTTAATTCATCTATATCTAATGATTTATCTAAATATTTAACTACTTTTTCTTTTGATTTAATTATTATTTCTTCATCATATTGTGTTTTTAGTTTAATAATTGTATCATCTTTATTTAATATTTTTCTATAATCATAATTATTAAAATAATATTCATATATATTTTTAGAATCTATAAAATATTGTTTTGTGTCTTTTGAATCAGCACCTATTGTAATTAATAAATAATCATGATTTTTATATTTAGATATAGAGGCTAGACAATATCCAGCTGCTTTTGTATATCCTGTTTTAGCACCCACTACATAATCCATTTTAAATTCATCATTATGAATATATTTTAGTGGACCATTCATATTGTGTTTAGAATCTGTTGTTATATAGGATTCACTTGTAAATATTTCTTTAAACTTTTTATTATTAAATGCATATTTTAAAAGAATAGATAGATCTTTTGCTGTGGAATAATGGTTTTCATTATCAATGCCTATAGTATTTGTAAAATGAGTATTATTCATTTTAAGTTCTTTTGCTTTTTCATTCATTTTTTCAACAAAACTATCAATAGAACCGCTAGTACTTATTGCAGCTATATTTGTCGCATCTGCACCTGATTTTAATAATATTCCATATAGTATATCATTATAAGTTACTACATCACCTTGTTTAAAACCTACTTTAGAATAATCATAGTCAATACCAGATATCATATCACTTGTAATAATTATTTTTTCATCATAATTATCTATATTTTCTATTGAAACAAGTGCTGTCATCATTTTAGTAAGAGATGCAATTAATACTTTATCTTCTGAATTCTTTTCAAATATTACTTCATTATTATCCATATTTATAAGTATTACATTTCTACTTATTATATTAGGAAATTCCTGTGCATTTACATTAAATATAAATAAAAATGATAATAAGAATATAAATACATATGTTAAATACTTTTTCATTTAAATTCACTTCACCCTTGATTTATTATATTAGTCGCATAACAATTATAACACATAAAAAGAAGTATCATCTATGAATTTATAATTATTATAATATTTAATAGTTCTAATTAATCTAAATAACGCATCATCTTTCATCTTTGCTTCTATCATAATATCAATATCTTTTTTATATGGTTTAATTAAATTAATAAGTTCATTAAAATCTTTATAATTAATATAATCATGGTGAGATCTATATTCTTTTTTAGTTTTATTTTTTGGCGATGAAATATGCATTTTTGGCCTTATATTATCCCATGTATTAATTATATCTTTCATAATATCTTCTATATTATCGCATGGATTACATTTATGATGATGAAAATCAAATACAAATGGTATATTTAGTTTTTTGCAAATATAAAGTACATCTTTTGCGTTAAACACTTTATCATCATTTTCTAGTGCAATTACTTCTTTTAATTTTTCAGGAAGTTTATTAAATGTATTAATAAATCTTTTAATAGAATTTTCTTTACCAAGAACATTACTTCCTACATGAAGAACTATTATTGGATTCTTTATTTTTAATGCTTTTAATATATTAAAATGATATTTTAATATTTCTATCGAACTATCTATTACTTCCTTTTTTGTACTATTAAGTACACAAAACTGATCCGGGTGTACATCTACTCTCATATGATTTTTATCTATTAATTTAGATATTTCATTATAATATTCTTTATATTTATTTATATATTCAAAATTTACCTCATTATGAGTTGCAAGAGGTATAAGTTTAGAAGTTAATCTGTAAAAATGAATATTATTTTTAATATTATATTTTAATATTTGTATTAAATCTTCAAAATTAGATTTAATTATTTTATCTAATTTATCAAAATCTTTATTTTTATTAAACTCTGTAAAAGTTAAAACACTAGATGAAGTTACATCTAGTGCATTAGTAATTGCGACATATCCTAGTCTTATTAACATATTCTTCACCATTAATAGTATGTCTATTATTTATTTATTAATGTATAAAAGTTAGAAGCTTGTTTATCTAGATCTTCAAGTGTTGTATTATTAATAATAAAATCATAATTATAATTTTCAACACTAGCATCTGAATAATTGGATGTTACTTTTTTAATATCATCTCTTTTTATAAATAATGTTTTAGCATGATATTTATCAACAATTCTTTTGATTTCTTCAGGTTCTCTTACATGTATAAACATTATTTCTTTATCAGATGAATTAAAATCATTAATTGCATCCTTAATACTATTAAAAGACATATCATTATAATCAGTAGTTAATTTTTTTAAATCACTTAAAAATTTTCTATCTTTTTCTTCCTTTTGTCCATTCCAGCCTATTAATCTTGCGATTTCTTTTACTTTATCAACTGAGGAAAAGTTGTATACTTTATTATATTTTGAAACAAGTTCAACAAAAGTATCTTTACCTGAACCACCATATCCATTTATTACTATTATATTCTTCATTTTATCACCTATTATAATTATACAATTAATGTAAATAAAAGTAAATTTTTATTTGACATAAAATGTAAAATGTGATAAAATTGGCACTGTTTGTGTGTGAAAAAAAGGGTGATATTATGAAAAAAGAAACATTATTAAAATTAAAAAAGAATTTACTTGTCACATCTTTAATATTATCAACATCTTTAACAGGCGTTAATGCAAGTAAAATTAATAGTTATGCTAATAGTAATGTGGCTATTGAAAATGAAGATAATAGAATATATAGTGTTGATGATGCGATTAGTTATTATAGTAAAGTGTTCCAATTAGATGAAAAAGTTATAAAGGATAAGTTATATGATATGACTAGTAATTTCCATAGTTCTGGATGGCAACATGGTTATTGTATTAATAATACTTTTTATGATAATATGGAATTAGCTATTTTAACTACTATAAGAGATATTTATAATAATCCTGAAAACTTTGATTTAGATGATTCAATTAGAACAAACGATATTTATGAAACAGACATGGAAATTGAAGAAATGATTTATAAATATTCTAATATATATGGTATTAATAAAGAAGTTGCACTTTCAATAGTTTATTGTGAATGTGGAACTAATGTTAATAGTTATAATTATTTAAATAATAATAATCCTGCTGGAATAGGTCCAAATATGCACTTTTTAAATAAAGAAGTAGGAGTTATATATTTCTGTAACATGCTCAAAAATAATTATAATTGTAAAGAAGATAGTGGTGAATCATTTCTAAATGGTATAGCAAGTACTTATTGTGAAATACCAGGTCATTGGCTTGATTTAACTCTTCCAAATTATTATAATCTACAAGATGATTATTTATATTATATTAATGATGAAGATAAAAAAAATTATGATGTTAGTAGTTATGATGATAAAAAATTAACTTTAAATTAAAGAAAGATACATTTTAGATGTATCTTTTTTATTTTTATATTGGTGGAGATGAGGAGAGTCGAACTCCTGTCCAAAAACATTTTACAATAAGCCTCTACAAGTTTAGTTAGTTAAATATATGTCCTAATTTATAAAAGTAACTAACAACCTATAAATTAGTAAGCTTAAAATTATTCATTATTATTCTTAAGCCAAATAATAATATATCTTGCTAAAAATGACCCTTCAATAATTTACACAAGAAATAAATTAAAGAAAGTTGCAGTTCCTATACTTAGGCTAAAGCTAAACTATTACTTCTGAATAGAGAAGCAACTGCAGATTTAATTTTGTTTCCAGTTATTTGGTTTTTAGCGTAACGTGCTAATTGCGACTTGCGTACTTAAAGAGTAATGCTTCTGTCGAAACCATATACATCCCCAGTGAAGTAATTATATTATAAAAAAAAGAAAAAGTCAAAAACAATTAATATTTTAAACTTTTTTTGACTTCTCTTTCTATATCTCTTTGTTTAATAGTTTCTTTTTTATCATATGTATGTTTACCACGAGCTATTGCAAGCTCTATTTTTGCTTTTCCTTCTTTAAAATATAATTTAACAGGTACAAGTGTTAAACCTTTTATAGATATTTTATCATTAATTTTTTTTATTTCATTTTTATGTAGTAAAAGTTTCCTTGTTCTTGTTTCATCATGATTAAAAACATTACCTTGTTTATATTCTGATATATGCATATTAAGTAAAATTGCTTCACCATTTTTTATAATTGCATAACTATCTTTTAAATTAGCCTGACCATTTCTAATAGATTTTATTTCTGTTCCAGTAAGAACTATACCTGCTTCAAACTTATCAAGTAGTTCATAATCATATCTTGCTTTTCTATTTAGTATTTCCATCTTCATCACCTTCAATTATATTAAAATCTATTATAGATTGTTCTTTTGAAGCATTTGTTACTATTACTTTTACTTTTTGACCAAGCTTATATATTTTACCTTTTCTTTGGCCTTTTAAAGTTTTTGTATTTTCATCAAATATATAATAATCACCTTTAAGTTCATTAACATGTACTAATCCTTCAATCATATTATCAAGCTGTACAAACATACCAAAATTCATAATAGATGATATAAATCCATCATATATATCACCAATATGATCTTCCATATATTCAGCCATTTTCATATCTTCTATATCTCTTTCACACTCAATTGATTCTCTTTCCATTTCAGATGCATGTATACATAAAGGTGGTAAATAATCTTGATAATATGTTATTAATTTGTTTAATTGTTTTTCATCTGGTTTATTAAATAAGTACTTTCTAAGTAAATTATGAACAGTAGTATCAGGAAATCTTCTAATTGGTGAAGTAAAATGTGTATAACATTTAGAAGCAAGTCCATAATGTCCTACATTTTCTTCTTTATAAATAGCTTTTTTCATACATCTAAGCATTTGAGTAGATAATACTTTAAATTCTTCTTTTTCTTTTACTTGATCTAATATCTTTTGCATAGATTTTGGATATTTAAATGTTCTTTCCCCTTTAACCACAATACCAAGTGAACTTACTTGTTTTAAAAAATCATTTACTTTTTCATCATCTGGAATTTCATGTATACGATATACAAATGGTAAATCTAAATGATAAATAGTTTCTGCCACTGTTTCATTAGCAACTATCATAAAATCTTCAATTAGATTTTCACCTTTTCCTCTGTCTCTAAGTACTACATCTGTTGGTTTTCCTTTATCATCTACAAGTATTTTAGCTTCATCACTATCAAAATCTAAATACCCTTTTTTAATTTTAGATTTTCTAAGTATAGTAGATAATTCATACATTAATTTTAATTTATCAACAAAAGGTTCATATCCTTTAGGCACTTCTATATCATCAAGTATTTTATTAACATTTTTATAAGTCATTTGAATATTTGATTTAATAACACTTTCAAATATTTCATGAGATATTACTTTACCATTTGAATCAATTTCCATTACACATGAAATAGCTAGTCTATCAACGTTTGGATTAAGTGAACATATTCCATTAGATAATTTATGTGGAAGCATAGGTATTACTCTATCTACAAGATATACAGATGTACCTCTGTTATATGCTTCTTTATATACTTCCATACCCTCTTTAACATAATAAGAAACATCTGCAATATGAACACCTAATATATAATTATCACCTTTTTTTTCAATAGATATCGCATCATCTATATCTTTTGTATCATCACCATCTATTGTAAATATAACTTCATTTGTTAAATCTTTTCTTCCTTTTCTATCTGAATCTAATACCTCTATAGGCATTTCATTTACTTCATTAATAACACTTTCTGAAAATATATCATTAATGCCATGATCATAGACAATAGAAAGTATATCAACACCGGGATCATTTTTATGACCTATTATTTTTACGACTTCGCCTTTATACTTATATCTACTAAGTTCTTTTACTATACTTACTTGTATTTTATGACCATCTACCAAATCTTCACATGATTTCTCATCAAGTTCTATTTCAATTTTTAGTTTATCATCATCTGGAGTAAAATGAGGCTTACCATCGATTATATTATATTCACCAACAACTAAAGTATTTTCTTTTTTTAATACCTTAATGACTCTTGCTTCTTTTCTACCATTAACACTTATTGGTTCACAAACAACTATATCATTATTTAACGCACCATTCATATTTTTAGAATCTACATATATATCATCAGAACCTTCAATTATCAAAAAGCCAAATCCTTTTTTATTTACTGTTAATCTTCCTTTAAGTAAATGACTATCATTAAATAACATATATTTATCCTTATTTGAACAATAAACTAAACATTCTTCTTGCAACTCAGTTAGTGTTTCGATAATTTTAGTTAAACCTTCAACAGTATTAAGACTTAATTTATCCGCAATCTGAGTTACCGATAAAGCATTATTTTCTTTTTTTAGTAATTCTAGTATTTCATCTCTCATGATATCACCTTCTTTAATTATAGTATAATAAATAAAAAAAATCTACATTAGTAGATTTTCTTTTTACATAAATGACATTACTAAGCATATTACAAAAAATATAATACCAAGTACTAGAGTTGCTCTTGATAAGAATAATTCAGAACCTCTTTCTTTTCTTTGGGCAAATAATGCTTCATTACCACCCATTAATATATTTCCAGCAGATTCTGCTTTTCCACTTTGTAATAAAACTATTGTTATTAATAAAACTGATACTACTAATAATACTACATCCATATATATCTTCCTTTCAAAATCAGTATTAATATTTTACCATATTTTAAGTAAATTGCAAATACCAAACATATAAATAAGATAAAATAATTAATAAAGATATAAATAAATAGTATATCTTTTTAGATTTGTTTGAAGAAATTGTTAAACTAAGCAACATTGTTATTAATAATCCACCTATTAAATAAAACAATGAATATCTATCTGAATAATTATATATATGATCATTTTTAATAAAAATATCAGAAAACGATAAAACTAAAAAGTTAAATATATTGCTTCCAAGCATATTAGATATTGCCATATCAAAATTATTAAATTTTATAAGTGCAAATGTAGTAACAACTTCAGGTAATGATGTTGTTATACCAAGAAGTATCGCACCTATTGAACTTGATGAAAAATTAGGATATATTTTTGATATTTTATCTGCTTGATATGTTAAAAATATACTAAGTATAATCATAACAAGTGCAGTTAACATAAATTTAATAATTATATATTTTTCTTTTGATTCTTTTTGTGTTTTTTCTTTTTCACTTTTAAATACAAATATCATATAGGAAATATACATTATTATAAGTACAACTGATATATAATCTATTACTACATTAAATGTACCAATTATTATAAATATATAATCTATAAATAATATTAAACATTCTATCAAATGTTTTTTAGTAGTGTTTTTAAAAAAATCTGATTTAAAAAAATAAATATTATATACAGCAAGTACAAATATATTAAACATATTACTTCCTACTATATCACCAAAAGAAAGAGTAGGATTATCAAATATAACTGCTGATAAACTAGTTACAAACTCAGGAAGTGATGTTATTGATGCGATTAAAAGTCCTCCAATAAATGCTGTGCCAAGTTTTGATTGTTTAGATAATTTATCACCATAATATGAAAGTTTAATACTAGTATATATAGTAAAAAATGCAAGTATTAAAAAAAATATTCCGTCCAATTTATCACCTTCTGTTAAAAGTATATTAATAATTGAACGAAAATATTTTTATTTTTCATTTATTTGTTCATAAATTCTAAGTAACCTATTATATTTAGCAACTCTATCAATTCTAGATATAGAACCTGTTTTTATTTGTCCTAAATCTAAACCTACAGCAAAATCACATATAAATGTGTCTTCTGTTTCTCCACTTCTATGAGAAATTATCGTTTTATAATTATTCTTCTTAGCTAAATCTATTGTTTCAAGCGCTTCACTTACTGTTCCTATTTGATTAAATTTAATTAATATTGCATTACCCGCCTCTATATCTATTCCTTTTTGAAGTAATTTTTTATTAGTTGTAAAAAAGTCATCTCCAACAAGTTGTATATTGTTAAGTTCTTTTGTTAGTTTACTAAATCCTTCAAAATCAGTTTCATCAAGTGGATCTTCAATAGATATTATAGGATATTTACTAGTAAGTTCTTTATAATAATCTATCATTTCATCTGTATTATATTTATTATTTGAAAATTCATATAAATTAGTATCTTTATTATAAAATTCAGAAGCTGCTACATCTAATGCTAATTTTACCTTGTCTTTATAACCTGATTGTTCAATAGCTTTCATTATATAATCAAATGCTTCCTCATTAGATTTAATATTTGGTGCAAATCCACCTTCATCTCCAACATTTGTATTTAAATTATTTTCTTTTAATATTTTCTTTAAACAATAAAATACTTCAGATGCACATCTTATTCTTTCTTTAAAATCTGATAATTGAGGAATTATCATAAATTCTTGAAAATCTAAGTCATTATCTGCATGCATTCCACCATTTAATATATTAAGCATTGGATATGGTAAATTTCTATATTCTCCTACATATTCATAAAGTTCTAAATTTTCTTCATTTGCACTTGCCTTTATACATGCAAGTGATACAGCAAGTATTGCATTTGCTCCTAAATTACTTTTATTATCAGTACCATCTAAATCTATCATCATTTTGTCTATTTCATTTTGATTCTTAGAATCCATACCAATAAGCTTAGGTTTTATTATTTCATTGACATTACTTACAGCCTTTAATACACCTTTCCCCGAATATCTTTTATCATTATCTCTAAGTTCTAAAGCCTCTCTTGAACCTGTCGATGCTCCTGATGGAACACTAGCTCTTCCCATACCACCTAAAATTGTTAAAACATCTACTTCTACTGTTGGTACTCCCCTTGAATCTAATATTTCCCTTGCCTTAACATCTATTATTTTACTCATAATTCACCATCCTAATATAATTATACAACAAATTAAGTTTTAAGTATATTATTATTATTAAAATATGTTATAATATAAGAGTAAAGGAATGAAGCTTATGGAAATAGTTCAAATACTAAAAGAAGAATTTGATGAATTTGCTGATAAACATCCAAACAAAAATTTTTATCAAACATCACAGTACGGAATGCTAATGGATAGACATAATTTTGATGATTATTATTTAGCATTAAAGGATGAATCAGGTAATATACAAGCAGCCACTTTAATTCTAATAAACAAAATATTATTTGGTTATAAATGGGGATATTGTCCTAGAGGTTTTTTGATTGATTTTAATGATACTGAATTATTAGAAACTTTTACAAAATTATTAAAAGATTTCTTAAACAAAAGAAATTTTATGTTTATTAAAATTGATCCTTATGTTATATATAAATCTGAAAAAGATAATATTGATAATTCAAACATTATCGATAAATTAAAATCTTTAGGATATGAACATAATGGTTTTAATTTATATTTCGAAAATTTAAAACCTAGATTTAATGCTGTAATAACAACAAATCCAGATGAAAATTTATTTATAAATTATAGTAAAGAGATTAAAAATAAAATTAGAAAAGCTGAAAAAAGTGGAATAGAAGTTATAAGAGGTACCAATGATTCTGTAAAACAATTTTATTCACTTATTGATAAAAAGCATAAAAGAAAACTAAATTATTATTTAGACATGATGGAAATAATGGGAAAAGAAAATATGTTTGAAATATATTTTGCTATATTAAATACAGCTAAATATATTGAGATAAGTCAAAGTCTATTTGAAGAAGAAGAAAGAAAAAATAATAATATTAATCAAGAGCTTGAAGAAAATATAAACAGTAATAATACTTCTAATATTATAAAAAGAAAAATGGCATCTGATGATCTATTAAATAAAGCTAAACAAAATATAATAAATGCGACTAATCTATATAAACAATATCCTGAGGGAATTATAATAGGTACTAACGCAATAATAAAATATAATAATGAAATAAATTTCTTAATAGATGGTATGAAAGATGAATTTAAAACATATTGTCCAAACCATTATTTAAAATTCCAAATAATTGAAAAGTATAGACATGAAGGATATACTAGATTTAATCTTAATGGAATAACTGGTGATTTTAAAAATGACTTAAATCCATATAAAGGATTAACAAGATTTAAGTTAGGTTTTAATAGTAATGTTGAAGAATATATTGGAGAATTTACTTTAACTATTAATAAAGGTAAGTATAACACTTATAAAAAAATAAATCCAATAAGAAAATGGTTAAATGAACCTTTAATAAAAAAGAAATAAACATCACATTTGTGATGTTTTTTTAATATAAAAAAAGAAGGTATTTCTACCTTCTAATTATTATTTATCAATTTTAGTAACTAGTCCAGCACCAACTGTTCTACCACCTTCACGAATAGAGAACTTAGTTCCTTCTTCTAAGGCAATAGGAGCAATTAATTCAACGTGTAATTTAACATTATCACCTGGCATAACCATTTCAGTTCCTTCTGGTAATGTTACAACACCTGTAACATCAGTAGTTCTGAAATAGAATTGTGGACGATAGTTTGTGAAGAATGGAGTATGTCTTCCACCTTCTTCTTTGCTTAATACATATACTTCACATTCGAATGTAGTATGTGGAGTAACTGTTCCTGGTTTAGCTAAAACTTGACCTCTTTGTACTTCGTCTCTATTAATACCTCTTAATAGAACACCGGCATTATCTCCAGCTTCAGCATAGTCTAATTGTTTTCTGAACATTTCGATACCAGTAACAACTGTTTTCTTAGTTTCATGTAAACCAACGATTTCAACTTCATCGTTAAGATTTAATTGACCTCTTTCAACACGTCCAGTAACAACTGTACCACGACCTGTAATAGTGAATACATCTTCAATACTCATTAAGAATGGTTTATCAGTATCTCTTTCTGGAGTTGGAATCCATTCATCTACAGCATCCATTAATTCATCAATTTTCTTTTGATATTCTGGATCTCCTTCAAGTGCTTTTAAAGCTGAACCAAATACGAATGGAGTATTATCACCATCAAAACCATATTGAGTTAATAATTCTCTAACATCCATTTCAACTAGTTCAAGCATTTCTGGATCATCAACCATATCACATTTGTTTACGAATACAACCATTCTTGGAACACCAACTTGTCCAGCAAGTAAGATATGTTCTCTTGTTTGTGCCATAGCACCATCAGTTGCAGCGATAACTAAGATAGCACCATCCATTTGAGCAGCACCAGTGATCATGTTTTTAACATAGTCAGCGTGTCCTGGGCAGTCAACGTGTGCATAGTGTCTCTTATCTGTTTCGTATTCAACGTGTGCAGTGTTGATAGTTATACCTCTTTCTCTTTCTTCAGGAGCTTTATCAATATCTGCATAATCTTCGAATTGTGCATAACCTTTTTCTGCTTGTCTTTTAGTAATAGCAGCAGTTAAAGTTGTTTTACCATGGTCAACGTGTCCGATTGTACCAATGTTTACATGTGGTTTTCCACGATTAAATTTTTCTTTTGCCATTTTAATTTCCTCCTTTTTTTAATGTACAAAACTATTTTATCTAATTTATCAAAAAATATCAAGTATTTATCGTTATTATATACTAATTTTTACCAGATTTTTTGATAATTTCTTCAGTAATATTTCTTGGAACTTCTTCATAATGATCAAATACCATTGTAAAGTTACCTCTACCTTGTGTATTAGATCTAAGTGATGTAGCATAACCAAACATTTCTGAAAGTGGTACCATTGCATCTATTGCAAGTGCATTACCTCTTGATTCTTGTCCCATTGGTTTACCACGTCTTGATGAAATATCACCCATAACGTTACCTAGATATTCATCTGGAACGATTACTTGTACTTTCATTATTGGTTCTAAAAGTACAGGTTTACATTTATTTTTAGCTTCTTTTAAAGCTAGTGAAGCAGCAATTTTAAATGCCATTTCTGATGAGTCTACATCATGATATGATCCATCAAATAATGTAGCTTTAACATCTATCATTGGGAATCCAGCAAGAATACCAGTTTCCATTGCTTCTTGTAATCCTTTATCAGTAACTGGTATATATTCTCTTGGAACTACACCACCTACGATAGCATCTACGAATTCATAACCTTTATCTGGATTTGGTTCAAATTTAACCCAAACGTGACCATATTGTCCACGACCACCAGATTGTTTAATATATTTACCTTCACAATCAGCTGCTTGAGTAATTGTTTCTCTATATGATACTTGAGGTTGACCAATGTTAGCTTCAACATTGAATTCTCTTTTCATTCTATCAACAATTATATCAAGGTGAAGTTCACCCATACCAGCAATTATTGTTTGACCAGTTTCTTGGTTAGTACTTGCTCTAAATGTTGGATCTTCTTCAGCAAGTTTTTGAAGTGCGATTGACATTTTTTCTTGATCACCTTTTGATTTAGGTTCAACTGCAAGTTCAATAACTGGTTCTGGGAATTCCATTGATTCAAGAATACATGCATTTTTTTCATCACAAAGTGTATCACCTGTTGTAGTATTTTTTAGACCTACTGCAGCAGCAATATCACCTGTATATACATCTGATATTTCTTTTCTATCATTAGCATGCATTTGAAGGATTCTTCCTACTCTTTCTTTATTATTCTTAGTAGCATTAAGTACATATGATCCACTTGATAAGTGACCAGAATATACTCTAAAGAATGTTAACTTACCAACATAAGGGTCAGTCATAACTTTAAATGCAAGTGCACTAAATGGTTCAGAGTCAGATGGATGTCTAACTATATCATTCCCATTCTTATCAACACCTTTAATTGATTCAATATCAGTAGGAGCTGGTAAATAATCTATAACTGCATCTAAAAGTGGTTTAACACCCTTATTTCCAAGTGCATCAGAACAAAGTACTGGGAAGAATTCAGCAGCAAGCGTTCCTTTTCTTATACATTTTTTAATATCTTCAATAGAAAGTTCTTCGCCCTCTAAATATTTTTCCATTACTGATTCATCAAATTCAGCAACAGCTTCTATTAATTCTTCTCTTTTTTCTTCTACTAAGTCTTTTAAATCTTCAGGTATTTCTATTTCAGTTGCTTCTTCTTCTGGTTTACCATCAAAATGATAAGCTTTTCTAGTTAGTAAATCAATTACACCACTAAATTCATCTCCTGCGCCTATAGGCCATTCGATTGCTTTTGCGTTTACTCCTAAACGATCTTTAATTGATTTTAAACTATATTCAAAATCAGCACCTGTTTTACCCATTTTATTACAACAAATCATTCTAGGTACTTTAAATTCTGATGCTTGTCTCCAAACTGTTTCAGTTTGTGGTTCTACACCTGCTTGTGCATCTAGAAGTGCTACTGCACCATCAAGTACTCTAAGTGATCTTGATACTTCAACTGTGAAATCTACGTGCCCTGGTGTATCAATGATGTTTAATCTATATCCCTTCCAGTAAGCAGTAGTTGCAGCTGATGTAATAGTTATACCTCTTTCTTGTTCTTGTTCCATCCAGTCCATTTGTGATTCACCATCATGTGTTTCACCTATTTTATGGATTTTATGAGTATGGAATAAGATTCTTTCTGTTGTAGTTGTTTTACCGGCATCAATGTGAGCCATGATACCAAAGTTTCTTGTGTTTTCTAAACTATATTCACGAGCCATATTTTTATTCCTTTCCTACCATCTGTAATGTGCATATGCTTTATTAGCTTCTGCCATTCTATGTGTATCTTCTTTTTTCTTAAATGTTGCTCCAGTTTCATTAGAAGCATCTATTATTTCATTTGATAATTTTTCTGCCATAGATTTACCACCTCTAGCACGAGTAGCATTAATAAGCCATCTAAGTGCTAAAGCTTGTGCTCTATCTGCTCTAACTTCTACTGGTACTTGGTAGTTTGCACCACCAACTCTTCTTGATTTAACTTCAAGTGATGGAGTAATGTTTTCCATAGCTTTATTAAATACATCCATTGGATTTTCATTAGTTCTTTCTTGAATTAAATCAAATGCTTTATATACAATTGTTTGAGCTTTTCCTCTTTTACCATCAAGCATTATTTGATTGATAAGTTTAGTAATAACTTTTGAGTTATACACTGGATCTGCTAAAACATCTCTTTTAGTTGCTCTTCTTTTTCTCATAAGTTAGTTTCTCCTTCCTATTTAGATTTTGGTTTTTTAGCACCGTATTTACTACGAGCTTGTTTTCTATCTTGAACACCTTGAGTATCAAGTGTTCCTCTAATTACGTGATATCTAACACCGATAAGGTCTTTAACACGTCCACCACGAACAAGTACTACACTGTGTTCTTGTAAGTTATGTCCTTCACCTGGAATATAAGCATCTATTTCTTTACCATTACTTAATCTAACCCTAGCGTATTTACGTAGAGCTGAGTTTGGTTTCTTAGGTGTCTTAGTTCCAACACGAGTACAAACTCCACGTTTTTGAGGTGATGCAGTATTAGTAGTTTTTTTAGTTAAACTATTTAATCTTACACCTAAAACTGGTGATTTACTCTTTTTAGTTTTCTTTTGACGATTTTTTCTTACTAATTGGTTAATTGTAGCCATTTTAATGCTCCTTTCTTTTACACACAACCTGGTGTATCAAAATTTTCATAAATTAAAGTCTTGTAATATTACAAAACTCAGCATTAATAATATAACACTTTTAATATAAAAAAGTCAATAACTTTTTAACATTTCTTTTAATTATATAAGCAAATAACTATTTTATTCATATAAATAAAAAAATAGACAATGTCTATTTTTCTATTAATTTCATATTTAATGTATTTTCTTTACCATCTCTTATGTATGTTACTTTTATAGTATCACCAGTTTTATATTGATATAAGTAGTATCTTAAAGTACTTATATCTTTTATTTCATTATCATCAAACTTAGTTATTATATCTTCTTGTCTTAATCCAGAAACTTCTGCGGATGCTCCTTTTACTGTTTGTGCAATTACTACACCTGATGTTCTACCTAAATTATAATTCATACCACTTCTATATAAACTATATTTGTCAGTTACATTTATTACTGTTATACCTATAGATGGTCTTTTAATTTCTTGACCTTTTTCTAAATATTCTACATAATTTTTAACATCATTAATTGGTATAGCAAATCCCATGCCTTCTATTTCTTCTTTTGCAAGTTTCATTGATGTAATACCTATTACTTCACCTGCAAGATTTACAAGTGGACCACCGCTATTACCTGGATTAATTGCTGCATCTGTTTGGATTACTTTAGTTAATGTTGAATTATTTTCAATCATTCTATCTTTACCAGATATAATACCTCTAGTTATTGAACCTGAATAATCAGAACCCATTGGAGAACCTACTGTTATAACTGTTGATCCAAGTTTAATATTGTCACTATCACCTAGTGTAGCGACTTTAGTAATTTTATCTTTTGGTATAGATAAAACAGCTATATCGGTATATTCATCACTACCAAGTACTTTAACATCAATTGTTTCTTTATTATTTAATATTACTTGTACTTTATCTGAACCATCAATAACATGATGATTTGTAAGAATAAATCCTTGATTATCACCTTGTTTATAAATAAAACCTGTACCACTACCAACTGTTTGACTATTCTTATATGATTCAACTGTTACTACTGAATCATATACATTTTCTATAGAAGATTCTACGCCTTCTTCTGTTAATTTTGTTTCATTAATAGTTTTATTTTGTGTTATTACTTTTGATGATGGAAAATAGTATAAATATAAAATAACTGCAAGTATTGATGATATTATAGTGAAAACATAAAATATAAAAAATTTAAAATATTTTCTTCTATTCATTTATCATATCTCCTTATTACATATCTATTATATCCATATAATTTGTAACAAAACCCATATAATCATATAATTTATTTATTTTAATGGAATTTACTTGATGTTTAAAATCTTCAAATGTTGTATTTATTTCATTCATCATTTCCCTAAATTTATCTTTATCTAACATTTGTTTTAGTATTATTATAAGAGCAAATATATCTCTTTTACCTTTAGTATATTCATTTAATTCATTTATTTTGATATTTAATCTTTCATGATATATAGTATCATTTATAAATTTTTGTGTTTTATGATCAAAAACTATATCTTCATGAGCACATAAATTCCTATAATTTGCTAGTAACGATAGATATATTTCCATATCTTCTACATTAAGATTATAAATACTAGCAATATCTTGTTTATCAGTTGGTTTTAATATTCCGTATAATTCATTAATTAATCCAAATGATAATACTTTAACTAATACCCATAAAGGAATATATCCATAATTATGAATATAATGATAAGTTGCAGAATGATTTTCTGCATTTACTCTTATCTGTCTATTCATTTTATTAATAACATCATTTACTCTTCTTAAATTTTTTCTATCTTGAGTAAAATTAGACGGTTTTAAATAATTCTTTTCTTTATAACCATATTTTTCCGATAATTTATAACTAATAATGCTCTTAATGTTATTTTCAATAATAAGCAAATTCTTAAACAGAATGTTTCTAAAATTTCTATCAAAACAAAACATAGAATATAACTCTTCAAATGTTGAACCATTTATAAATTTCTTATCAATGTCTTTTGTCATAAATATAAATCTATATCCATTCAAAAAGAAATAATTTTCTTTCAAAAGAATTTCTTTAGCGAAATCTTTATTATTTATTGTTAGTCCCTTTTTTTCAAATATTTGTAATTGTTCATCTAAAGTTTTAAAATCCTTTTTATTCATAAATATTCACCCTACTGTAAAAATTATAGCACAATTAAAAAAAGACTTAAAGTCTTTAATTAATATTTTATAATTTAATATTTTTTACACACATTTTCACATTATTTGTTTCTAGCCTTATCAGCTAGTTCTTTTATTTTTCTAAGTCTATGATTAACACATGATTTAGTAACTTTGTTACCTGTTTCTACACTTATTATTTCACTTAGTTCTATTAATGAACTTTCTGGATATTTAACTCTATAATTGGCAACTTCTTTGACTTTCTCATCAAGTAAATCAAATGCGTCTATTTCTTTTAAATAGTTTATATCATTAATTTGTGATTGAGCTGATTTCATACTTTTTTCTACATTCGCTTGTTCACAATTATTAATTCTATTAGACATATTTATTTTTTCTCTATATGTTCTTATGTCTTCAAAATATAATACTTCATCATATGCCTTTAACATAGTTAAAAATTCACTTATCTTTTCTGATTCTTTTATATAAACCATATAACCTTTTTTTCTTCTATGAATTTTTGCATTTAAATTGTATTCATTTAATAAATCACATAAAAATTTAGCAGATTCTAGTTCATTAATTATTATCTCTAGATGATACCTAGATGTTTTAGGATCGTTAACACTTCCACTTATTAAGAAGCATCCTCTTATAAATGATTTTTTTAATTCATCATCTGATACAATAAATTCATTTGGTATTTTTAACAATTTGAACCCTTGTTCATTTAATAATCCTAAATCTTTTAATATTTTTGGTACATCTTTTTTTATTTCTATTATATAAAGTTCATTCTTTTTAAAATTATAATTATTTTTTATCATAATGTTAGATGTTACACCATATATATTTTTAATAGTTTTAAAAATTTTATTTGCAACATTGATATTTTCAGTTTGGACTTTAATTGAATACAATTTAATTTCAGCATTTGTTGTTAAAATTCCTGATAATTCTGATATATACTCTAATTTAGATTCTTCTAAATTAGATATATTTTGTTTTATTTTTCCTGAAAAAGTCATAATATCTACTCCTTATAATATTTTTCTTCTTTTTTAGATCTTATCAATAATATTATTCCTAAAATAATACTTATTATTGATATTATTTGAGCCATTTTTATATTAAATAACATTAAACTATCTTCTCTAAGTATTTCAATAAAAAATCTTACTATCCCATACCATATAAAATAAAAACCTATTTGAAATCCCAATTTTGTATTTTTGTTTTTTCTAATTAACATGATTATTATGAATCCTATTAAACATAATATACTTTCAAAAAAGAAAGTTGGATAATAATAGTGATTATTTATTTTCATTCCATTAATTATGAACTTTGGTATATGTAAATTTTGAAGTATTTTTAAAGATGTTATACTTCCATATGCTTCTTTATTAAAAAAATTACCCCATCTTCCAATAGATTGTGCGATTATAACTGCTGGAGATACTATATCTAATATTCTAAGAAAATTAATACTATATTTTTTAGTATAATAATAAACAAATATAATACCTGATATAACTCCACCATGAATAGCTAAACCACCATTATATATTTTTAATATTTCTGATGGATTATTTAAATAATAATCTAAATTAAATATAATATAATATAATCTTGCTCCTATTATACCAATTATTAATGTATAAAATATTAAATCTGTAATTAAATTATTATTAATGTTATGTTTTTTTGATTCATGTAGTATTAAAAAATATGCGATTACTACTCCAATTAAAATACAAATTGAATACCAATATATATTTATATTTAATATAGTAAAAGCTATTCTAGACATTATCGCACCTTCTTATTATTGGATCTATAATTAAATTTTGAACAAAGAAATTCATAACACTTATTACAATTGAAATTAAAAGTGTACTCCAAAATCCATATATTTGAAGATGATTACCTAATAATACATCTACTATTTCTAATATAAAGAAATTTATAAATGGATAGAAAAGTCCAAATGTAAGTGCGGTAAGTGGAAGTGTTAATCTTACTATTAATGGTTTTATTGTTTTATTTAATATATAAATTATTAATACTGTTAAAAAGAAATATAAATTATTATCAATATCAAATGAATTAAATATTAAATCAACAATAAATAATACTAATGCATACCCCGAAATATATAATATTGAATCTAAAAGTTTATTTAATCTCTTTTCGTTTTTTTCTTTTATAATTAGTTTCATATTATCATATTCCTTTCTATTAGATTATATCAAATAATAAAAAAAATAAAAAGATATTTTTTAAAAAATATCTTTTTATTTAAATATTAATTCGTACAATGTTTTCTGGTGTTCATGTTATAAAACATCTTTTAAGTATTTACCTGTGTATGAATTTTCATCTTTTATTATTTTTTCTGGAGTTCCTGTAAATATTATTTGTCCTCCACCATCTCCACCTTCTGGCCCTAAGTCTATAATATGATCTGCACATTTTATTACATCTAAGTTATGTTCAATAACAATCACAGTATCTCCATTATCAACTATTCTATCAAGTATTTTAATAAGTTTTTTAATATCATGAGTATGAAGACCTGTTGTTGGTTCATCTAATATAAATAAACTTTTACCAGTTGGTCTTTTTTGTAGTTCTTTAGCTAGTTTTACTCTAGATGCTTCTCCACCTGATAGTGTAGTAGCACTTTGTCCTAATTTAATATAAGATAATCCTACATCCATCATTATTTGAAGTTTATGTTTAATTTTTGGTATGTTTTCAAAGAATTCAAGTGCATCTTCTACTGTCATATCAAGAACATCACTAATGTTTTTACCTTTATACTTTATAGATAATGTTTCACTATTATATCTAGTTCCATGACATACTTCACAAGGAACATATACATCTGGTAGGAAATGCATTTCTATTTTTTTGACTCCATCTCCCCAGCATGCTTCACATCTTCCACCTTTTACATTAAATGAGAATCTTCCTTTTGAGTAACCTCTTATTTTTGATTCTTTAGTATTAGCAAATACATCTCTTATATCATCAAATACACCTACATAAGTAGCAGGATTACTTCTTGGTGTTTTTCCTATTGGTTCTTGTGAAATATTTACAACTTTATCTATATTTTCAATTCCTAATATTTTTTTATGTTTTCCTGGTTTTTCTTTTGTTTTGTATAACGTATTTCTTACTTTTTTATAAAGTATTTCATTTACAAGTGTTGATTTACCTGATCCTGATACACCTGTTACACATATAAACTTTCCAAGTGGAAATTTAACATCTATATTTTTTAAATTATTTTCTGTTGCACCTTTTACTTCTAAGTTTAATCCATTTCCTTTTCTTCTTTTTTTAGGTACTTCAATTTTTTCTTTACCTGTTAAATATTTACCTGTTAAACTATCTGGATTATTCATCACTTCTTTTGGAGTACCTTGAGCAACTATATAACCACCTTCTTTGCCCGCAAGTGGCCCTACATCTACTAAATAATCAGCCTCTAGCATAGTATCAGTATCATGTTCAACTACTACCAATGTATTACCTAAATCTCTCATTTCTTTCATAGAATTAATTAATCTTTGATTATCTCTTTGATGAAGGCCTATAGATGGTTCATCTAGTACATATAATATACCAGTAAGTCTAGATCCTATTTGAGTAGCTAGTCTTATTCTTTGACTTTCTCCACCTGATAAAGTAGCAGCTGTTCTATTTAAAGTTAAATATTCAAGTCCTACATTAATTAAGAAGGATGTTCTATCTTTTATATCTTTTATTATTAATCTTGATATTTCTTCTTGTTCTTTACTTAATTTTAAATTACTTATAAAGTCATATAATTTACCAATACTTAAGTTACATACATCGTATATATTCTTTTTATCTATAAATATATTAAGTACTGATTCACTTAGTCTTGCCCCATGACAAACATTACATTCTTGTTCAACCATGTATTGTTCTAACCAATCTCTTATTATTGAACTAGTAGTTTCTCTATATCTTCTTTCAAATAAATTAGCTATTCCTTCATAATACTCTGTTTTGTCTATTGGATTACCATTTTTTGTTGAAAACTTAAATCTAATTGGTTCATCTGTCCCATATAGAATAATATCTAATTCTTTTCTTTTTAATTTTTCAACTGGTTTTGTCATATCTATTTTATATTTTTTACATACTATTTCAAGTTTTCTTATATATATATTAGTATCTTCCATATTTTTTAGTGGAAGTATAGCATTTTCATTTAATGATTTACTTTTATCTGGTATTAATAAATCTTCATCTATTCTAAGATGAAAACCTAGTCCCTTACATTCTGGACACGCCCCATATGGTGCGTTAAATGAAAATATTCTAGGTTCTAATTCTTTAAGTGAATAATTACAATATGGACAAGCAAAATTTTCAGAGAATACAATTTCTTTATCTCCTATTACATCTATTATTACTTTTCCACCAGATAATTTACATGCAGTTTCTAATGATTCAAAAAGTCTACTTCTTATTCCTTCTTTTATTATTAATCTATCTATTACAACTGATATATTATCTTTTTTATTCTTTTCTAAAACAATATCTTCAGATAAATCTCTTACTTCATCATTTATTTTTACTCTTGAATAGCCATCTTTTCTTAATCTATCAAGTAAATCTATATGTGTTCCTTTTTCTCCTTCGACAATTGGAGATAGAATCATAATTTTTGTACCATCATCAAGTTTTATTATTTTATCAGTCATTTCTTCTATTGTTTGACTAGTTATAGGTATATTATGATTTGGACAATATGGAATACCTATTTTAGAAAATAATAATCTTAAATAATCATATATTTCAGTTACTGTACCTACTGTAGATCTTGGATTTCTATTAGTTGTTTTTTGATCTATTGAAATTGCTGGTGATAATCCTTCTATAACATCTACATCTGGTTTTTCGCCTGCGCCTAAAAATTGTCTTGCATAACTACTTAAACTTTCTACATATCTTCTTTGTCCTTCGGCATATATAGTATCAAACGCTAAAGAAGATTTACCTGAACCTGATACACCTGTCATTACAATTAATTTATTTTTTGGTAAATCTATATCTATATTTTTTAAATTATTCTCTCTTGCCCCTCTTATTATTATTTTATCCATATTATCACCACGCAAAGTATTATAACAAAATTATTAAAAAAATAATAGCGAACAAAATAAAAAATAGACATTTTGTCTATTTTAATGTTTGATTTTCTAAAATATTTCTTTCTTTTATTAGATGTGCGACATATTCAAGTCTATCTCTTTCATATCTTAAATCACTATTTAATATTTCACTTTTTTCTTCTGATGATGAATTTGGATCATCTAATACAGTATTTAAGTATTCTATTTCATCAACTATTTCTTCTTTTTTTCTTAGTATACTTTCATCATCTAATTCATCTAAATATCCAAATCTATTTTTCATATACTTATCCATTTTTTCCTCCTTATTAATGAAATCTATGTTCATGTTCTTCTTCATTTTTTCTTCTTTTATTTAGATAATCAATAATACTATTTTTAGAATATTCTAATAATTTAGCATCTTGTGAAAATAATGATTTATTTTCTTTTATTTTTTTATTATTTTGCATTTTCTTTAACAAATCTAAAGATTTTTCTATTTTATTTAATGCTTTTTCTATTCCTTCATCACTCATTTTATTAAAATCATCAATATTTAATATATGACTTTCTTTTTTTAAATAACTTATAACTTCTGGTTGAGTAAATGAAATGTTTTTTTCTAACATATTATAATTAACATGATCAGCAAATATTTTTTTAATATTTTTTGGAATACTTTTATTTCCATATAAAAATATTAAATCTTTAACTTGTATTTCAACCATCTCTTTATTGTTCTTGTCTGTTGTAAATTTTTTCATAGAAATAATCCTTTCATATAATTAAATTATAGTATTGTATTATTCTTTTGTCAATTATTCCATTTTCATTTCAAATAATATATCTCTAAGTTCAGTTGCTCTTTCAAAATCTAATTCTTTAGCAGCTTCCATCATTTCTTTTTCTATTTTTTCCATTAATTTAGCTTTTTCCTTCTTAGAGTATGTCTTTGTTATTTTTTCTTCTTTGCTTTCATCAGTATTTTTAATTAATTCTCTAATTTCTTTCTTTATAGTTTTAGGAATAATATTATGTTTTTTATTAAATTCTTGTTGTATAGACCTTCTTCTTTCAGTTTCTTTAATAGCATTTCTCATAGCATCACTTATAATGTCTGCATACATTATTACATGTCCATTTTCATTTCTTGCCGCTCTTCCTATTGTTTGTATTAAACTTCTTTCACTTCTAAGGAAACCTTGTTTATCTGCATCCATGATAGCAATTAATGATACTTCTGGAATATCTATTCCTTCTCTTAAAAGGTTTACTCCTACAACTACATCATATTTACCTAATCTTAAATCTCTAACTATTTCTAATCTTTCAAGTGTTTTTATTTCATTATGTAAGAATGCGACTTTAAAGCCTGCACTTTTTAAATAATTAGTTAATTCCTCACTCATTCTAATAGTTAAAGTTGTTACTAAGGTTCTTTCATTTTTATCTATTCTATCTTGTATTTGCTCAATTAAATCATCTATTTGGTTTAAAGTTGGTTTAACTTCGATAGTTGGATCAAGAAGACCTGTTGGACGAATTATTTGCTCAACTATTTCACCATGAGTTTGATCTAATTCATAATCACCTGGTGTTGCAGATACATAAACTACTTGATTTATTTTTTCTTCAAATTCATTAAATTTAAGTGGTCTATTATCTAGTGCACTTGGAAGTCTAAACCCATATTCTACAAGAGTTTCTTTTCTCATTCTATCTCCATTATACATTGCACGAACTTGTGGAAGTGTTACATGAGATTCATCTATTACTAATAAAAAGTCTTTTGGAAAGAAATCAATAAGTGTAGTAGGTGCTTCACCTGGTTTTTTATTAGTTAAATGTCTTGAATAATTTTCTATTCCTTTACAAAAACCTGTTTCAGATAACATTTCTAAATCATAGTTAGTTCTTTGTTCTAATCGTTGATATTCTAATAATTTATTATTATCTTTAAAATATTTTAATCTATCATTTAATTCTTCTCTTATGGTTTTTACTGCTCTTTTTAATTTTTCTTCACTTGTTACAAAATGAGATGCTGAAAATATTACAATTGTATTTTTTTGATTTATTACTTTTCCTGTTGTTGTATCAAATTCAATTAGTTTTTCTATTTCATCACCAAATAAATCTATTCTATATGCAATAGTCTTTGAATAAGCTGGTACTATTTCAATTGTATCTCCTTTAGTTCTAAATGTACCTCTTACTAAATCCATGTTATTTCTTTCATAAAGCATATCTACAAGTTTTTTTAATATATCTTCTCTATTTACTGTATCTCCTACTTTTAGAGAAAGTGTTTGATTTTCATATTCTTCTTTATCACCTAAACCATATATACATGATACTGATGAGACTACTATTACATCATCTCTTGAAATAAGTGCTGAAGTTGCACTATGTCTTAATTCATCTATTTCATCATTAATAGATGCATCTTTTTCTATAAATGTATCGGATGATGGTACATATGCTTCTGGTTGATAGTAATCATAATAAGAAACAAAGTATTCTACTCTATTTTCTGGAAATAATTCTTTGAATTCTGAATAAAGTTGACCTGCAAGTGTTTTATTATGTGCAAGTATTAAAGTAGGTTTATTAACCTTTTGAATTACATTTGCAATTGTAAAAGTTTTTCCTGTTCCTGTCGCACCTAGTAAAACTTGACTTTTCTTACCTTCTTTAATTCCATTTACTAATTCATCTATTGCCTCTGGTTGATCTCCTGAAGGTTTATAATCAGATACTAATTTGAACATAATAACACCTACTTTCTATATTATTATTTTAAAATAATTAACTAATAATGTCTATAATAATTTTCTGTTGTTAAAACTAATTTATTTGAATTTAATTTAATATCTTTCACTGTATTAATATTATGCTTTTCTAATTCTTTTAAAAATAATTTCATCTTTTTAAAATCTTTAATAGCATATTCTTTATACATTTTTTCTAAATCTTTATCATAAAATTCAATTATTTCTTTTCTTTTATCTTTTCGTAATAAACTATATATAATTGTTTCATTTATATTAATCATATTATATCTAAATAATTCTTCTTCTGTTAAATTATCCTTAAAATTTCCTTGATCTAAATCTATTATTTTGAAAAAAGGACCAAACAAGATATTTCTATCATGTAAATCAATAATATCAAATTTTTTATAACTTATTTTCTTTGTATCTTCTAATAATTTATCATAACTATCTATTAAGCAATCAATTCTTGTTTTTAATCTAATTGATTTTAGTGTTTTAGATGCTTCATATTTATATATATAAGCAATACATTTACCGTCTTTTATTAGTAATTCTTCAGGAACTATATAAGTATCATTCTTTAATGTATTTATTCTTTCAAAATGCTCAATTATATTATCATAATAATTAAATAATACATTTTTATTATAAGTATTTAAAAATACTTTTAATACATTACCATTTTTCATTAAAAAACATATCGCAGTTGTCCCCACACCTATTGGATATGAACCTTTTAAATATGGAATTAAACTCATAATAGCAGTTTTTTTCATATAACCATTTCCTTTAACAGCTATAATATTCTATCATTTATATTAATTTATGTAAATATTACTTTTATTTTTTTTATATTTATGATATTATTTATGTAATGGAGGTGTTTTATAATGGCTAAATTTTGTCAAAAATGTGGTACTGAATTAAAGAAAGATGATACATTCTGCAGTAATTGTGGTGCCCCAGTTGAAAGTGAATCAAAAACTACAACTGCTACAACTACAAGTACTAGTACTACTGGTAAATCAAAAATGGCTGCAGGGCTTTTAGGAATATTCTTAGGATGTTTTGGTGTTCATAACTTCTATTTAGGATATACTGGTAAAGCTGTTGGTCAATTATTATTAACTTTAATTGGATGGATAGCTTGCGGATTAGGACCAATTGCTGCATGGATTTGGAGTTTAATAGAAGGTATCATGATTTTATCTGGAAGCATTAATACTGATGCAGAAGGAAATGAATTAATTGACTAATAATAAAAAATTAAATATATTAATTACTATATATTTAATTTTTTTTATTTCTTTAATAACTGTACTAATATTTACTAATAAAATACCTTGTTTTATAAAATACATTTTTAATATTCCTTGCCCTTTTTGTGGTTTAACAAGAGCATTCAAAGAATTATTTAAATTAAATATACCAAAAGCATTATATTATAATATATTAAGTATTCCTTTACTTGCTTGCTTTATATATTTTTGGATACTATTAATTAAGGATATAATAAAAAAAGATAGTAATTCCATTAATAAGCTTATTAATATATTTAATAAATATTGGATATTAATTGTTATATTAATAATAGTTGCTTGGATATTAAATATAATTCATGGTATTTAAAAAAGGAACTTAAGTTCCTTTTTTTAATATACACTTGTTCTATCTCTATACCATGTATAGTGTGCTGGAAAATTAATATATCCTCTTGGATCTACTGTTTGACTTAAACTTTGACAAGCACTTTGTCCAAGACAAATATTTAAGTGAACATGAGGCCCTGTTGAGCGACCTGTTGATCCCATTAATCCGATTACAGTATCTTTACTTACAATTTGTCCTACACTAACATTGATTGATCTTAAATGTCCATATAATGATGTATAAACTCTACCATTTATGTTATGTTGTATAACTACATATAATCCATAACCACCATTATCTGTTCTGTGGGTTGTTACTACTTTACCATCTGATACAGAGTATACTTTAGTTCCAGATGAATTTGAAATATCTACACCTGCATGGTATCTCCATCCACCACCTGATAAAGGATCTATATTCCATTTACTTTGCATGAAACCTACATCTGTTGGTCTCCAGAATTTAGTTCCTGGTGGAAGTTGTGATTTAGCACATGATGTAACTTCATCACTTTCTTTACAACCAGCTTTTATATAAAAGTTAATTATAGCTAAATTATCTTTTAATTCTTGTTTTATATCTGCATCTGCGTCATTTAATTGTTGTTTTTCTTGATCTAAAACAACTAATTTATCTGCAAGTTCTTCTTGAAGTCTCTTTAAATCTTGCTCTTTCTTTTGTAGTTTAGCAATATTCTTTTTATTCTCTTCAATCATCGCATGCATTTCTTTTATTAGTTCATCATTATATTTAGATAATTGTTCTGTTACTGTTACTCTATATATAAAATCAGTTATACTATCTGCTTTAAAAATATATTCTAAATATGTAGATTCTCCTTCTGATACTTGAAAGAATTTCATTAAATCTTTTAATTGGTCTTCTTTAACTGATATTTCTTTATTTAATCTAGATATTTCTTCAGTTATTTGTTTCATTTCAGCATTTACTTGATCAATTTCTTTATATATACTAGCAACTCTTGATTTAGCTGCTGATATTTCTGCATCTGTATGTTTAATTTTATCTTGATTTTCATCATATTTTTTTTGAATTGCTGAATATTCTTGTTTTAATTGTCCTAAGGTTTTGGCTTGAGCATTAATAGGTATTATTAATATTAATAGTAAGAATAAACTTATATATTTTAATCTTTTATTCATTATATTTTTAAGTACTTCCTTACTGCTCTTGAACTACCAAACATACCTACTACTATACCAATTACGAGTAATATTCCCGATATATAAAGTGCAAATGGAAATGGCTTAACTAGTGTTATAAATTTAGAAAATATTACTCCACCTGTTTTTTCATATAATGTTGAATATCCATAAATTGTTACAAGTATTGGTATTATTGAACCTATTATACCTATAAATAAACCTTCTATAACAAATGGTTGTTTAATTGAAAAGTTAGATGCACCAACTAATCTTTTTATTTCTATTTCTTCTTGTCTTGAGAAAATTGTTATTTTAATTGTATTAACTATTAAGAATGCTGTAACTAGTACAAGTGATATTACTAGTATTATTAATATTTTTTCTATTATTCTAAATATTGAAAGTAATGATTCTATCATACCTTCACCATATTTTACTATTACTACGCCTTCTATTTTTTCAATTTGTTTTGCTGTTTTTGATAATTTGTCTGAATCTTTTACTTTTACTAAATATGTATCGTAAAGTGGATTTTCTGATTCTCCCCAAGATGATATTATTGTATCAAATATTGGATCTTCCTTTTTCATATTTTCTGCGATATCTCTTTTTGAATTAAATGTTATTGATTCAATATTAGATAAGTTATTTATATTTTCTTTTATTTCTTCTTCTGCATTTGTATCAAGTTTATTATCCATATATACTACTATAGTAAAATCATCTCTAATTATATTAGTGAAGTTTTCAACATTATAAGATCCTATCATAGCTACTGCAACTATTAATAGAGTTACAATTATACATGATATAGATGCTAAAGATAAACTAAAATTTCTAATTACATTTCTAAAACCATCCCTGATATTTTTTCCTAATATTCTAATGTTTCTCATTTTTATCATAAGTTCCTTTCTCAAAATCTTTTTTTAGTTTACCTTTATCTAAAAGAATTACTCTTTTCTTCATTTTATTAACAATATCTCTATCATGTGTTACTACTATAACTGTTGTTCCTAAGTTATTGATTACTTCTAGAACCTTCATAATTTCTAGTGATGTGTCTGGATCTAGATTACCTGTTGGTTCATCACATATAACAAGTTTTGGTGCATTAACAATTGCTCTTGCTATTGCAACTCTTTGTTGTTCACCACCAGATAGTTCATCTGGATAATTTTTAACTTTTTCTTTTAACCCTACTAGATCTAATGCTTTAAGAGTTTTAGCTCTTACTTCTGATTTAGTATATCCAAACATTTCAAGAACAAATGCTACATTTTCATATACTGTCATTTTTGGAAGTAGTTTAAAGTCTTGGAATACTACTCCAATCTTTCTTCTTAGTTTATAAACCTTTCTATTTCTAAGTTTATCAACTCTTACTCCACCTATTACTATTTGACCATGTGTTGGTTTTTCTTCCCTATAAAGCATCTTCATTACTGTTGATTTACCACTTCCAGATGCTCCTATAATAAATACAAAGTCTCCCTTTTTTATATTTAAATTTAATCCATATACTGCAGTTACGCCTGTTGGATAAGTTTTTTCAACATCTGTTATTCTTATAAATTCCATTTTACTCCTCCTTACCTTTTTTTAAATAACTTTCTATAAATTCATCTATTTCTCCATCTAATACCTTAGATACATTACTTGTTTCATAATTTGTTCTATGATCTTTTACAAGTGAATATGGATGCATTACATAACTTCTTATTTGTGAACCAAAATTTATATCACTTAAATTTTTATTATTTTCATTTAGTTCTTTTAGTCTTTTTTCTTCTTCAATTTGATATAATTTTGATTTTAATACTTTCATTGCTTGTTCTTTATTTTTAAGTTGACTTCTTTCATTTTGACAAGTTACTATAGTACCTGTTGGAAGATATGTAATTCTTACTGCAGAGTCTGTTGTATTTACTCCTTGTCCTCCTGCGCCTGATGA
>JAFUBW010000011.1 GCA_017459965.1 Bacilli bacterium
ACATATTTTATCAGCAAAGGTATTAATTCATCTTTTTCTAAAATTTGCTCATTTTTCATAAAAAAATATCTCACTTTCTATAAATTAGTCTTTAACTAATAAAGTGAAATATTGTCTTTAGCCCTTATTTTATCGGCATTTCTTTATTTTTATATTTGGGTATCACTTATTCAACATCACCCATGGTGTTTTAACCATTCTTGGATTACCTTCTTCATCTTCAAAGCCTTTAGAATTTGGTATTACATAACCCACACAATCAACAAGCCTAATTTTTGTTTCAAATTCATCTACTTTAATTTTAGCAGCGTTACTTGGAACAAATTTGGGTTCAATAGTCATAATAGTTTTACCTTGAGCTGTTTGAGGTATTTCATCTAAACATCTTTTTCTTTCATACTCATCTTCTATATTAGGTACAACTAAATTTTCTATAAATTTCTTTATAAAAGTGGATTTACCTGTTCTAACTGCTCCTACAACGCCAAGGTAAATATCTCCACTAGTTCTTTGTGATATACTTTTAATAATATCTATTTTTTCCATTTAATCCCTACTTTCTTTATTAAACTATATGAATAATTAAAATAATTATTACTTTTTTATGTTATAATTTATTAAAAAGGTGATTATATGGAAAAAATATTAGTAAGTGCTTGTCTTTTAGGTGTGAATTGTAAATACAATGGTAAAAATAATAAAAATGATAAAGTATTAGAATATATAAAAGATAAATATGTTATTCCTATTTGTCCTGAAGATTTTGGTGGGCTTTCTACACCTAGAATACCTTCTGAAATAAAAGGTAATAAAGTTATTAATAAAAATAATGAAGATGTTACTGATAATTTTATTAAAGGCGCCTATAACGTACTAGAAATTGCTAAAACATTAGGTATTAAAAAAGCATTATTGAAACAAAAAAGTCCATCATGTGGCTCTGGTAAAATATATGATGGAACATTTACTGATAATATTATTAATGGTGATGGTATAACTACTAAAATACTTAAAGAAAATAATATAGAAGTTATAACTGAAGAAGATCTATAATTAATTATAAACTTCTTTTTTTATTAAATAGGTTCTAGAATATATTCTTTCATCAGATGTATATTCCAATACTAATTTATTATCTTTTTTACATAATATTATTCCTATTGTATTATCTTGATTAATTTTCTTAATATTTTTATCTATGTACTTCATATAAAACTTTATTTGACCAACATCTTCTTTCTTTAATTCATTAACTTTTAATTCTACAACTATATAACAATTAAATTCTATATTATACAAAAGTATATCTATATAATAATATCTATTATTTAATTTTATTTGATATTCATTTCCAACATACATAAATCCTTTCCCCAATTGTCTTAAAAATAAATCCAACTTTTCGATTATTATCTTTTTTAAATAGTTTTCCTTTATATTTTCTTCATCTATATTATATATATTTTCTATTAATATTGGATTTGGTATTAACTCTATTAAATCATATTTATCCCCATTTCCTTTTAATTTCGTTTTTGTAATATCAGATAATCTATTATATTCTTTTGTTTTTACTTTTTCTCTTAAGGCTCTTACACTTAAATTTTGCTCCTCTGTTATTTTTATATAATAGTTTATCTCATTTATATCTTTTAATGATAATAAAATAGTATAATGAGTCCATGTCAATTGGGCAATCACTGATTGCCCTTTTTGAAAAAGATAAAATTTTCTCATTAATTTTAAACTTCTAGTTGAATAACCTCTTCCTAATTCTACTGTTAATTTTCTTGAATATTTTTTTATTAAACTATCACCATATTTAGCTCTTTCTTCTCCTCCTTGAGCAGCTATTAAAAGCTTCCCTACTTCATAGTAACTATTTAAATCACTTATATTTTTTGAATAATCTTTTGCTTTTTTAGTTAATTCGTTATCTACAAGTACGTTTTTTATTTTGTTATAATAATTCATATACTATTTACCTCCTGTTATAATTATTCGTCAAAAATAGAAATATTCCCCCTAAAAAATTAAAAAAACTTCATTTTTATGAAGTTTTATACCATTTTATCTAAATTATCAGGTACTTTATCATTAACAATCGCACCTATTATCTTTTCTTCTTGCTCTTTTGAAACACTTTTACCAGTCATTTTACTAAGTTCATGAATAACATCTCTTATTGAATCAGGATTTTTCATATTATCACCTTTAAGTTTTTCTGCTAGAGAAACAATAGTAGATTTTTTTACATTAGTTTTATTTTCAACTCTTTTAAAGAAGTTATCACTTAAGTTCATATACTTACCTCCAGTATATTTTATGAAAAAAGAAGAGTTTGGTTACTCTTCTCCTTTACTTTTAAATTGTATTACTATTGGTGTTCCTTCAAAATCAAAATTTTCTCTTATTTTATTTTCTAAATATCTTTCATATGAAAAATGTACAAGCCCTTTTGAATTAACATTTAACTTAAATGTAGGTGGTGTAATGTCTGTTTGTGATGAAAAATAAATTTTTAATCTTTTACCTTTATATGAAGGTGCTGGATTTAGGGCATACGCATCATTTATTACATTATTAAGTAGACTTGTTTTAACTAATTTTCTTGAATTGTTATATACTTTAATGATCTCTGGCATTAAAGTATGTAATCTTTTTTTAGTAAGTGCGCTTAAATAAACAATTGGAACATATGATAAAAATTGAAATTCTGCTCTCATTTTCTTTTCATATGTTTTAATATCATTTTTATCTTCAACAGTATCCCACTTATTTACTACAAGTACCATTGGTTTACCTGCTTCAAGAGCATAAGCTGCGATGTGTTTATCATGTTCTATAATACCTTCCTCGGCATTTATAACAATTACACATACATCACTTCTTTCAATTGCTTTCATAGCACGAAGCAAACTATATTTTTCTACATTTTCATATATTTTACCTTTTTTTCTAAGACCTGCAGTATCTATTACTACATAATCCTCATGTTCATACTTAAATTTAGTATCAATAGAATCTCTTGTAGTACCTGCAACATCACTAACTAGAACTCTTTCTTCATTAAGAAGAGCATTTGTAAGTGAACTTTTACCTACATTTGGTCTTCCTATTAAACAAAACTTTAATGCATTATCTTCTTCAAGTTCATTATATTTTTCAAAATCTTTAACTATTTCATCCTCTAATTCACTAAAATTAATACCATGTTCTCCACTTATAGTAATATAATTATCAAATCCAAGTTCATAAAAATCGTATATATTATCAGATACTTTTTTATTATCTATTTTATTAATAGCTACAATTACTTTTTTATCTGATTTATTTAATATATCTCTAACTACAAAATCATTTGAATTAAGTCCTTCTTTACCATCAACAACAAATACTACTACATCTGCTTCATCAATGGCAATTTCTGCTTGTATTTTAATATCATTATTAAAGCTTTCTTTACCTAAATCAATACCACCTGTATCAATAACATTAAATTTATAATCTTTATAAGTAGCAACGCCATATATTCTATCTCTAGTTATACCAGGAACATCTTCTATAATAGCAATCTTTTTACCTACTAATCTATTAAATATAGTTGATTTACCTACATTAGGACTACCTACTAAAGCTACTGTTGGTAATTTCATAAGAAACACCTCTTCTTTCGGTTATTAATTATATCATAATTTTATTCCTTTTCCAATAATTTTATATACTTCTTTTCCGAATATTAATTTTGTATTTTCTAAGATATCTATATTTATTTTTTTAAAATTAATATAAAATTTATTATCATAATAATATATCTCATTATTTATATAATCTAATGGATCATCTACTTCATATAAAAACAATACATCATTTAATATCTTTAAATTAATATCAATTGTATTGTTAAAATAATTAATATCATTGTCTTTTATTTTTAATATTATTCCATAATATTTATTTTTATATAATTCTATATTATATGAGTTATTAATTGGTATTTTATAATATTTTTTTAAAACATTAAAAACATTTATTATTAATGAATTTATACTTATATTTTTATATTTTTTATCATATAGATATACAATTATCATATCTGAAATTATTTCATACTTCATATTAAATAATATGAAAAAAATGAAGAATTAATCTTCATTTAGATAAACTATATTATCTATTATATTAGTTACTGCATTTTTACCTAATTTAGTTGATGAAGAGAATAATATAAAGCTATCTTCTTCAGTTATATTAAGTGTATCTTTTATAAGTTTTTCTTGTTTTTCTCTTAGAGTTCTACCTATTTTATCTACTTTTGTACATACTACAGTAACATTAATATCATAGTATTTTAAGAAATTATACATAAGTAAATCATCTTGAGTAGGTTTATGTCTAAAATCTATTAATAGAAATACTTCTTTTAAGTTTGATCTATTTTCTAAGTATTCTTCTATCATCATTCCAAATTTTTGTTGTCTTTCTTTACTTACATTGGCATATCCATATCCAGGAACATCTACTATATAGAAATCATTATTAACATTATAAAAGTTTAATGTTTGAGTTTTACCTGGTTTACTAGATATTCTTGCAAAATTTTTTCTTTCTATAATTGAATTTATAAAACTACTTTTACCTACATTACTTCTTCCTACAAGTAAAAATTCTGGTTTATTATCATCTGGATATTGACTTTGTCTAACTGCGCTTATCGTCAGTTCAACATTAGTTATTTTCATCTCGAATCACCTAAAGGTATTATAACAGAATAAAAAAAATAAAGCAAATTGCCTTATTTTTGATCTAAAGTTAGTGTTTTTCCTAATTCTTTATTTTTTCTTCTTTGATAACTATCACTAATCTTTTTTAAATCTTGCCTTAATTCTTTTATTATTGATTCATTAGTTAATAATTTAAAATAATCTTCTATTAATTTTTCATTTTCAATTAATTCTTCATTTCTTTTTTCTGTAAATCTAAATTCTAAATTATCTTTTAATCTATTAATACGTCTACTAATTACTATGATTTTTCTTGCTATTTTTCTTTCTTCTTCTATTTTTTTATCATTAAATTCTTCATATCGTTTGCAATCATATACAAATATTTTATCATCTTTTGTATGAATCACTCTACCAGTTTGTGATACAAATTCTTTTAAAGTTCTTTCTAACAATGCTATATTAACTTCATCACATATTCTAATATCATAATATTTTATTTTTTCACAATCACATATTTTACAATTTGAACATAAATATTCTTTGTTTTCTAAAGATTTTAAAAATTCATTTTTTTCTTCTTCAGATATTTTTATTATCTTATTATTAATTTTTAAATAATATATTGTTTTTCCCATATTGTTCTCCTTAAGTAAAATAATACTAACAAAAAAAAGAAAATAAGTCAATTTATTTTCTCTTATATTCTTTTGCTACTTCATCAAGCTCTTTAATTATTTCATTAATTTCATCTTCACTTGTTATTCTAGCACCTGATGAATATATATGTCCACCACCATTATGGTTTTCTAATACTTTATTAATTATAGGTCCTCTACTTCTAGCATTTACTCTTATTAAGTTTTGTTTAATATCTTCAGTAAAGACAACCCATACTAATATTTCATCTATATTATTAAAATTATTTACTAAATTACCACCACTACCGGCATCTGCATTAAATTCTTTTAATACTTTATCAGATAATTTTAAATATCCTAATCCATTTTCTGTTACAGTTATATTTTGATACATATAGCCTAATAATTTTATATCTGAAAGTGGTCTTCTATATAAATCTTCATATAATGATGTGAAATCTATCTTTGTATCATCAATAAGTCTAGATACTATTCTCATTGTATCAGCACTTGTATATGAGTATAAAAATCTTTCCGTATCAGATACTAATCCTCTAAATAATTTTTCAGCAGCACTTTTAGTCATTTTTAATCTTGTATTATAGGTTAATTCTATTATCATCTGACATACACTTGATTTTGAATCATCAATCCATTTAATATTAGCAAAATCATCTATTTCAGGATGATGATCTATTTTAATTATATCTTTAAATACACTTAAATCTTCAATTCCATCAATTCTTTTTATATTTGGTGTATCACATACAATTAAAAGTGAATCTTTAAATATGTCTTCATCTACCTTGTCTATTTCACCCATAAACTTGAATTTTGCAGCCATAGAACCTACTGTATAAACTTCTTTTTTAGGAAAAGTTTCTTTTATTATTTCTTTAAGTCCATTAGAAGACCCTAAAGCATCTGGATCTGGTCCTATATGTCTTGCGATTATAATTTTATCATATTCTTTTATCTTATTATATATTTTCTTATGGATAACCATAATATCACCCTTCTATTTTACTAATTCATATGTATCAAGTGCGATCATTAATTCTTCATTAGTTGGAAGAACATATACAGGTATTTTTGAATCCTCAGTAGATATTTTTCTCATTTCACCTCTAAAATTATTAGCTTCTTCATCTATTTTAACACCAAGAGAAGCAATTCTATCTATAATATCTTTTCTTGTATCTTTAGAGTTTTCACCTATACCTGCGGTAAGTACTATTACATCGGCACCACCAAGCATATTATTATACATAGCAATGTAATTAGCTACTTTCCATGCATACATATCTTGTGCAAGTATACATTTTTCATCCCCTGCAGCTATTCCATCTTCTAAATCTCTTGAATCAGATTTACCACAAATACCTTGTGTACCACTTTGTTTATTTAAAGCAGTCATAACTTGTTCTATTTCCATTCCTGCTTCATCCATCATATATTCAATAACAGATGGATCTACATCACCTGGTCTTGTCCCCATCATAATACCAGTTATTGGAGAGAATCCCATAGATGTATCAACTACTTTACCAGAATCAATTGCACATACAGATGCACCTGAACCTATATGGCAAGAAATAACTTTTAAATCATCTCTTCCCATTATTTTACTTATTTCTCTATTTATAAATCTATGAGAAGTTCCATGGAAACCATATTTTCTTACTCCATATTTTTCATACCATTCATATGGAAGCGCATATAAATAATTAACAGGTTTCATTGATTGATGGAATGCTGTATCAAATACTGCGACCATCTTTGTATTTGGAAATGCTTCTTTAGAAGCTTCAATACATGAAAGCATTGCTGGCATATGAAGTTTTGCAAGTTTTTTAAATTTTTCACAAGTTTCTATAACTTCATCATCAATAATTACACTTTCTTTATATTTTTCTCCACCATGAACAAGTCTATGTCCAATTCCATCTATTTGTGAAAAATCAGATACAACTCCTTCATTTACGATATCTTTTTTAATACATTCCAAAGCAACTAAATGATTGGGTAAGTCAATATCAAAATGTTTCTTTTGACCATTTAATTTAATATCATAAAAACTACCTTCTAATCCTATTCTTTGAAAATAACCATTTATTAATTCTTTTTCTTCTGGAAGTTCAATAATTGAATATTTCATTGATGAACTACCTGCGTTAATTGTTAATATTTTCATTCTTTCACCTCAGAACAATTATAACATAAAAAAAAACATATATAAATATGTTTTATTTTAATTTTGTTATTAAGTTTATTATTATAGCTGCATATATTAAAACTATTATTGTTAAAATAAGAATATCAGCGAAACCTGCTTTCTTAATGTTTTTATCAGGTTGTAGATCAAGTGTCATTTCTTTAGGTTGTTCTTTAACATTATCTGGAACTATTTGTTCTTCTTTTTGATTTAAACCTAAAACATTTATTTTATCTTGTACAGAAGTTGCATATTTCTTTTTAGCTGCCTGTATTTGTGATTCATTGTATACGATATTTTTAAGTCTAGATGCTTCTACATATACTAATATATTTGAAAAACTTTTATCTATTAAACTTTGTAAATCTTCCTTTTGAATTGATGGTTCAAAAGGTGTTAATGGTTTACCAGTAATATCATATTTAGATAAGTCACTTGATAATTCTACATTATCTCTTACTGAAGATATTACATTATCAATACAATTATCTGTTACTATTTTTATTGCTTTATTCATATTTATTCTATTTGTTGTATCTAATGCAAATGTTTCTAATGCCTTATCAACTGCTTTTTCATCTTTTGTTAATACAGCATTTTGCATATCTTTTAAAGTTATTATTTGATTATTTGATGGAATATCTGTAGATAATGTTTCTATGCTTTCATTTGATTGACTAGGTACTTCATCCATTACTTCAATTTCTTCAGTTTGAGTTTGATTAGATATTGGTTCTAAAGTTGGTATTGGATCAACATTTGTTTGTTGTACATTTTGATTTAAATATCCTGATTCTAATTGATCTATTGTTATATCTACTCTGCTTTTAACTCCTTCTGAAGTATTAACCATTACAGCAATTTTCCCATCAGGTGCTAAACCTTGTATTACACCATTATCTTTATATTCTGGATGCTCTGAAATAAATTTTTGTAATCTTCTAATAACATCTTCCATGTGAAATCCTCCTAGCCTACTATAAAAATATTATATCATATAAATAATAAAAATAAAACATTTTTTTATAAAAAAAACAAACTACACATAAATAGTATAGTTTGCCTTAATTTATATTAAATAATATCAACTATTTGCTTTGTGAATTATAGTTACCACTTATTTGTGATTGACCCATTTGTACTAATCTACGAGTAATTTCACCACCTACTGAACCGTTAGCTCTAGCAGTAGCGTCTGCACCTAATTGTACACCGAATTCATTAGCTATTTCATATTTCATTCTATCGATAGCTTCTTTAGAACCTGGAGTAACTAATTTGTTTCTATTTGATGAGTTATTCATGTGTATTTTCACCTCCTATACATTTATAGAATGTGAAATTTTTTACAAAAAATACATTTTATTACTTGGTAATTAGTTCCAAAAAAAATGATTAGATATCTCTAATCATTATTATCTCCTTGAAGTACAGTAAGTATACCATTCATTTTTTCTTGTGCACCTTGTAATTCTTGTTTTAATACATTACTTTGTTCTTCTATTTCTTCTTTTTCTTTCTTTAAAGATAATGCTTCTTTTTGTTTTTCAAATAAATCATATTTAGTTTTAGATAATTCTTCTTCAAGTTCTTCAATATGTTTCATTTGTTTTTCATAAACACCCATTAAAAGTGGTTCAACTTCTTCTTTAAATTGTTCTTTATATGTTTTTTGATTTAATTCTGGTTTTACTTCTTTTATTTTTGGTTCAATTGGTGGAACACTAACTTCTTGAACTACAGGTTCTACCTTTGTACTTTTCATTATATTTTCTATATTTTTATTTCTTGCTTGTAATTCTTCAAAAGTTGGAATTTCTATAGTCTTATTTAAAATATCTTCTTTTTCTGTTGGAATATCATTATTTAATATATCTTCAACTGGTGATGTTACTGCTTGTTGTACATTTATGTTTGGAATTGTATTTGAAAGTACAGCTTCGCTATCAGCATCTTTATATTTGCTAGCAAGTGTATCAGCAAAATTCTTAGAAACTAATAATTTTTTAGGTTTTCTAACAGATACTTCTTCACCTTCAAATTTTAAATCACATTTATATTTTTCATCAATTGGTTCATTTGGATCTCTAGCAATTGATTTCATAACATTTTTTATTTCAGTCCATTCATCATCTGTAGATATTTCTTTATATGAATAATTACCATTATCAACTACTATACCTGTTGAATAAATTTTAATCATATTATTATCATTTACTTCATCGTAGGTATATGTAATATAATTATTACCATTAGATAATTTATATTTAGCAAGAATTCTAGCATCTTCTCTAACGCCTTCTTCATTTATTACGAAAAACATTATTTTGTTATTCATTTTAACACCTCATTTACTATATAAAAATTATATCATACATTTATTTTTTTAGCAACAAAATATTTGCAATCATAAGCACAATTTTCTTTTAAATACTTATCTAAATTACCTATTTTGTTAAATTCTTTTGATTTTGAATTATTGTCTTCATAAAATCCTTTTAATCTTAATTTATCATATGCCCAATCACCAACGACATAATCATAATCATAAAAGTAATCAGTGCATTTACTTATAAATTCTTCTTTATCAAAACCATTTCTATAATCTTTTATTATTTCATATTTATTATTTTCTACATCTATAATTTTCATAATTATCACCATAATAATTATAACACATTGTTTTAATCATTTTCAATTGGTACAGATAATATATTAGAACTTTCATTTAATTTACCATTACTATAGTAATCAGGAACACTTCCATTTATTACTTTAATAGCAACTGGTACATCATTAACTATTTTAATAGTTTTTGTTTGAAACGGAATAATTACTTCTTCTGTTACTTCTACTTTAGCAAAAACTTCTATAAGTGCGCTATTAATACCATAATTACTTACTTTTGTTTCTACACTACTCACAACATTACCAATCATATTTATTTTTACTGGTACTTTTGGTCCTAGATTTGATAAAAGTACATTATTACTTATTATTCCCATTGGTATTTCAGATATAACTCCATTTTTTAAATTTTTAATATTATAATCATCTGCATTTATAAATGTTAAATCGTCTATTTTTCCTTTCTCCAATTTTTTTAAATTTTCACTTACTACATTAGTAGTTTTTGATAAAAATTTATTAACTATTATAGGATTAAAATCAATTGTTTGAATTTCACCATTTTTATTTTGAATAACTGTATACATATCATCATCTAAAGTTGATAACACTTCATCATTTAATGAATTCTTTATTATTACTATAGCCATTTTTTTAGAATCTATTTGAGCTTCTTTCATAATGATTGGTAATACTTTATTTCCACAATAATTTATAAATATATATGTAATTATAATAACAAATACTATTATTGTTGATATTTTAGTACTTATCTTCATTTGTTTTCTTTGTTTTAGTTTTATTTTTTTCATATATTCACCTAATTAATTATATGAAAAAAAGAAATAAATATAGTTTTATTTCTTCTTACTTCATAAACAAAATATAAGCTACAGTTGCAATTATTGCAATTATTATTAGACCTATTAATATTTTTATAAATACACTAGATTTTGCTACATCATCTCTCATATCATCTAAGTCTTCAAAATCTTTTGTATTAAACATAAAAGTATCAGTTGAATATTCAGTAGTATCATTATCAATTTGTTTTATTCCAACATCTGTAATATCTTCTAATACTTCAGTTAAATTATCATCTTTTGTTAAATCTTGAAACATATCGTTTGCAATTGTATTGGAACTTACATTAGTCATTGTATTCATTAAATTTAATAATTCTTTTTCCTCTTTTATTAAATTTTCATATACTTTTCTAGTTTTATTTAATTCTTCTTCTAAATTTTCATTAAATTTATAATTTTGATATTTTCTTTTCTCATTTGCTTCTTCAATTATATTTCTTTTTGCTTTAGCATCTTTTAATACTTCATTTATATCATATAACTTTTTTTCTTCAGTTTTAACAGGTACTATACTATCATATTCTTCTTTATCAAAACTATTTTTTTCATGTTTGTTTACTCTTTTCTTTTCTTTATCAATTATTTCTTTTATTTTACTTATATCTATTTCATTAGAGTCATCAATAACAACCATATTTGTATAATTTGTATTCTCATACATATCATTATACAAGTTTTTATTTCTATCAACTCTACTTAGACTATCATTATTTTCATACTTACTTAATCTAGATTTCAAGTACATCACCTATCTTCTAATTTATAATAACATATTTTTTATTTTTTTTAAATATATTAACTAAAATTATCAAAATTTGTAGTATAATTAAAATATCATTAGGAGGTATTTATGGAAAAAATAAAAGTAAATAAAGAAAAATGCTTAGGCTGTGGAATGTGTGTGGGAATTAATTCAGACGTATTTGAATTTGATGATGATGGACTAGCTAAAGCAAATAATGAAAAAATAACTGAAGAAAATGAAGAAGAAGTAAAAGAAGCAATTAATTCATGTCCTGTAAGCGCAATTGAAAAAGAAGAAAAATAGATCATTATGATCTATTTTTTAATTCTAATACTTTTTCTTTTGTGTACTTACTTAGTACCTTAGCACTTACTTTTTTATCGAATATTTCATTTGAAGTAAATGATTTCCCAAATGATATTACTACTTCTTTTGTTGGTAAAAACCATTTGCCAACTTTTTTCATTTCATTACATTTAATATATGTAGGAACTATTCTTACATCTAATTTATTGGCAGCCATAAAACCACCTTTTTTAAAATCCTTTATTTCATCATTCATATAACTACATTCACCTTCTGGAAACAGTATTAAACCACCAGATTTAATAGCTTTTTCCATAGATTGTAATTGCTCTTTCATATATTTTAAATCTTCTGTACTTCTATCTATTAAAACACAATCTATAGAAGATATATATTTATTTAAAATAGGATATTTCATTAATTCTTTAGCAGCTGCAAAAGTCATATATCTATCTATTACACTAACTAAGGCAAATATATCATAAAAACTAGTATGATTAGATGTTATTAAAACTGATCCATCTTTAGGTATGTTCTCTTTGCCATCAACTATTAAAGGCACATTAGTTAATTGTACTAATCTTTTACATACATCTTGGCATACTTTATAATTATTTTCTTTATCATCATTTAACCTTTTTTGATTTTTCTTTAAATCAATTATTAAAGATGCGAGTAAGCTTATAGAATTCATATTTGCCCCCTGTATATGAGAATATTATACAATAACAATATTTATTTAGCAAATAAAAAAAAGACCATTTGGTCTTAATTTAATTTTATTATTGAATACATAACAACAATACCTATAATTACAGCAATTATACTAATAATTATTGCACTTGCATTACCTTTTTCTTTTATATCAGATTCGTCAGGGATTATATCTTTAGATTCATCATCAGCATTAGCAAATAATGGTTTTATATCTTCTTCAGGTAATTCGTTAATCACACTTATTTCATCTGTAATTAAAAGTGATGGTTTAACTTCCTCTTCTTCATCTATATCAACTAAAGGATCACTAAAAATAGTATCATCAAATGTTTCTTCTTCTACTTTAGGTTCTTCTGGAACTATTTCTTCAACTGGTAAAGCAGTACTTTTTTGACTTTCTAAATATTGATTATACTTATTTTTCATATCAGCTTCGAAATTAGATAATTCTTTTTCTATAACTTCAAATGGTTTAGATAAATCATCTGTTTCATATTCTTTTAATTTTGATATATATATTTCTTTAGTTATTACTGGTATGTCTTTAGCATATTCATTTAATTTATTAACAATTGTATTTTTTCTATTTTTCTTTAATGCATTCATATATTCTTCATATAAACTTCTTTTTTGTTCATCTGAATATGTTTCATTATTTAGAATTTGCATTGCTTCTTCTCTACTATAATCTAGTTTGTTTGTCATGTTTTCACTCCCCTAATGTTAGTATCTTTACTACATATGTACATTATAACACAAAATGCCCCTATTTTGTAAAGGTTTTTTAATAATTTTAGATTAATTTATTATTTATTTTTATTAAATCATATAATACATTGATATTATTTTCTATTTTTAGTTCTGATATGCTGTCATTATAGTTTAAATTTATAATTGGAATATTATTTTTATTACAAACATTATCTAATATTATCGATGTACTTATATCTTGTTTATTACCCTCTTGTTTAATAAATATAATTCCATCCATTCCTAAATCTATTGACTTAACAGCTAAGAATATATTTCTTATTACATTACTACCTATATTATACTTACAATATTTCTTTATTATATATAAATAATATTTTATTTTATACTTATTTATATATTTCTTACCAATATCTCTATGACATATCATATTTTTAGAAGCTAATAATAATTCTAATGTATAATCATAATATAACTTATCTAGTATATAATCATTTGAAATAATACATATATTTAAACATTTTTTTGGTTTATCTAAGTATATTGAATTTAATCTATTTTTAAAATAAAAATATTTTTTTAAAATTGTAAAAATATTTAATCTTGATAAAAGATTATTATTTATACTTTTTTCTATTCTTTCAAAATTTCCTTTATTTATTTCAAAACCAATATTTGTTCTAATGTATTTTTGAAAATTATTTATTAATAATATTGATAAATTTATTAATAGATAATATTTTAAATAATTAAATATATTTATTTTATTGTTTATTTTTTTTATTATTTTATAATTTTTAAATATGTTGTTAGTAATGTTATATTGTTCAAATTTATAACCTTCATTTTTTAATACATCTAATATATCATTGTCATTATTATTTAATACTATATTACATCCATTATCTAATCCTTGTTTATATGCAGATATCTTTTTTTTATAAAAATATGATATATCATAATTATTTAATTTTAATATATCTGATATTAAATATATTTTACATAAAAATAGTTTTTCTAAAATATTTTTTATTGGTTTATAATAATTATCTATAATTAACAATATTTTTTTATCATTCATTAGCATTCTCCTTATCCTCTAAAAAATGATACATTGTAGGTTTAATATTTATATTTGAATCGTCTAATTTAATAATTAATGTGTTTTTTAGATCATTTTCTATTGCATTTTTTAAAACACAAGGTTCTGTTGTAATGACTATTGTTTTATTAATAGATTTTTTTAGGCACTTAATATTACTTTTTATTGCCTTTTTATATGATTTTATGTCAGGATTAATGATATTTGAATAAAATATTTCTATATTTTCATCTTTTATAAAGTTAATTAACTTATTTTTTATATATTCATCTTGATATATATAATCTTCGCCAATTATTAATACTTTTTTATTATCTCTATTAATCTTTCTTACTTGCAGTAAATAATTTATTTTTCTTTGTTTGTATTCTTCTTTTTTTGCTAATTTATATGCATTTATAATTGTTTGTTTTGAAAAACCCAATTTTTTACCCATATTTATAAATGCTTCTTCCTCATTTACTTTATTATCTATATTATAATCTAATATTTTTGTATCAAATATATTATTTGTTATATCGTATAAAGAATTATAATAATAACAAGATTCATTATTATTTATTCTTGGAATTAATATATAATTTACTTTATTAATCAAATATTGAACATGTCCAAAATATATTTGTAGTGGTAGACATACTTTATTACTAATACTTTTTCCAATTTGCATAATTTGTTCATCAGTATAAGGACTTATTAATATATTTATACCTAATTCTTTAAAAAAAGAGCACCATAAGTATTTATATTTATAATAGAATAATGCTCTTGGAATACCAATAGTTATATTATTCATATTTATTCCTTTCGTTATTATAAATATATGACAATTAAAAGAAAAAAGACCTATTTATTTTTTATAAATAGGCTCTTTATGAATACTTTTATTCTTATAAAATACTTCTATATAACCAACGGATTTATCTTTTTTTATTTTATAAAATTTAACATTCATATTAATATTATCTCTTTCATTATTAGTCATTAGATAATAATAATTGTTTTTAACATAATATTTTTTATTTTTAAATTTTATTTTGTCTTTATTTATTAACAAATAATTTTTATAATTTAAAAATCCATATTCGTAAAGTCTTTTATGTGTATTAAAATCATCTTTATCATTAAATGTTACTACAATTAAATTTGTATCATTTTTAGAAGCACTAGTAACTAATGTTCTTTTTGCTTTTTTTGTGTATCCTGTTTTACCACCATTACAATATTTATACGAAAATAATAATTTATTTTTATTCGTCCATGAATATACATTTTTATTTGTTTCCACTATTATCTTTTTAGTTGAATCTATTTCTTTAAAATCAAATAAATTATTAGCATATTTCATTAGAAGTGCCATATCATATACAGTTGAATAATTACCAGTTTCTTCATCATCAAGACCACTAGAATTATTAAATATAGTGTTATTCATACCTATTTCATTTGCTTTTTTATTCATTAAATCAATAAACTTATTATGACCACCTAAATATGTTTCTATTGCAAGAGCAGCATCATTACCGCTTCGAAGTAGCAATCCATACACTAAATTTCTAAGTGATATTTTTTCTCCTTCTTTTATGTATATACCAGATCCATGTGATTTAGTCATATCTTCAGTAATTGTTACTGTATTATCTAATTTACCAGATTCAATAGCAATTACTGCAGTCATTATTTTTGTTGTACTTGCAATTAAATGTTTATCATTTATATTTTTACTATATAATACTCTCCCAGAATCTTGATCTATTAATATTGCATTATTGCTTGGTACTGATATAGCAAAACAATTTATAGGAAAAAGAAGGATTATAAATAATATTATTTTTTTCATATTTATACCTCATTTAATAATATGAAATAAAATAAAAAAAAGACCATTTGGTCTTTAAAAGTTAAACATTAATATTTCTGGTTTTAATATTAATAATATACCTATTATTAACATTATTATTCCTCCAACTAAATGAGAATATTTTGTATATTTAGTTGTAATACCTGTTACTTTTAATGTTATCATTGAAATGGCAAAAATTACAATATCATCTATAAGGAAGAATAATATATATATAAGCATATATATCATATAACTAAATCCTGATAAATTATTCATAGCAAGTATTTGAGTGAATAATAAAGGTATTCCAATCGAACACATAAGTTCGACTATATTTACTGAAGCGGCAAGTAATATAATACCTATTAATGCAAGTATAAATTTCTTTTGTGTTGTAATAGATATAATTCTATTCATTATTTTCTTTCTTTCTTTTTTATCTACTACTTCACATCCATCATCTTTTTTAAGTGCTTTAATATAATTATTTAAATTAACTATACCTACTATAATAGCTACAAAAGCAATTGCAAGTCTAATATATGATATTTTACTTATAAATGTAGCAAGATTAAGCCATGTTAACATAAACATTAAATATATTATTCCTGATGTTAATATAAATGTTAAACCCAATATCCACATTTTTTTTCTATCTTTCATGTTAAGAAGCATTGTTATTAAGAATATTAATATCCACATAGCACATGGATTAAAACCATCTACAAATCCAAGTACTACTGAAAGAATTGGTAGTGATACTGTTTTAGCATTTATTTTCCCTAAAACTGGAACTGTTTTTTCATATTTTGTTTCCTTTTTTGTTGTTTTCTTTTCTTCTTTTACTTCAGTTTTTTCTTCTTCCTTTGTAGATTGTTTTACTACTTTACCAGTTATTTCTCCAGCATAATCTCTATATGTATGTGTTTCATCTAAATAATATTCAATTGCGTCTATTAAATCATCTTTTGTATAGTCATCTGAATAACCTACAATTACCTTTTTACCTATTATTGTATAAGGCACTCCATTTTCATTATTACCCATTTGAGTTTGTATTTTTTGAAGAAGTTTTACATTTTCAGGATGTTTCCAAACTTCATATCTATATAATTTGACATTATCCTTATCTTTTAAATATTCATCAAAAAATTTTTCTTCAGCTGCGCAATGAGGACAAGTTTCACCATAAAACATATGTATATTAACTACTCTTTCATCTGCTTTTACACTAAATGGAAATATGATAAATAATAATCCTAATATTAATAATCTAACTATTTTTTTCATTTTATATCACCTACTGCTTTTATTATATCATCATAATTTTTTTCACCTTTAAGTCTTAGAACTTCTTTTCCATCTTTTTCAAATATTAATACAGGTAAAACTTCTCCTGGTTCATATTTTTTTACCTCATCTTCATCAAAATCATAATCTAAAGTTATAAGTTCTATGTTATTATTTTCTTTTATATATTTATCAAGTGCATTATTAGTCACTAGGCATGCTGAACACCATAAAGCACCTATTTTTATTATTTTCAATCTTACCACCAATTTAATTATATCATAAAAATTATAAGAAAAAACAACTAATTTTTTATTTTTAGTTGTTGACCTATAGAAAGATTATTAGAAGTTAAATTATTCAATTTTTTTAATTCATTAACTGTCATATTATACTTATTTGAAATGCTATATAAGCTATCTCCCTTTTGTACTGTGTAATTTGTATTTATATAATCATCTAATTTTAATATTTGACCTACTTTTAATAAATTATTAGTTAAGTTATTTAGCTTTTTTAAATTATCCACAGTAGTATTAAATTTATTTGCAATACTATATAAATTATCTCCTTTTTGAACTATATATGTTTGATTATTTGAAGTAGGTATATTTAATTTTTGCCCTATTTGTAGATTATTATTAGTAAGATTATTTATTTTTTTTAATTCATTAACTGTTATGTTATATTTATTTGAAATTGAGTATAAACTATCTCCTTTTTGAACTATATAGATATCTTTTTCATCTAGATTATAAGGAATTCCTTTATAATTTGCGAGTGCTTTTATAACTGCTTCTGCATAAGTTTTATAGTTATTTTTTAAATTACTTGCTTCATCTTTGTTATTTATATTTCCGTAATCGACAATTATAGTTTCTATAGACCCTGTTTTAGATTGAATGTCATAATAATCTTTAGAGGTATCTTCTTTACTTCTTTTTTGATAATATTTATTTACTTTTATATTAGAATTTTTTAAATTATCATTTATAGCCCTTGCTAATGTATCTTTATTTCTAAGTGCATATATTATTTCTACTCCACTTCCTTGATCTGATAATGTATTAGAAAGTGCGATTACTTTTGAATTGTTGCCATATGAATTAATTATTTTGTTTATTCTTTCACTATTAGATAAAGTTTCATCTGAATCTCTAGTCATCTTAACATCCATACCTAATTGTTTTAATCTATCATATATATATTTACTTATTTCTAAATTAAAATCTTTTTCTAATATATCGTTTGACGATATACCATTATCACTTCCACCTTTTGATGGATCTATTACTATCATAAACCTCACCTAATAAAGTATATGACAATAATAAAAAAACTTTAACATTTGTTAAAGTTCTTCTTCTATTTCTATATTATTTACTTCTTCTTGTATTTCATTATTTAATTTTATAAATTCATATTTATCATTAAAATATGTGAATATTACTTTAATAACTGCGACAATTGGTGCGGCAAATATCATACCAATTATTCCAAATAATTTACCAAATACAAGTAATGAAATTATGATTGTTACTGGATGAAGTTTTAATCCTTTACTTTGTACAAGTGGAGTAAATATAAAGTTATCTAAAAGTTGTACTACAACCGCACTTATAATAACTATAATACCTGTTGGAACGCCTTGAGTAAATCCTACTATAGCTGCTGGAATAGCTCCTATATATGGTCCTACATATGGAATAGCATTAGTAACTCCACAGAATAGCGCAAATAAAATAGCTGCTTTTAAACCTGCAATTGAAAAACCAATTGAGTTTCCTATAAATACAAGTGTTATAGTAATTAGTATTCCTTGTATATAATTAACTAATGTCTTATTTGATAAATCCAATAAATTTCTTGCATCCTCTTTCCAATTATATGGAAGTATACTTATGAATACTTTAGATACATTATCAAAATCAAATAACATATATAATCCTATAAATAAACCTAAAAGGAATGTCCCAAATCCAGATATTACTGAAGTAACTATTCCTACTATTTTATCTGGAAATTCTACTGTTATATCTTTACCTACTTGAATAATTGATGTAAATATTTCTTGTTTAATAGTTGTTGTATTATTTCCAAGTACTGGTTCAAATATAGCTATTATTTTACTAACAAAATTACTTAAGTTTTTAGTTATAGATGGTACTATGTTAATAAAATCATTTATTTGGTTAGTAAGTACTGGTACACAGTTTATTAATAATATTACTAATATTGTTATAAATACCGAATACACTAATATAGTTGCACCTACTCTATTAAATTTATGTTTAGTTAAGAATGTTACTAGCGGATTAAATAACCATGCAATTATTATACCTATAAATAATGGTGATAAAACTTTTAAAAGTGCTTTAATAAATGCGACTATTTTCCATTCTTTAAATACATATGTAATTATCATAATCGCACCTACTATTAATACTATTAATAGTATTTTTAGCATTTTATTTAAAAGTAATATTCCCTCATTTACTTTATCATAATCTATACTATCATTTTTTCTAGGACTTTTTCTAAGCATATAAACACTCCCTTTATATTAGTATATCATGCATAAATCAATTTAAACAAAAAAATAATAAAGAATGACACCTTCTTTACTATTTTTATACAATTATAATTAAAAAGATTGCTATTACAAATATTATCATTGAAATAAAAAGTATATTTGTAAAACCAAAATTATTATGTTTATGTTCATTTTTTAATAATTCATTTTGAATATATAAATTTCTATATTCTCTTTCCATTGATATTTGTTTTTTAATATTTTCTAATCTTTCAATACTATCATCTGTTAATTTCATATTATCTCCTATATTTTTTTAGCGTACTTTATAAGTATAATACAAAAAAAATATATTTCAATAAAATTACTTAAAAATTAACTTTTTTTACAAAAAAAATAACTCTTTTAAAGAGTTATAAATTTCTTTTTACTAATATTCTTATTATATAGAATAGGAAAATACAATACATAAAGAACATAAACCATATAAGTATTATATAAAAAATTCCTTTGGTACCAATATAATTACTTACTAATCCAACAACATTTGTTGGTACATATTTATTTATTAAAGCAGTTAGTTCTGGTACTTTTAAATTATCTGCAATAAAATGAAGTAATCTATATAATATATCCATTGATATTACTAAATATACAAATGATGAAAATCTTCTAAAGAATGCAACTACTGCGATTATAAGTAAAATAAATACTATTAAATCAACATACATAATAAGACTCCTCCTTATAAAAATAATATCACTTTATAATTATTAATACAATTAATTATTTTATACTTTACATTGATTTTATATTACTAATTGCTTTTTTTAATGTCTTATTACCTCTAACATTTGAATATATATTTTCATCTTCTGATTTAAATGAATAATAAGTTGGAGTTATATTACCATACACATCTATATTTAGTGATCCATCTACTACATTATCTTCAATTAATTTAGGAAGTGGATATTCATTTCTAAATTTTTCTAATATTTTTTTATTACCCAACATGTATTTTGTAGTTTTATCTCCAATACTATTTATATAATCAATATCCTCTTTAGTTAGATTAACTGCTCTTCCTATTTTATCAATTATATATACTTTATCATTAGGTGATTCTTCAATCACATTAAAATATTGTTTTAAAAACTTTATATTTTCTTCTAAATTATTCTTCTTAAGTTCTAACATATGAAATTTATCAGATGATATTCTTATTTGAAGATTAGTTTTTTCTTTCATTATAAAAAACATATTAATTAGTTCATCTGTTAATACACTGCCATTTGTAACTATAATAAGCTCTTTTATATTCATTTTATCTTGACTTAGTATATCAGTTATTTTTTTTAATTGATTAATCGCAAGTAATGGTTCTCCACCTGTTAGTAATAATGTATTTATTCTAGCTATATTATTAAATATTTTTTCTATTATTTCTTCTTTCATATATTTATTTTCACTATCACCTCTAAAACAATGCATACACTCTAAATTACATTGTCTAGTAAGCTCTAATAATAATATTCTAACATTTAATCTTTCCATTGTAATCACTCCTGTTGGTTATAAAAACTCGGAACACCGAGTTATAATTTTTTATTATTATGTTTATCAATTGACTCTTCGCTTAGTCTTTGTAAATTATTAATCATTTTTAAAACATCATCTATAGGATAACATCTCATCTTATTAATAATTAAAAACAAATGATTCCATGAATAATATAAATCTTTATCTATTTGTTCTATATAATGAAGAGTTTGATGAGATAAATTTCCTAAGTAAGCACCATTTTCTATTGTTGGATCTATACTTTCACCATTTCTTTTTAATTCTTCTCTTTTTTCTATATGGTGATAAGTTGGATAATTTTCTTCATTTATTTCATATCCCATCCAATCAATATATGGTTTATCATCTGGATAATATATTTCTTTCATTTTCTTCATTACTTTTTTTCTAATAGATGCTTTATTTTTCATTTAAACCTCATAAAAATGGTGACCTGTACGAGATTCGAACTCGTGAATGTTGCCTTGAGAGGGCAATGTGTTAACCACTTCACCAACAGGCCATGGCTGCCCAAGTTAGATTCGAACTAACGCATAATAGATTCAGAGTCTACCGCCTTACCACTTGGCTATTGGGCAATTTCAAAATAATTATAACATATTTAGTTAATTTTTGTTATAATAATTTTAAAGGAGTTTGACTTTTTTATGATAGATGTAATTATTCCAGTATATAACACTCCAATAAATGATTTAAAAAGATGTTTTGATAGTGTACTAAAACAAACATATAAAGATTATAAAGTATATATAATTGATGATGGGAGTAATGAAGAAACTAAAAAATTTATAGATATATATACTAAAGATAAGAAGAATTTTTTTGTTAAACATATTGTTAATGGTGGCGCTAGTGCTGCTAGAAATATAGGTTTAAATTTATCTAAAAGTAAATATGTTACTTTTGTAGATAGTGATGATACTATTTATAGAGGGTTTTTAAACCAATCTATTAAATATATTGAAAAATATGATTTAGATGTAATAATTGGTGGTTATAATGAAATTGTAAATAATAAAATTGTTAGAATTAGAAAATGTATGCCTGGCCTTCATATATATCAAGATGAAAGATTAGTATTATTTTTTAAAAAATTATTAACATCTAAGACCACTAAAAGTAATATAGAAATTGGTGATTGTCCAACTGGTAGAATATATACTAGACTTTTTAGAAGAAAAAGTATTGATGACTTAAGATTTAATGAAAATATAAGAATAAGCGAAGATACTTTGTTTATGATTGATTATATGTATAAAGTTAAAAAAATAGGTATAGTAGATAAAGTTTGGTATAACTATTATAAAAATAGTTATTCTATAACTAATAATACAAACAATAAGATATTAATATCTAATGTTAAAAGTTTTATTAAACAAATCAATGATAACTTATTTAACGAACAAAACAAAATAATAAAAGACGCTTATAAAGGTAGAATTAAAAAAGCAAAAAAATATATAGAAGAATTAAAAAAACACTAATAAATAAATTAGTGTTTTTATATATCTATTAGTTATTTCCTACATATTTAGCAGATCCAAATCCTAAGATTAATTGGAATATATTTGGGAAGAAAAATAACCCAACTGCGAATCCAGTTCCTTTACCAAATGCTTTGGCTAAAGCTAAACTAAATTTTGCAAGCATTACTATTTCAACTACTGCTGATACGAATGATAAGAATCCTTTTAATCCATCATTTGAAACGCTATTACCAATTCCTGATAATACACCAGCACCAACTACTGGAATAATAAACCAATATAGGAATGATAAGTTAGAAATTTTATACATTATATATGTATTATATATAGGTATTAATGCTTTCCATCCTGCTTCACCTGCTTTAGTAAATATTTTCCAGCATGCAATAACAGTTAAAACATAGAATATTAAACATCCTATAACTATTGTTGCAAGTAAAGTACCTGCTACTGCTGATACTGCTACAGTTTGTTCAGTTGTTAAACCTTCCATATCTACACCTCCTTACGTTATATTCTATAAATATATTATCACAGTATAATAAATAAATCTAGTATTTATTAATAATAAAAAATGAACAAATTACTTATTCATTTTTCAATTTTTTATTGATTTACTTATGGCAGATTGTGTAGTAAAAGTAAATTCTGCTGTTTTAGAAAAACTACCATATTTTGATACATCATAAAATACTTTATATAAATTTAAATTAATATTACCTTTAAACATTATTATCACCTATTAGAATTATACAAAAAAAGTAGAATTAATCTACTTTATTTTGTTAATACTTTTTTATTCCAAGATTTTTTATTACATTTAGGACATTTTAAATATCTTGTTCTTCCCATGTGCATAGCTATAAATACACTTTTATATGTTGGAACATATTTATGATGACATTCACTGCATTCATAATAACCTGCAACTTGTTCTATTTTAAGCGCATTTATCATACCAAATATAAAAGTGATAAAACCTATAACAATAAGAATAATTCTTATATAGTCTTGCATTTGCAAATAAGAAGCAATAAATATAAGTGTAATAAATGTAATACTTGAAGTAAATCCAATTACCCATTCTAAATTAAGTAATTGTCTATCCTTTTCTTCTTTTAATCTTGTCATTTCAAGTAAATGTTCTTCTAAAACTTTTTCATTATTTTTCATATCTACTATTTCCCCACTAAATAGATCATTAATGGAAACATCTAGTATTTCACAAAGTTCTGGCATAGTTCCTGCATCTGGAAGGCATAATCCTGTTTCCCATTACAAATGACACATCATCAATACGATTAGTTTCTTTGTTATATTTGCCTATATAATCTCCACCTAATTTTAATATAAATCTAATAACATTTGGATTAATATTTCCATTCTCATCAACTACTCCTACAATAATCTTATCAAAAAATCTTTCAAAGCAAGTTCTATCAAATTCTTTTAAAGGTTTTTCACTTTCTGAAATGATACTTTCAATTTCTTTTAATTGTTTAGTCATTTTATCATTTGTATCTTTAATCATTTCATATTCATTAATTTTGGAATTAATGATTTTTAATTGCTCATTTATTTCTTTTTCTTTTTCATTATAGGCATCTTTATTTTCAATGTTATCTAGTTTTAAGTCAATTAAGTTTGATAATCTTTTTTGTAGAGTATCCTTATCTTTATACAATTTATCAAGTTTAATTTTGCTATCATCTTCTGATAAAGTATCTTTAATAGCCATTAATAACTTATCTTTTGTTTTATGTCTTTTAGTTATTACAGAATTATATATTTGAACAAATATTTCTTCTAATACATTCTCTCTTAAAGTTAGTGATTCTGGACAATTATCTTTGTTTACTACTTTATGATAACAAGACCAGTAAACATTTTGTTTTCCACTTTTTAATTTACCACTTACTCTATGCGAATAATTTGTTCCACATATACCACATTCTATTTTAGAACTAAATGGATATTTATTAGTAAATTTACTTGAATGACTTTTTCCATCTGGTATTATTTTTCTACTTCGTTTAGATAATATTTCTTGGCACTTATTCCAAACTTCTCTTGAAACAATAGGTGTATGATGGTCTTTAACATAATATTGTTCTTTTTCGCCATAGTTTCTTTGTTTCTTATGTGTTATTGGACTTACTGTGTAATATTTTTGCATTCTTAAATCTCCAACATATTTTTCATTAGAAATCATTTCTCTTACACCTTGTTGAGTAAAATTTTTACCAGTATATGATTTATAACCTTTTTCATTAAGTCTATTTGCTATTGTTCTTGTTCCTATTCCATCAGCATACCAATTAAATATCATTCTAACTACTTCTGCTTGTTCTTCAAATACTTCAAGTGTTTTAAGCTCTTTATTCCATTTAAAGCCATAACTTTCAGCTTTACCAACAAATTCTCCTCTTTTCATCATGGCTCTAATACCCATTTTTACATTTTGAGATGTTGATTCACTCTCGCCTTGTGCAAAGGCACTATAAAAGGTTAAAAACATTTCACTATCTAAATCTATTGTATGTATGTTTTCTTTTTCAAAATAAACATCAATATTTTTTTCTCTTAATATTCTACAATATTTTAAAGTATCAAGTGTATTTCTTGCAAATCTTGATATAGATTTAGCAATTATCATATCTATCTTACCATTTAAGGCATCATCTATCATTCTTTGAAATTCACATCTATTCTTTACTTGTGTTCCAGATATTCCCTCATCTGCATATATTCCTACAAACTCCCAATCTGGATTAGACTTAATAAATTCTCCATAATGTTCTATTTGTGATTCATAACTATTAAGTTGCTCCTCACTATCTGTTGAAACCCTACAATATGCACAAACTCTTTTTAAAATTCTTTTAATCGTATTGACACTTTTGGATATGAGATTAGGTTTAATAATCTCAACCTGTGCCATTTATAACCTCTCTTTCTATTTTTAGTAGCAGTATTTTAATTCTGCCCTCGTATTCATTATACCTTATTTATTTTTAAATCTGTAGTCTTTTAATAAAATTTACTTATTTTTTCTTTTAATATGTAATATTGTTTTTCATTTATTAATTTTAAGTCTTTTAATTTTGCTATTATTGATAAATTTATTGTTTCATCAATATAATTTTCTATTTCTAACTCGGTTAATTGTTTTGTATCTGTCATATTTTTTTACCCCCTCTCAATATATTTTTAATAATAATTCCTCATACTAATCTCATTCCTTTCGTTCAATACTATTTATATTCTTTTAATAAATCTTCTATTTCTTGTAGTTCTTCATCTGTTGGTGGAATTGCCTCACATCTTTTACCATCCCAAACCATAACTCCATCTGGATCATATCTTATATGTGGTGCTTTTCTACCATTCATAATATCTTCTGGATTATTTGAAATATCTATTACTGATATAAAACTTTGTATATTATTTTTAAAATCTTTATAAGAATTTAAATAACCTTTAACAAATACTTTGTTTCCTTTAACAAAAAAATCTTTATATATTACATAAAGATTTCTACTTATATTTAAACTAACATAAACTTTATTATTTTCAGTATTTGTATATTTTTTAGTGGTTAATCCAAATTTTATATACTTATTATTTGTATCAGTTATATTATTAATAACACCAGATATTATTACTTCATTATAATTTATGTTTTCATAATCCATTTACCATTTCCTTTCTATTTTAATTAATTTAAATAAATTTAAATTATTATATTTTAATTTTTATTTTATATTATATTTTATGTTAGAAGTATACTGCTATATCAACTAGCAGGATTCTACTATGGGTATAGAAGAATAATGTTCTTGTTCATAATTTAGATAGATAGTTCTTAAATGATTTATAACTTCAATTTTAATTAAATTTTGTTTCTTTAAAATTGATATAGTTGCTGTTATTGTTCTTTTTGATACTTTAAGTCTTTTTGAAAAATATTCATTACTAGCAAAACATACATTTTCTTTATAAGAAAGTGAATTTATTACTCCCATTAATAATTTAGCAGTTGGATTTAGTTTTTCGTGTTCTAAAATAAAGTCTGGAATTATAATATATTTCAATTTTCATCTTCTTTCTTATAACTCCATATCTTTATCATTTGAATTTTGTTTTATATATTTTGATATGGTATTTATTTTGTTTTTTGTTTTATTATTTGTTAATATTCTCATTACACATTCTCCTTTCTTCATTTGTTTTAAACATTAAAAAAAACTCGTATTTCTACAAGTTAAAACTGCTAAAAAAGAGTATAATCTCCCTATGGAGAATAAATTCTCCTTTTATAGTGGTAGTTTGAGCTATAACATATATTATTCCTAAACCCCTTTATATTTCTTTTTATTTGTTCTTTGAAATATGTTATAGTTCAAACTTGTATTCATCTTATATTCCTATAAGATAGGTTCTGATATAAGCCTTAATATCTTACCGAGCCTCTTATAACTAGCGTTCATTTATACTTTTCTAGTTAAGTGTTATTGTGTACATTCCGTTTGAGTATTCTTTATATATTAGATATTTTAATTCTTCTAATATTTTAAGACTTTTTCTCAAACCTTTATTCTTGATGTTTACTACTCTTTGTATCTCTCCTATATTTATATCTGTTATTATTCTTTCAAATCCTTTAGTATAAATATATGAGTAGATCAATTTAGTTTCTTTTGGAATCCTTTTATCTTTCCAAATACTTTCTGCTACCTCTAGATGTCTAATCTTCATTCATAAGTTTCCTCCTCTCTATAAGTTTTATTTGATGAGATTTACATCAAATCACTATTAGTCTACCATCTAATTATGAGTTTGTCAACACTATTATTGACTTTTACATCATTTTATGGTATATTTATTTCAATTGAACGAATTGAAAGGTGGTATTTAATGAAAAAACAGACTACTAAATTAGGAGAATTAATAAGTAATGCAAGACAAAATGTCGGTATTTCTCAAAGAGAACTTGCTCGTAGAGCTAACATGGATTGTGCTGAAGTTTCTCGTATTGAGGCTGGTAAAAGATTAAAACCAAATGTTTTATATTTAAAAGGAATTGCTGATACATTAAAATTAAGTATGGTTGAATTAATGGAACTTGCAGGTTATTCTGATACTGAAATTAATTGGGGACAAGATTTTACTGATAGAAGATCAACAGCAGATTATGAAAATCAAATTAAAAGTTATGAACAATTTTATTTTGATATTTTGGAAGAATTAGAAAATAGAAGAAAAACCGATTTTGCTATTAAAGGTGGTATTGCTGATTTAATAGATAAATTAGAACTTGCTCAAATAGAAAAAAAAGAAATTTCTAATGCAGAAATTTTAGATAGATTAAAAGAATTAATTCCAATGATTAGACCTAATCTTGAAAAGTTTGATAAATCAAAATATCCAGCATATGACTATGGTGTATTTCCTAAAATGAAATTACCATCTAATCATAAAATTAATGCTTTTACAGGAGAATTTATAGAAGATAATAAAGAATAAAATTATTAATAATGATTTTATTCATCCTTACTTTTGCTTAGCAAAAGAAAAAAATAATCTTTTTACCCTTTCGTTAGATTGGGTATTAAGATTATTTTTAATTAAAAGATACGCAACACAAACTATTATTTATATAGATAATATATGTGCGTATCTTTTCTTTTTATTTAAACTTGATTTAAATAAAAAGGCGACATTACTACTTACGATTAGTTTGTAGTTATGTCGCTTAAATGGGGTTCAAAGGGGTTTAAATCCCTTGCTCACTGATATTGGCTCTGCCAATATCATAGTGGGTTACTATAATGGAATTATAGTTTTAAAAAGCGAAAATCCATTAGTTATGAAATTTCTTTTGGATTTTCGCCTTTTTATTTATCCATTATTCAAACATTTTAATATTAAATTAATTATCTTCAGAATAAGTTCCATCTTCATTTTTAACTAATTTACTACCAATTGCATTGTTTAAATATGGTATTATATTTTGGTCATAATTACATATTGTATTTAAATTATATATTTCAAAATTATTTGCATTATTCGTGTATTCGTCATCTTCATTTCCTGCAAAGAATCTCCAACCACTATCTGTGTCATTAGAAGGATTTTCTCTATACATATATCCAACTTTTTGACCTTCAATAGTAATTCTATCTGAAGCAATACAACTTCCTTTTAATTCAATTAATTGTTTAATATCTTCTTCTTTTAATAAATAATTCTTGTCCATGTTTTCCTCCTATAATGACATTCCCATATCATTTTCTTCTTCAATTTCTTCTTTATTTGCAAGCATTTGAACCATTTGTGCAGTTTGTTGATTTGGAAAAACTAATCTTTGTTGTTCTAATATTAAATCTTTTTCTTTTCTTAATTTTGCTTTTTTCTTTTCAAGTTCTTTTATATTTATTTCTCTAATTGTTTCTTGTTTTATATATGGCCTATTCATATTTCCTCCTCTATAAAGATCTCCCAACATGTTTTTCTTCTTCATTGTCATTATTTTCAATTACATATTGTTCTATCATTACTTGATTCATCATATTTTTTTGTTCTAATAATTGTTTCTTTTCTTTTTGATATCTTTCTTCAAATTCATTATAAAGTTCTCTATTATTTGAATAATTAATATTAGTGTCATTTTCATCATAAATAAAATCCGCATCTAATATAACTAAATCTCCCTCTTTAAGAATTATTTCTCCTCGTTTAGCATCTAAACTCAATACTTCTTCTGTCGGATTCAAATTTTCTCTCCAATGAATTATATTTTCTCTTTTTAATCTTCCTACATTAATTCCTTTTATATCAGTCCAAACAAGATTTAAATTTCTTAAATTCTTAAATAATTGATATAATTCCTCTTTACTAGGTTTTGTACTTGTATCAACTAGTTCAGTAACTTCGGCAAAACAAGATTCACCATTAAATTCTAATTCTTTGCGTAGCAATGGAGCAATTATATATGGATTGTTTGGAAAACTTTTTGTAACTCTATCACCAAGTTTAATAACCTTATTACCAATCAATAATACTCTTGAAAATCCACCACCATTATAAGTAATATCAGAAAATTTCACATTCTCATTTTTCATAACATCTAATATCATTAGTTTAATTACTTCTTTTAATGTTGGATCTTTCATTTTTCCAAGATGATCAGTTTCACAAAAAATAGAATTTATTGCTTTTTCTTCATTATTATCAATATAATCTTTTACTTGAGAAAGAGCCATAGGATTATCTTTTACAAAATTCATTAAAGTATATAAATTTTGTGCATTTTGGATAAATAAAGGTAAATTATCATAAATAATTTGTTTATTATTTCCTTTATATTCTATTCCTAAATATGGTATGTCACATTTATTTTCAACTAATATATTTAAGAACTTTCTTTGATTTTCTTCATTTAGTCTATTTAGCATATCTAAATAAAACATTTTACTTACATCCATTGTTGCAATTGTTTTTAAAATATTATCATCAATAAAGTTATCAAATTTATTTTCCTCATCATTTAAACAAACCCAAATATTATAAAATAATTGATCAACACCATCTATATATGGATATTTTTTTAATCCCTCTACAAATTTTTCTTTAAAGTTAGATTGTTCTATTAATAAATTAGTATTTAATAAAAGAATATCTATATTTGACATAACAATATACGGAAGAATTTCATCAAAATGATTTGCTATTATTTTAGCATTTTTATTTTGAAATAACGAACTATTTAGTTTTTTTGAAAGAAAATTTTTTAAATTATAAAATACATCATTATAATAACTTGCTGATTCATTTTCAATAGCTCGTTGTCTCATATTTTTTGCTTCTTCAAGCAATTTATTCAATTCTTTTTCCAACATATTTTTCACCTCAATTATTCAGCATTATAATAATTCAAATATTCATTTGGTATATTAGGATATCCATTGATATAATAATTAAATATATCATTAAGTATTTGAATACAAATGTTATATGATTTTTCATCTAATTTTTTGTTTGTATAATATTCATCTAATTGATTTTTAAGATTTGTATACAATTTTTCATATTCTGATTTATCTACATTTGATATGGTAGTTATATCAGATAAGATTTTACTTAATTCTTTTATTTCTAAATCAATTTTTGAATCTACTAATTTTTCAATTTGTTCAACTTGTTCATATAAAGAGAGTGCTAAAAGATATTTTAAGCAATCAGTATTATATGTTTTTTCATATTGTGTTAAATATTGTTTTAATTCATCTATAGAATAGTCTGTAATATTATTTTCATGTAGTTGAGTGCAAAGTTCAGAATCTAGCACATAACCCTTTAAAGATATTTTATTTAATCTTAATGTCATTTCAATTTGATAATCATCTTCTGATAAATTCACAAGTTCATTTGCTTTTGTAATAAAATTAAACATTGCTTTATTTATATCATCATGTATTTTATCAATTTCAACATAAGATTCTAATATTTTTACATTTAAATTATCATTCATAATTTTTACCCCTTAAGCAACATGTATACAACCATAAATAATGCACCACATACAAAACTAACGATTAATGATAATGTAATTACATTAGTATAACCTTTACTACCATTTTGAGTAGAAGGCGCTGTTAGTGTTCTAACTTTAGGTTTATTCATTTCTTTCTTTTGCGCTTTTTGTTGTTTTATCATTTGATTTTTTTGTTTTATTTGTTGATGAACTTGTATTTCACTTTGACTTCTATATGCAAAAGGTTTTCTTTTTTCAGGTGCTAATGACTGATTTTGAGCTGATTGTCGTGCAGATTGTGTGTTATCTACTTTAGGTTGTTCTTGTGTTATAGTATGAGTTTGAACTGATTGTTGTATTGTTTGTTGATTTTCAGCTCTTGATTTTTCTTGTCCTGTTTCTTTTTGTGTTTGTTGTGTTAATAACTCATTTTTTCTAAATGCTCCAGCATAAATAGATTCTATTGGCTTTTTTCCTTGTTCAATTGATTCTTTATTTTTCTTATCTAATAAAAAACTAGTTAAGTCTGTCAATGTCCAAACAGTTAATTGTTTTATATTGTATTTATCTTGAACTCTTTCAAAATAATTTTTTAAATTTGATTGTTTTTTTTGCTTTTCTTGTTCACATTCTTCCTTTGAGTGAGATGAAATATATTCATCAGATAAAGGTTGATCATATTCAGTAATTTTTATAGGATAACCATATGATGATAAAGTTTCTAATGAAGAATCTAGTTCATTTTCCGTGATATATGGGCTTAAATGCATTTGTGTTCCAATACAATCAATTATTTTTTTACCATTAAGACTATCTTTATTTTTTCCCTCAAAATTTTGTATTCTATCCATAATTGTTTTTAATACTGGTAATTTATTTTTATCTTCTAGATTTATATCATTATACACAAATTCTACATTAGGCAAGTTTTTTCTAGCAACTAAAGCTATTGAACATAAATCTTCAATATTCAAAAATTTTTGCCATCCAGACTCAATATTATTGCTCTTTGAAACATCTTCTCTATTTAAATACTGACCATTAAAATCTTCTGAGAATCTAGTTATAAGTTCATTAAATATATCGACACTTTTAACAACTTCATAACCATTTTCTTTCAAACTCTTTTGATTATAAGATGCTATCATTTTTGTTGTTCCATCTACATATTTTAATAGTTCATCATAAACCTTTTGTTTATTTTCTGAATTATATTCTAAATTACTTAAATCTTTAGGACAATCTTCAAAGAAAATCAAAGCATTTAATCTAACATCCTTATTTAAATCTTTTGCAAAATCTAAACATCTTTCTAATTTATTGAAGTATAATTCACCATTAGGCATGTGTATAGCTGGATATTTTGATTCATAATCTATTGTTATTGATTTAAATTCATTTAATTTTGAATAAAGTGATTCATAATCTGATATTTGATACTTATTTATTCCAGGCTCTGATAAATCTCTACTTTCAGATAAAGCTACAAAAATGTCTTGGCTTATTTCTTGTGGGAATTGTGAACCAATGGCATTATAAATTTGATTAGATGTCATTTTATTATCAATTCCACTTTTTATTATTGAATTTAATTGGTCAACTTGTTCAGAAGTTAAATGCGCATTATTTATAATATTAGATATTTTTTTATTTAAGTTCGCATTTGGATCGTTATATAAGTCATTTCTATCAATTAAATCTTTTGTGTATGATTCAACCAACTTTTCCTTTAATTGTTCTAATTCAAGATTAGAACTATCAATATCAATAAATAATTCTGATGATATTTGTTTTAATTCTTCAATAGACTTTGCATTTGCAATCATCATCAATTCAATCATCTGTCTATTTAATGTTACTCCAAGTTTATTGTTTTCCATTACTTCATTTTCGAATTGACTTAAATATCTTTCTTTTTCTTCTTGTTCCCATTTTTGATATGCCTCTAATAACTTATCTTTTTCTAAATCAATTAGTTGTTTTAATTCATTAATATCTTCATCACGATTTAAAAACATATTCAAAGATTTTTTATACTTATCTTCATTAACAAAAAATCCTTTATCTTTGGGACATAATTGTTTTAATTCTAAAAATGAATTATATATATATTGTGTTATTATTTGATTTTTTTCTTCCATAGTCATTAAACCTCACCACCATTATATAAAGTATTATTACCCAATTTTATTATACCACGACTTTACATCAATTTTATCATTTTTAGATAAATAAACTTATTACTTTACACTTGTAGAATATAATTTATCAATTAACTCAACTTCTTGGCCTAATTGGGTATATAATTCATATATTTTGTTTTCATATTCTTCTTTCTTATTGTTATATTCAATAAGTTTCTTTTTTTGAAAAAATAAAGGTTTATTATCTTCTAAATGTTCTATTAAAGTTTGATAAAATCTTATTCTATTATCTATCATTCTTATATTTATATTTGAATCTTCAATAGCATATTTAATATTAAGTTTTAACAACATATCAATTAATTCTTTATCTTCTGTTTTCTTCTTACTCATACTACACCTCCAATACTTATGGATTTACTGCTGTCTTAATTATATCACAATTTCAATAATAGACCCACACTATTAGCAATAATTTAATTAATAATGGGAAAATTATTATTAGGTGATAGTAGTATGATTAATAATAATTTAAAATATTGTAGAGAAGAATTAGAAATGACACAACAAGAATTAGGATATGTATTTGGAGTATCTAAAAACACAGTTTCTGGTTGGGAGAATGCTCATGATACAATGCCATTTAATAAATTAATTAGGTTTTGTAATTTATATGATTTTTCTTTGGATTTCGTAGTTGGTTTTACTAGAAAGAATACCAAATATGATAAGATTAAAACTGATAAAAAGAAAATAGGTTTAAAACTTAAATCTATTAGAAATGAATTAAACCTATCTCAACAACAATTAGCAGATGATTGTAAAATATCTCAAACTACTTATAGCACTTATGAAACAGGGCGTTATCTAATAAACACAATTACTATCTATACCATTTGTAAAAAATATAATATTTCAATGGATTATTTAGTTGGTAGATCTAAAATTAAAAATATTAAATAATTAAACTAACACCACACATATTGATTTATGTGTGGTGTTTTAGTTTATAAACTCATTCCATAATCATCATCTATATCTTTATCTTCATTATAAGATTTATGATAATCTGGAATATATGCATAATCAAATAATTCATCTTCTTTTGTTGTCCCATATGCTATGTCAATAATATCATGTTGTTGAAATTCCCCATAATCATAATATTCTTTTACTTCTTCACTTGCTAAATCTTTTGATTTATCATTACCTTTTAATAATATATTTCTAAAGAACATTTTAATTCTTTCAAATATATTCTTAATTATATTTTGTAAATTTCTATTTTCTTTTTCTAACTTATCATTTTTAGATTTTAAAGTTTTTACTTCTCTTTTAATATTTTGATTTTCTTTTTCTAAAGATTTATAACTACTAGCATAATTATTAACTTCATTAAATACTTGTTCTATTTTAGGCTGTAATTCTCTTATTTTTTTAGATTCATTAATAACCTTATTCATAGTATCAAAAGTATCTTTATTAACTATAACTTGATTTTTATTAAATGGAATATTTTTAGTAGTTTTCATTTTTTCATCAAACTCGCTCATTGCTTTATCTAGTCTATTATTTCTAACATTTAAGTTTTCTTCTAATTTTCTATTTATTTTTTTATATTCTTTAATTTTAATGTGTTTTCTATCGCTACCTTTAATTCCTCTTTCTAAATCATAACCTTTATCTGTTAATCGTTTATGATACTTATCTTGTAATTCTGATAAATGTATTTTATCTTTTATGTATTGCTTTTTAGATATTGTGTATCTTTCTGTATTTGTTCTTTTATCAAACTTTTTAACTAATGGAACTACTACACAATGAACATGAGGTGTTTTTTCATCCATATGGACTGTTGCGTGAAGAACTTGCTCTTTAGTATAACCTAAATCTTCATAAACAAACTCCATACAAGTATCTGCCCATTCTTTAATATCTTCTCTAGTCATATCTTTAAAAAATTCATTTGTAGCAGTGAATAATAATTCATCTGCAACAACATTTTGTGATCTATCTAGCATTTGCTTAAATGTTCTTTTTCTATCTTCTCTTTCTGTTTTCATTCTTGTTTCATGTTCTTTTTTATATTCTTTAGTTAATTCATAAAATCCTTTAACATATTTATCTGATAATGGAACTAATTCTATATTATTTTTTGTCAATTCTAAATTTATATCTGGATTTGATTGATAGGCTTTTTTCTCTCTTTTATTATGTGAACCTATTTGAGCTAAATCTCCTATAGTCATAATTGGCTCACTTCTAAATATTGCATAATTTAAATTCATATTATCGTTTCTCCTTTCTTTAAACACACAAAAAAAGATATGTCTTTTAACATACCTTTGCTAATTTCATAACCAAATTTATTTTATTAATTACTTTATTAAATTTTTATTATGGTATAGTTTGAGGACAGAATTTATATTTTAACTATAAATTGATACCATAATTTTAAAATTATTATCTATTTCTATATTTTCAGTTAAATTGATATTAATATGTCTATCATCAATTTTCCCTTTAAAATAAAGCAAATCATTTAATTTTTTATTGTGTGTCATATGTAAAGGAATAGTCCTCTTTCCCATTTTGAAACTGCTCTATCTGTTATATATAACATTTCTGCAAGCTTGCTTTGTGTAATATTTTTTTCTTTTCTTTTTTCACTTATGAATTTTCCAATTTTAATTTGATCCATATAGTTTTCTCTCCTTTCATGAAATAATATACTATGAATTATATCTTTTTTACACATACTATAAGTTGAGTTATTAATTTATATATATTTTACCATAAATTGATGGTATAATTAAAGTGGTGATCATATGAAATTTATAATAGCTCAAATATTAGGTGCGATTGGTTATTCACTACTTGCATATAGTTATTTTAAAAAAAAGAAAAAAGAAATATTATTTATTCAAATACTTGCTTATATAGGATTTACTACACATTATTATTTACTTAATGCTAAATCAGGTACAGTATGTAATATACTTGGTTTTATAGCACTTATATTAATATATTTATTTTCAAATAATGAAAAAAAGAAAAAAATATTAGTTTTAATTTTAATACCTTTATTAATTGCTATGTCATTTTTATCATATGAAAATATATTTTCTATATTTCCAGTATTTGCATGTCTTATAACTTTTATATCTTTCTTAAGTAAAGATGAAAATAAAATAAGATTTATTGGTATTATATCTGCATTGTGCTGGCTTATATATGCTATTATATATATGTCATACTCTGCGATTATATTTGAAATAATTATTATTATTTCTACAATTATTGCGTATATAAAAAATAAAAACTAACAATAGTTAGTTTTTTTATTTCAAATGGCAGGGGATGAGAGAATCGAACTCCCAACAGTGGTTTTGGAGACCATTATTATACCATTTAACTAATCCCCTATAAATTGATGACAAAGTAATAATAACATATTTTTGTTAAATAATCAATAAGTTTTGCATATTATATATTAGGTGATTTTATGGCTATAGTTGCATATAATTCAAAGGAACTTGATATGCTTGCAAGACTTATGAGAGCAGAAGCTACTGGTGAAGGTAACTTAGGAATGCTTATGGTAGGTAATGTAGGTATTAATAGAGTTATTGGTGATTGTTTAGATTTTAGAAATATAACAAGTATATCTCAAATGATATATCAATCTCCAGGAGGGTTTTCGTCTATTAATAGTCCACTATTTTATAATGCTGCTACTACTTCTGAAAAAAATTTAGCTAAAAGAGTAATAAATGGTGAATATTTTCATCCTGCTACTAATGCTCTTTGGTTTTATGCACCAGGTAGTGGTAATGAATGCAGGCAAACTTGGTATAATCAAAGAAATAGTGGAAGATATAAGAATCATTGTTTTTATGTACCTAATGAAGGTGTTTGTAAACAATTATATTAAAAAATTAGATATTCAAAAGAATATCTATTTTAATTTTTCTTTTATATCATCTTTTTCTATTTCTTTTATTGATTTATTTGGTGTAGGTAAATCTTCAGGCATTGTACCACCCATATCTTTAATAGTACTTCTAACCATTTTACCTACTTCATAATGTACACTATTTGCAGTATATTCATTATCTACATCATCTCTTTTTAATTTTGATTCAGTATGAATTATTCTAAATAAATTGTCAGCAAGCTCCTCACTCCCCATATTATCTAGTATATCTTCCCTATACCTTAATCCTTTTCTTTTAAATATATCGTCTGCACTTTGTCCATTATATAGTCCTTTATATCCTGCATTATGAAACTTAGCTAAGTTCTTTACCCCTGATTGCTTTGCAACTTGATTTAGTCCATAATTTCCTTTCTTAACTTGTTTTCTTATTTTTAATCTTTTTTCATCTTCTGATAATTCTTTAAACACTTCATCAAGTAACTCTTGTTTTCTTGTTTGTATTGCAAAGTAAGTTTGAGCAAGGGCAATTATTTCTTTTCTTGGATCGCCATTTTGTGCGATTAGATAACATGCATATCTTGATAATTTATAATCTACTTGTTTTCTATGACCACCTTTACCTATTAGTATCATTTTACCCACTTGGGTAAAATGATCTAACTCATTATTATTGCTATTTATACATGATACAATTGATCTTTTAATCAACAATTCAAATTTTTGCCACTTCTGATACTCAAGTACCTTTTGTAGTTCCCTAGCAAACCAATATTCAATACCATTCTCATCAATATGTTTTATTTTTTCAAATACATTTTTATTATAGTTTTCTATATTATTCAAAATAATCATCTCCTTTTAGTGAATAATATATCCTACTATATATATTCGCTAAAAGTCACTAAATATCCCCTAAATAATTTAAAAAAGCTCTAAAAAAGAACTTTTTATTTTAATTTGCTAAATATATTACCTAGTTTATCATGTATTACTAAATTTGCTTTATTATCATATGGTGTTTCATCTAAATTTATTATTACTAAGTATTTACCATGAAAATAATTAATAAGGCCTGCAGCTGGATATACTGTTAGGGATGATCCAAGTACCATAAGCATATCTGCTTTTTCTATAGCATTTATAGATTTAGTAAATTCTTCTTCAGGTAAACCCTCTCCATATAGTACAACATTAGGTTTTATTAGCCCACCACAGTCACATTTTGGTATTTTTGTACTGTTAAATACATAATCTGCATCATATGTTTTATTACAACTTATGCAAGTGTTTGTATTTATTGTTCCATGAACCTCAAAAACATTAGTATTTCCAGCTAATACATGAAGCCCATCTATGTTTTGAGTAATTATTCCTATTAATTTATTCTCATCTTCTAGATACTTTAAATACTTATGAGTAATATTTGGTTCTATATTTTTACAATTTAAATTATCTTTATAATACTCATAAAATATTTCAGTATTATTTATAAAACAATCATGAGATAATAAATATTCTGGTGGAAAATTATATTTATTATTTTGACTATAAAGTCCATCTTTACTTCTAAAATCTTTAAGACCTGATTCAGTAGATATACCAGCACCTGTAAAAGCAACTATATTGTTTGATTCATCTATCATTTTTTGAAGTATTTCTATTTTATTCATAGTATCACCAACTTAATTATAACACAAAGGTCTTTAAAACTTTAGTTGAGGGGTCAATTCTTTTCAACCGTGCCAATAAAAAATACCAATTACATATTGGTATTTTGTTTTATTTGAAGTTCTTGATTTACTCTTAATATATCGCTTGTTAGATTATTTAATTGTTTAATATCATCTATAGTTGTATTATACTCTCTTGCAAGTGAATATAAACTATCTCCTGGTTTTACAGTATATATAATTATATCATTAACACTTGATGAACCAGTTGGTATAATAAGTACTTGACCTACTGATAATATATCATTTGTTAAATTATTTTGAATCTTTATATCGTTTACTGGTATATTAAATCTTCTAGATATAGAATATAATGTATCTCCTCTTTGTACTACATATGTATTAGGTTCATTTATTATTTCATCTTCAGATGGTGTGATTACACTTTTTGAAGATGGAATAGATATTTCTTGACCAATAGATAAAACATCACTTGTTAAATTATTTATTCTTCTTAAAGTATCTACTGGAACACCATATTGTCTAGATATAGAATATAATGTATCTCCTCTTTTAACAACATAAGTAATATTAGTATCTTCAGCAGTATAATAACCTGGTACTTTAAGTGTTTGACCTACAAATAAAGTATTAGTATTTAAATTATTTACTCTTTTTAAATCATTAACATTAGTATTAAACTTTTTAGCTATACTCCATAGTGTATCTCCTCTTTGCACAGTATAAGTATCAGATTGTGATGATTTATCATATGGAATACCTTTATAAGTAGTAACTGCTTTAACAACTGCTTCTGCATAATTTTGCCAATTATTTTTTATTTTATTAGCGTCCCTAGCATTATCTACAAAACCATATTCTACTATTATAGGTTCAGTTAAACCTGTATTTCTATGCATAAAATAATAATCTTTAGTATTATCTGATGGAAGTCTTCTTTGATATGCTTTTCTAATTAATTGTCCTTCTTCTCCTAAGTTTTGAAGTATTAATTTAGATAAAGTATCATTATTTCTAAGTGCATATATTACTTCAGCACCTTCACCACCACCAGCATTTAAATGATTTGAAATAACTAATACATCTGGTCTATTACCATAAAAAGAAAGTATTCTATTAACTCTTTCATTTGGAGTTAATGTTTCATCAGTAGATCTAACAAGTACAGAAGATACACCAAGTTCCTTAAATCTATTATTTAGATATTCTGCAATTCTTAAAGCATAATCTTTTTCAAGTATTCCATTACCAGAAGCACCAGGATCACTACCACCATGGCTCGTACGAAGTATACCCAGAAACTATCATATTATTATATTATTTAGTATATATTATAAATCAAGATTCCAAACAATCTTAATTTCTCTTGTTTTGGTATTTTTATCTAGTTTACCTATATATATTTTATCAATAAATTCATCTACTATTATTCTAGTTAATTTTTTAATATGTTTATATTTTTTTAGTATGCTTTCTATATTTGATACATTTTCTTCCTTATTTTCAATTGTATTGAGTTCTTTCTGTATTTCTTCAATTCTTTCTTGAAAAGATTCTACATCTTTTATATATTCATCTCTAAGCATAGAAAAGTCTTCTTCTGAAATTATATTTTTAAGTTTATCAGTATAAAGATTTTTAAAATATAATTTACTTTCATTTAATTTCTTTTCATAAGTTGCTTTTTCTTTATTTAGATTTGTAATTAATGTATCTTTTCTATTTTGTTTTCTAATTGTTTCATTATATTCATCTTTTAACAATTCTTTATTACACTTTTTTAGTAAATCATTTATTGAGTCAAGGACAAATTGTTCTAAAACATCATATCTAATTGCTCTATCATTATCGCAAGTATGATATTTCTTTTTACCCTTACATTGTAGATATGCTCTTTTAACTATTGTATGATTTTCACCTTTAACATTAGATAAATTTCTCATAAAAATTCTACCACATTCCTTGCAATAGACTTTACTACTTAATATATGTACTTTTCCATCACTTACTGGTCTATGGTGATTTTTTATTCTTCTTTGTACTACATGCCATGTTTCCATATCAATAATTGCTTCGTGTGTATTTTCACATCTACACCACTCTTGTTCAGGAACTTTTTTAGATTTATGATTTTTATAACTTACATTAGTTCTTTTTCCTTGTACTAAATTTCCAATATAAGTTTCATTTTTAAGAATACCTGCGATTGTATCATGTGTCCATAATCCTGTTGTTTTATAATCAAAATTACAACATACAAAATTACTTCCAATAGATTTTTTATAAAGGGATGGACATAATATTCCTCTTTCATTTAAACTTGCACATATTTTATGATAACCAAGTCCATTTTTATATTTTTCAAATATCTCTCTAACAACATAAGAAACTTCTTCATCAATAATTAATTTATGTTTATCATTGGGATCTTTTTTATAACCATAAGGTGCAAAACTACCCATATATAAACCATCTTCTCTTTTATTCTTTAAAGACTTTTTTACATTATTAGATAAATCTTCTAAATACCATTCATTTACAAGTCCATTTATTTGTCTTGATTTCTTATTTGCTTCATTATCAGTATCAGCATTATCTACTATACTAACAAATCTAACTCCCCATTCAATAAACTTATTATGAAGATATTTTTCTATTACTTCCATATCTCTTGAAAATCTACTTTGTGTTTTACATAATACAAGATTTATTCTTCCATTTTCACAATCATTAATTAATCTATTAAAGTCTGGTCTTTCAACACCTGCTCCTGAATAATCATCATCTGAGTAAATATCTACAATATCCCAACCTTGATCTAAAGCATATTTTATTAGCATACTTTTTTGATTAACTATTGATTCACTATCATCATTTTTGTTTTTCTTATACCTATCTTCATCAGATAGTCTACAATATACACCTACCTTTATCATTTACTACACCTCTTTTCAAAAGAGTTGTAGCAATAATCTACATAAGCATTATATAACATTTTAAGAATTATTTGAAGCTATGTTTTCACTAGTTAATATAACTCTTAATAATTTTTTAGCTAGTATATCTTTAAGTTCTTTTTCTTCAAGTATTTCTTTATTTTTTATTTCATATATTACATTATATCTTACCTCCATCTTATCTAATCCCCCTTTGCTTTTTTCTATAAAGAATATCCTCCCATAACCATTTATCAATCCTCCTTAAAATCTTTTAATAAATCTTCCATATATTTTTTATCATCTTCACTTGCAATTGCCTCTTTACATATTTCGGGATGATCCAACCAATATGGATTTATATTATAATTATTTCTTGTATATTCTTTTCTTTTATATTGGTAATTTTTTTCTATCTGTTTATTCTCATTTTTTTCTAATACTTTCTTATTTTCTTTACTAACAATATTCTCGTTTAAATAAATTCTTCTTTTACCATTAACAAATTTTACATTAATATAATTCTTTCTTTTTAAATTGTTAATGGAATTTGAAATTGTTTTTTCTTTAACACTTAACTCTCTAGCAAAATAACTATTACTTGCATAGCAATACTCTCTATTATTTGATAATGAATTAATTATTCCATATACTAACATATCTGTTTTAGAACAAGATTGGTCATTTAATATTATTCTAGGTACAGCGATAAAATACCTTATAAATGCCATATACTTTTCCTTCTTTTAACTGATAGTTTCCAAGTAATACTACCTTTTTAGAGTATAAAACCCCTTATAGGGAAATTTCCCTATTTTATTGTTTAAACTATAACATATAATTTATAATTATTGTTCTTTGAAATATGTTATAGTTCAAACTATATTCATCTTATAGGATATAAGATAGGTTCTGATATAAGCCTTAATATCTTACCGAGCCTTTATTAACTAATGTTATTTAACTATTTAGTTAAGTGAATTGTGTACATTCCATTTGAGTATTCTTTATATATTAGATATTTTAATTTTTCTAATATATCAAGACTTTTTCTCAAACCAATATTTTTAATGTTTATTACTTGTTGTATTTCCCCTACATTTATATCAGTGATTATTCTATCAAATCCTTTTGTATAAATATAGGAGTATATTAGTTTTGTTTCTTTTGGAATTCTTTTATCTTTCCAAATATTTTGTGATATCTCTAGGTGTCTTAATCTCATTCATAAATTTCCTCCTTTCTTTTTTGTCTGTTTCTCCCGACACTTTGATTCTAGCATAGTAATTATATAGTTGTCAAGAAAAACCGACAAAATTATTGATTTTTTTTATTTGGTGTGTTATTATAGTTTTATCAAAGGGAGAAAAAGAGGTGTTTTAATGGATAATAACAATGAATATAATTTAAAGATTATTCTTTCTACTGCAAGAGAAAAAAAGGGTTATTCTCAAAGAAAATTAGCAAAGATAATAGGTATACACCACTCTTCTTTAAATGATTTAGAAAATGGTAGAATTAAGAAAATAGATGTTGAAATATTAAGAAAAATTGCTGAAGAACTTGATTTAAGTTTAGATCTATTATTAAAGGCATCTGGTTATAATCAAGTAGCTTTTATGTTTGAACAAAATAGTTCTTTAAACAGAAAATCTACAAAAGATTTAAAAAATCTTGTTGAAGAGTATAGATTATCTCAAATGGATTTACTTGATGATGCATATAAAAAAAGAAGTATCGTTAGAGATTGTAGAACCAGATTAAATAGTCTTGCGATTAAATTAGAAAACTATGATATGTATAAAGGAATATGGACTATTGAAAAGATAGCAGAAGAAATAAAAGAAATTAATAAGGAACTTGCTGAAAGTGGCAAAAAATATGATTATTCAAAATTACCGAAAGATATATAAAAAATAACCTTTTACCTTTTCATAAGATTAGGTATTAGGTTATTTTTTTATTTTATGATTGCATTAGCTTTCATAAAAAAAGTGGCATTACAGCTTACGATAGTTTGCAGTTTTGCCACAGCAAAAAGGGGTTCAAAGGGATCTCCCTTGCACACGTTCGTTATTGGCTCTGCCAATATCGTAGTGTGTTACTATTTTGCCTAAAATAGTTTAAAAAACGAAAATCCATTAGTTACGTAATTTCTTTTGGATTTTCGCATGATTTTTATAATCAATCCACTTCATAATAGTATAAATTAGAACTATCTGAATCATATATAACTAGAATAAAACCATCATGAGTTTCGATATCATTTATAATCATTTGATTTTTATATTTAAAATAATAATAACCTTTTTTTACATTAGATAATTCTTTTTGCTTATCATCTCCATATGATAAATCTGGTAAATTACTACTTAAAGGCAATTTATTATTTTTTTTCATTTGTTTTTCAATTTGTTCCTTTGAATTTGAACAATCTAACCTAATAAGTAACTCTGCATTACGTATACCATCAGCATATTTATCTATTAATTTGCATGATTTAACATCAATACCTGTTTCCTTTTTTATTGTTTCACGATTATTATATATTTTTTCACAATAAAAGCCATATAATAAACAGCTCCCAACAAGTAAAAGCCATATCTTTATTATTTTAGAACATACTTCTACATTTCTAGATAGCTTTTTCACAGCACTTATAATACAAATAATAATTACAGCTAACATGGGAATAAAAGTTAATATTAGTAAAAATATAATTAATTCAAATATGGTATCTACAATCATATTTGCCTCCTTAATATTTGGTTACAACATACCACTAGTTCACATTGAAACAAACAACAACAGTCTTTTAGACTACTATTATCACTTTTTATTTAAAATTAAGTATCAAATGTATAGTAATAAAAAATATTTGAATCTTTATCATATATAACAAGTGAAAAATTAAATGATCCTCTATCTAACAATTCAGAGTCATCATGTATACCTTTACTTTCATCATGACGATCAATAAATAAGTAATAGCCATTTTCAATTTTAGGAATCCCTATTTTATTTGCTAATTCATATCCATAATTTATCCCATCTTTTGTACCACCATACATAATTAACCCTATATTTTCAGAAAATGGCAATTCATTCCACGATTTTACTTGTTTTAATAATTTTTCAGATGCATTAGAACAATTTGCTTTAACAAAATGTTCACCATCTCCATGAAACCAGTCTTGCGTATTCTTATCAATTATAATATTGCAATCTGATATATCTATATCTGTCTTTTCATTTATATAATCAACAATTGAAGTTTTAGTACAGCCTGTCATACTTAATAAAGCTATTGTTACTACCAACATTTTTTTCATATTTACCACCTTTAATTAAAGATTTTATCTTTATTTTCTTCAACATATTTTTGTAAATAATCAGTTAGTGATGGGTTAAATTTATAAAATATATAATCTTCTTTCTCACCATCATTTTTATTTTTTAATGCATTCTTATAATTATTTGCTATTTCTTCACTACTAACTTCTTTAAGTGCATTATATAATTCATTTGAATCAAAATCAGTATAATTTTCAAAAAAACTATTATGACCACCACTATTAACTTCTGCATCATACAAAAAACATAAAACTGCTTTTCTTTGAATTTCATTTAGTGAATCTAGTTCTTTTGTTGTTATTGTGTATATAAATGAATTCCATGAATCCGTTTCATTATAAAGTCCATTTTCTATATTATTTCTGAAATTTTTAATTATTTTACGAGATTTAATTTTAAATTTCAAATTTTTAATTAACTTAGATAACAAATAAATCACCTTCTTAAAAAATTGTTATAAATTAAAAAGTAGATTCATACTTTTAATTTTTCTATTAAATGTTAAATAATTTATGGCTATTTAAACAATCTTATGATATCATTATTAATGTATATAGTATAATCTTTATTTGCTTTATCTGTATTTATTACGATATAAATATTTTCAATAATATCATATGGATCATTGATATTTTTTTTATTTGTTTGAAAATTTATATGATTAATATTTGAATTTGTTGAATCTTTTATAATTGTTTTTTCATCAGTTTTTCGCATATAACTTATTATTATTCCAATAGTATTGTTATCAGATATTTTATATAATTGATATGAGTATTTATCATTATTTAGATATGGTTTTATAACACCAAAATTGATTCCATTTTGATTGTATTTATACCATTTGTTATTTTTTTTATAAAAACAAACGAAATCAACAAATTTATTATCTTTTGTATATGCAACATAAGAATAATCTTCATATTCAAAAGAATTAACTACTTTATAATAAGGATAATAATAATTAAATGATTTTATTGTATTATTAAATCCAACAAGATTACCATAATTCCAATAAAAGTGAATAAAGATGAAAATTGATACTATAGAAAATAAATCAATATAAATCTTTTTTTGTTTTGATAGTTTTGTATGTTCTTTTATATAGATAAATAATATCCAAATAATTATTAATATAATAAATATAAAAATAGAAAATGTATAATGATTAATAAAATAATAATCTTTCATAATGCCTCCTATATTATACAATTATTTATACTTATAATTGCTAAATGATTATATCATCAATTATAAAATCATATAATAACACTCATAAATTGATATCAATCCTCTTTTCAAATCTTTAATTAATTAACGAGATTCGATTTTAAACTTAATCTTTTTAAAAATATTTGAAACCATTTCCAACACCTACTTTATTCAATTATACTATTTAATTGCAATTATTATATATGTTTTTAAGTTATTATCTTTTATTAACAAAATATCTGGTTTTAATTAATTTATATTAAATCTATTATTATCAATAGGATAAAATCTAAATAATATTCATAAACTTAATCAATTGTTAATTTCTTGTATTCTATTTTTAGCTTCTTTTACTATATATAATGATCTACCATTTTCAATAACAAAATTTAAATACTTTAGTTCCGCCTTTTTATTTTTTAATTTTTCATTTATATAGGCTAATTTATAATTATAATTAACTATATCTGATTTTGATTTAGATAGTTTTAATATATCTTTATAATAGTTTTCTGCATATTTAAGGTTTTCTTTAGTTGGATTTTCATAAATATCTAATGATATTTTATTAGACATATATGCACTCTCAATGAGATATTTTAATTCATTATCTACCTTGGGATAATTTATCATTTCGCTTAATTCATTCAATCTCACTTTTGCCTCTTCATACTGTTTTAAATTTCTATAAACAACAATTAAATTATTCAAATAAGTTACTTTATTCATCATGCTTATTTTTGTATTTTTAAAAATAGGATTAAAATCAGATAAAATATCTAAAGCTTCTTTATTTTTTCCTAATGATATATACCCTGTTGATAAACCTATTCTAACAAATGGTTCTAATTCTTTATTATCTGTTATTCCTATTTTAAGTCTTTTATAAAAGGTTTCATAAGTTTTTGTATATGTTTCTGCATCGCAATCATAATAATGTTTACTAACTACTTTTATTCTTTTATCTGCTTGTATATTAAAGAAAAATGCAACAACAAATATAAATATGGTACAAAGGAAAAGTGCAAGAATTATAGAGAAAGTTAAAAATAGAGTTAAAAATAGAACAAATAATCCACCTAAAATTACTACTAAAGTATATTTTTTATACAAGTCTTCATAAAGTTTTAACATAAATCACTCACCACCTATAATAATTATAACATATATATTAGTAAATAAGAATTAATATATCTATCTTTTTAAAAATGCATTTCTACATAATAATATCCATTTCCCAATTCTTCAAAATAAATAATATTATCTCCACTACCCTTAATTTCATTTTCATTATATAAATAGCCATCTCCAGATTTTTTAAATTCATCATTTAATTTAAACCCACTACAGCATTCATCTCTATGGTATTGTATTTCATAATAATTACTATTACCACCCATACCTTCTCCGCCAAAATCAATTGTAGCCGTATTATTATAAACTTCAACCCTTCTAACTCCATGTATTTTTTTCAAGCCTTTAAAATTGCCAGTTTTCGAAGCTTTAATAAATTTTTCTTCATTATTTCTATATATTTTAATAATTTCATCTTTGTCTTCTATACCGCAACCAGTCAAAATAAATATAATAAAAAAAACAATAATCGTACTTAAAAACTTTTTCATAAAACACTTCCTTATGTTAATTATAACACAAACTATTATATTTAATCTAAATTATATAATTTGCTTATATCAATTATTTTATTATCAATTCTTCGAATAATATCTTTAATCTTTTTTTGATATTTTTCTTTTTCTTCCTTTGTATTAACATTTTTTAGTAATTTATTATAAAACTCCAATTGCATATTTAATAATTCTAGATCCTTTTCATTATTTTCTATTTGATGATTTACAATATAATCAATTAATTCTTTATTCATATATCTTACTCTTTTCTACAAATTTCTTTATTTACTTCCAACATAATTATATAGGTTATATAACCAATAGTCAATAAACCTTTTAGATTGATAAGATTAAATTATAGGAAGGTATTGATTTATGAGTAAAATAAAGAAAATAAAAATTGAAAAAGGATATTATTTATTTAAACTAGAAGAAGTATTATCTAATAAAGGAATAAGTATTAATAAATTAATGAGAGATACAAATACTGATTTTAAAGTTATTAAAAGACTTATGAATGGTGATATGGTAAGAATTGATATTATTGTTCTTGCTAGAATATGTGATTATTTAAAATGTGATATTACTGATATAGTAGAATATAAGAGATAAAATTAAAAATATTTTTATCTCTTTTTATTATAATCTCATTCCATAATCATCTCTACTTTTGTATTGTGATCTATCGTATGTCTTATATTTATTTGGTATATTTACATAATCAAATAATTCATCTTCTTTAGAAGTTCCTTTTGATATGTGAAATACATCTTGTGTATTAAAATCTTTTTTATCATAATAATCAATTATTTCGCCTTTAGTAAGTTCTTTTGACTCTTCATTACCATGTAATAAAATCTTTCTGAAAAACTGCTTAATAGCCCTTAAAATGGCTTCTACATAAGATTTTAATTTATTATTCTCTTTTTGTAATTCATAATTTTTTTCTTTTAATGAATCTATTTCATTTTGCATATTTTTATTATCGTATTTAAGTAAATTATAATCTTTTGATTGTTTATCAACTTCTTTAAATACTTTTTCTAATTTAGGTTGTAATTCCATTACTTTTTTTGATTCATTAATAACATTATTCATACTATCAAATGTATCTTTTTCTACAATAACATGTTTTTTATCAAATGGAATTGTTTTATTAGTTTTCATTTTATATTCTAAATTAGACATTGCTTTATCTAATCTATCATTTCTAACATTAAGATCATGATTTATTTTTCTAGTTATTTTCTTGTATTCCTTAATTTGTATATGTTTATTATCACTACCTTTGATACCTCTTTCTAAATCAAACCCTCTACTAACTAATCTAGCATGGTATTTGTCTTGTAACTCAGATAGGTGTATCTTATCTCTTATATATTGTTTCTTTGAAATAGTATATCTTTCAGTATTAGTTCTCTTATCAAACTTTTTAATTAATGGTACTACTACACAATGGACATGTGGTGTTTCTTCATCTAAATGAATAGTTGCATGTAATACTTGTTCTTTTTTATATCCTAGATCTTCATATACAAAATCCATACATGTATTTGCCCATTCATATATATCAGCAAGTTCCATGTTATCAAAGAATTTATGAGTTGCTGTAAATAGTAGTTCATCTGCGACTACATTTTTTGATTTATTTAACATTTGTGTATAAGTTCTTTTCCTATCTTCTCTTTCAGTTTTCATTCTTTCATTATGTTGTTTTTCATATTCTTTTGTTAATTGTCTAAATCCTTTAACATATTTACAATCTAAAGGTACTAAATCTATATTTCTATAACTTTCTTCTACCCTTATATCAGGATTAGAATTATATTTTGTTTTTTCTCTTCTATTATGTGCTCCTATTTGTGATAAATCAGATATAGTATAAATAGGTTCACTCCTAAATATTGCATAATTCATATATCTACCTCACTTTCTTTTTATGCAGAAAAAAAAATACTTTCGTTAAAAAGTATCTTATTTCATATATTATTTAATTTTATAGATTATTTTTTGCTACAACTCTTACTATATTATCTGGGTATATGTGGGCTTTGGTGACCTGCATCTATTACTATCTTAACATCATTATTCATAATTACCTCCTAAATTATAGTATGATAATTACCTAAATATGTGAAAAAAAGATAAAATTAAAAGAGTACATAATACTCTTTTTTTGAAAGACACGGGATAACCAAAATATATAGAAGGCGCAATGATGGAAGAGGAAGAAAAAATAGATTTTTTAAAATCTATTTTTTAAATTGATTCAATATCAAAAGCATAATCATAACTTATTTTACTAAGAGGTTTTGTCTCTATAAATGCTCTTTCTTTATGCGAAAATTCAACAATATCTTTTGAGCCAAAAGACTTAAATTTTTTCTTGATTTTTTTTAAAATATCAAGTTCTTCATTAGTAAATAAAGAGGCATCAAATTCCTTTTTCGCATAGATATTATGAAATTCATAATCACTAATAAAATCTACAGTATAATCAATTATTTTTTCTTGAGAGCATTTATTTAATATATCTTCAAATTGATCAGGTACAGGACCATATGGTAATCTTGCATATTCCAACCCTGTCATAGATTTACAACTATTTTTGTAATATAGAAAATCAGAATAAAACATTTCCTTTAACAATTTGGTTTTAAGAACTGCTTCTTTTGAAAAAAATAAAATTATATTGTATATTTTTTCTTTTGAAAATTTTGAATAACCATTATATTCATTTGGTTGATCATTATTATTAACAATTAATCTCTTCGTATTATTTGGCAATATATCAATAATTTTATTGCTTATTTTCTCATATTCTTTATCAGTAAACTGATTTATATTAGCATCAATTAATGTTTTTATGGTATCTGGCTTTGCTCTCATACTCTTTAATAAAATTAAATAACTATCATTTGGTATCGATTTCCCTTTTTCATAGCTTATCAATGTTTTTTTTGCACAGCCTATTACTTTTGAAAAAAGTTCTTGAGATAAATTGTATTTTTTTCTTAACTCAATTATTTCTTCCTTTGTAATTCCATATTCTTCATTATATTTAGCTATTGCAATTTCTGAAGCTCTATTATCTAAATCTGGATCATATACTAAATTATTACAATTTTCACAAAATCTTCTTTTTGATATAAAAGTTATTTTTTTACCTTTAATATAAAATTCATGTTTATACTCTTTTACATAAGATTTTTCACTTTCACAAATATCACATTTCATAAAAATTATCTCCTTTACTTATGATCTATGTGGAAAGATAAGCAAACAGTAGCATCTTCTTTATTATATTCTTCTATCTTAATTTTAATATAAACTAAGTTATCATTTATTCTTTTTTTAAAGGTTAGGCCATCATTTCCATTTTTTGAGAAAAATGGTCTATAATCAGGTACATAATCATATGCAGATAATAGTAAGATTTCATTCCAAGCCAATTCCTCACTTATTCCTATTTCTAATAAATCTTGAAGATAGTTTCTATCTCTTCTTATTATAAATTTTCTCTTACCTTCATGCACCAATTTTTTCATTCTTGCTAGTTCTCTTTTCTGTTTTTCATTCATATGATGCCCCTTTCCCCCTTTTTTTCTATTAGTTTATGCTGCTATTTCTCCCTTTTCAATAAAAATGGTAACATATGTTACCATTTTTGTCAATAGTTAATTATACCAATTCTTTTTCATTTAATAAATATTAAAAATTATTAATTAACTGAGTATTTAATTATCATCATTATATATTTACATTTGTTAAAATAATATTCTTACTAATTACTACCAAATATAATAAAAGTGTTGCAATTGCAACACGACAAAACTCGCTTTATATGTTATTTTTAACTTGTATAATTGAAATATCATTTATACATGGAAAAATCACCATTAAAGGTGATTAAGAAAATAGTAAGAAAGAAAATTCTATACTATGTTATATATTATACAGTGATATTTATATAATTTCAATAGTGTATTGCTTTCTTTCTAGAAAGGAGGAAATATATGAATACTTATTATTTAAATATTAATCAACAAGACAATTCAGGATATAATTATGAAGTTCATAAAGAATTATGTAGATATTGCTTCCCATATAGATCTAACTTTATAAAATTAGGATCGTTTGTATATGAATCAAATGCTATATTAAAAGCCAAAAATTCTTTCCCATATATGGCTAGCAAAATTGATGGATGTAAACATTGTTGTCATTCAATCAATAATGATTAAAAAATTGTCAAATGACAATTTTTTAATTTTCAATATACTTGCATTTCGGATAATTACTACATCCAATAAACTTACCATATTTACCATTTCTTTCAACTAGTTTTCCACCACATTTTGGGCAAAAATTATTATTTTTAGCAGCATTATTCTTAATATTATTAATATGTTTTCTTTTAATATTTTTATCTGTAATATTGATTTTATATAAGATATCTACTATTTCATCTACATTATCTATAACAATATCTTTATAAGATGATATTTTATCCACTATAGTATAATTTCTAACCAATTCATCATCATGTTGTATTTTTAATTTAGCATTACTAGGAATACATACTATATTATATATTTTAGATTCATCTATATTTAATAATTCAGATAATGATTTAACGTGTCCATAATTTTGTCTTATAGGGTTTTCACAAATATATTTATTTTTACCCATATACTTTATCCAATTTTTTGAATATTTATTACCAATTATTAATCCATTCCATTGCTTTGTTTCTATAGAAAATATTCCATATGGTGAAACTATAACATGATCTATTTGATGAGTATTTCCATTTATAGAAATAAATACATTATTTATTACTTTATATTTGTCATTTGGTAATTTTTTTAACTCATCTTTAGTCCAATGTTCACCGAGAAATCCAATTATATTTTTCTCATTTTTATATAACCATACAACTATGATAATACTTAATATTGCTAATAACCACAAAATAATTGTAAACATTATTTCACCTACTTATATTATTAATCATCTTCATTATAAAAATCATCATCTTCTAAATCCTCTTCTTCAAAACTCCATGGATCAGCATTACCTTTTTTTACTTCTTCTTTTTGCCATTCTTCTAATCCATAGCTATCAAGTTCTTCTTCTGTATAATCAGATTCATTTTCTTCTTTTTGATCTTCTAAAAAAGAAAATAATCCAAAAGCTTGTTGACTTTTTTTCTTATCATTACCAAACAAATCATTAAATAAACCCATATTGTCATCTCCTATATTAATTATAGCATAGTTAAAGAATTTATTAATAATATTGTTTATGATAACGATTGTTTTAAAACTGATATGCATTTTAATTTATACAATTTTTCAAATGCTTTCTTAATTCTTCATCACATGCATAGATATATAATCCATTTATTCCTCTTGTCATTAAAATTCTTAATTCATTTTTTATTAATATTTCACCAAATTCTCTTTTAGTTCCATCTTTCATAGTTCTTCGTCTAGTAGCCTTATTATTACAACTACATTTTGGATCAAAAATTATTCTATTGTTCCTAAATTTTACTGATGGACCAATTATAACTCCAACATAATTCAAATCAAAACCATGAATTGTGAATGTTGATCCTACCTCGTTAATAGTATGAGGTTGTTCAGTCCATGACATCTCTTTTATTTTTTTCTTATCTAATTTATCTAATGTTCGTCCTATTTCATAATTCCAAGGTTTATGCCAATTATCTATTTTTACTTCCCAATATTTACTATTTTCATTTTTATGTAAATCACTATATTCCCAATCATAAGTAGCAACTAATCTAGATAATTTTGAATTATCTTGTTTTTCTTTTGAAATTATAGCCTTATCCAATAAATTTGGTGTATCAAATATTTTTATTTCATAATTACCAGTATCTTTTGGAATCTTATTTACTATACCATTTTTAGTAAAATCATCTATCCATTTAAGCACTTTTTTATTGGCTTTAATTCTTAATTGATCTTTAAGAATTATATAATTATCATTTTCCTTTGCCATTTGTTTATAATGTTGTAAAATATCATATTCCCAATATTGTTCGGTAGTTAAAATTTGATTTGCATCAAACATTATAACAGTTACTTTTGATCTTTCTAAAATATCTTGTAATTGATTTTCACCTCTATATGATTGTTTTCCTTGTGTTAATAATAAGTGTGCTTCATCAACAAAAACTACATCAAATAATTTATCGTCGTTAAATTTATTAATAAAACTTGTTGGAGAATAAACTAAATCACCCTCAACGCATAATTTTTTAAATATTTGTTTATATACCGTTCTTTGTTCTCTTTGATTTACAAGTAAACAACATTTTAATTTCTTTTGTTTATGTGTAGAATCACTTCCCATAATAATTTGATCTTGTGTACACAATTCATAAAATGTACTGCTACCTAAGACTGTTTTTCCTGTGCCTGCTTCTCCTTCTACAAATATTAATTGTCCTTTTTTATCATTTAATAAAGCATCGAACACTTTTGAAACAATTAAATCTTTTGCGTGATTTTGTTCATTTGTTAATTTATGCAAAGGTGAAGACTTAAATATTGCTGAATCTATTATCTTTGATTCAATTGGAAATAAATTTTCATCATATTTTCTTAATTTTTTCCATATTTTTGAAAAAATCTCATTAAATTCATCAGATGTATAATATTCGTTTTGTGGATTTTCTCTAAAATTATGGACTTTTCTTATATTCTCTGCACCAGATAAATAATGCATTAATCTATTTTCTATATCCAATGTCAAAGATTTATTAAAATGTTTATGACCTATTATATATAACTCAGCATCATTATTATTCAAATTTTTTTGCCATTTATTTCCCTTTTTACTATCTCTAAAATGTTCTTTAGTTCTTTGAAATATATTGTTTGATTCGCCAACATATACTTCGAATTTATCGTTTTTATTCCATGTATGAATATATACTGTCGGATAATTATTAATTATCTTTTTTTCTAATTTATTTTTATTAACATTCATCTTTAATTCAAAATCATTTAAACTTTTTTCATTATCCTTTATTTTTTTTATTATTGGACTGGCTAATTGCATTTAAAACACTCCTTTAAAACTATAATTTATTATATTTAGTGCTAACTCCTTTAGCTTTTTCAACAGGATATTTTTTAGCAGTTTTTTCCATTTTATCTAAAACTATTTGTTTTGGATCAACACCCAATTTTTCAGCCATTTGAATACAATAATTTAATACATCAGCTAGTTCCTCTTTTACATCATCTAAATTATATTCATTATTCCATTGAAAACACTCTAATAGTTCACCTGCTTCAATGGAAATACTTTTTGCTAAATTTTCTGGGGAATGAAATTGATCCCAATCTCTTTCTTCATTAAAACATTTTATTTTTTTAATTAATTCTTCCATAAAATACCTCTTTTAATAAATTATATCATGAAACTATATTAAATGTCATTTTTTATATTTTAAAAAAAGAAAGATTTTTATTCTTTCTCTTTATCTAACATTTCTTTAATAGCTTTGGCTATTTTTTCACCTAATAAAGGCGGAACTGAATTTCCTATTTGGATATGAATATCCGTTTTTGAACCTTTAAATATATAATTATCTGGATAACTTTGGATCCTAGCAGCTTCCCTGGCTGTTAATCCCCTATTTAGATATGGATGTATGCATCTTGATGATGATATACATGAAAAATTTCTTGTTATTGTCATTCCTGGTTGATTTGCATCTAATCTTGCATATGTATTACCATATCCAGATTTAGGTTTATATTCATTTGGTATATCGACTTCCCATACACTTTTACCCATAGGAATAAATGTCATCATTTTTTTAGCTTTCTCATTATGAATTGATGGTTTATGATGAGTTAATGTCTTACTATTTTTTCTCATTCTTTTTTGATATTCGTTTTGATATTCTTTATCATAATTATTGTATTCAACATCATCGCTTTGTGGTAGGTCTCCAATTGCATCCCATAATGTTAATACATTTTTGTATCCTTTTTCTTTTTTTAAAGAATGGGTTCTATTAGGAAATTTAATATCAATGTCTAACCTTGTACCAATAAATATAACTCTTTCTCTTAATTGTGGAACACCATATTCAGCTGCATTTAATAATTTATATTCTATTTTATATCCAATTGATTTAAATGATTTTATTATATTTTCTAAAACTCTACCTTTTTCCATCGACAATATTCCCGATACATTTTCCATAACAAAGATCTTTGGTTTAATTTCTCTTACGATTCTAACATATTCTTTAAATAATTTATTTCTAGGATCATCAATAAATCTTTTTCCTAAAGTTGAAAATCCTTGGCAAGGCGGTCCTCCAATTATGACATCAATATCATTTTTTTTATATCCTGTATTAACTAAAAGTATATCTCCATTTATTTTTGATATATCTTCAACTATATATTTTACTTTTTTGTGATTTGCTACATATGTATCAGCTGCGGGTTGCCAAATATCATTCGCACTAACTATATTAAACCCAGCAATTTCAAATCCAGTTCCTAATCCACCAGATCCTGCAAATAATTCAACACAATTATACTTTTTAGACTTATTCATATTAACCACCTATGTTAATTATAACATAAAATAATTATGTGCATTAAAAATATGTTCAAAAATAATAATATATGTTAGAATAAAAATAGGTGATATAAATGTTTACTGAAAAATTTATTTTAGAAAAATATAATGAAATAAAAGAATCATGGGAAAAATATTTAAAAAATAAAGGGGTTAAATTATCTTCATTAAAAAAGAAAAATGGTTCTTATACATTAAATGCGTTGGTTCTCATATATTTATATGCTAATATTAAAAAAAATATATCTAAAGAAGAAATAACAGTTTTTTTACAAAATTTAGGATATCAAATTAATGATATGCAACAAGCAAGACATCTATCACAACAGTATGGTTGGTATATAATATCTGGTCAACGAGGAGATTCTGAATGTGAAAAATATAATGTTGAATCAGGTGAATATATGTTAATTACTATTAAAGAGCCATATCCAAAATTTAATGATAAAAGAAGAGCTGAAAAATTATCAACTAATTCATGGAATGATTTAAAAAAACATTATGGTAATAGGTGTGTATCTTGTGGATCAGAAGATAAAAAAAATAACCTGTTATATCCAAATTCAATCACTAGATTACAACAAGGCCATAAAGACCCTAGAAAACCATTAACACTAGATAATATTATTCCACAATGTCAATTTTGTAATGGCGCTAGTAAGAATTCATTTGTCTTTGATAACAAAGGTAAAATAGTAAAAATATCTGATCCAAAATTCATTTTAAAATCGGATGAAAATATTAAAATAGACATGTTAAAATTATTAATGAAGGAAAATATAGAAAAAGCTGAAAAAATACTAGAAGATTTAAAAAAACAACCATAATTATTGCTTATTTTAAGATGAATATTATATTAAAACAATAAATATATTTAAAAAAATTGCTAAATAGCAATTTTTTATTGATATTTATTTAACAGCTTCCATAAAACTCATTATAATTATACCACAATAAAAAAACATATACAAAGTATATGTTTATTCATAAATGCCATTTTCAAATTCTGCTCTATCTAAAATAATGATACCTTCTTTTGATGCCTTTTCTTTTATTTCTTTATCTGCATAATAGTTAGTTATTATTAAACCACCTACTACTTTTTCTCTTTCAATATCTTTTCTTGTTTCTTCAATTTGTTCATCGCCAATTTTTGTATTTAAATAAGTTTGAACTGTATATTTTACATCATCTTTTCTTACTAGCATATCATTATCATTAGTTGGATTATTGTCTTTTAATCTGGCATCATCCATTTCTATTGGATAATATCCATGTTTATAAAACATAGTACCAACATAATTTCTAAATTCTCTTTCATCCATATAATTATCTACAATTTTAATTTCTTCCATAACTAGTATCTCCTTTATCATCTATAATTATATCATAACAAAAGAAAGTATTTAATATATAATTAACTATTTTACACTTCGTGTATAATTACATTCTGGATAATTTGAGCATCCTATAAAATATCCATATTTACCTTTTTTATTAACTAATTTACCACCACATTTAGGACATTTATTATAATTATTATTAGCATTGTTTCTAATATTATTTATATGTTCTTTTTTAATATTTTTGTCTTTAATATTACTTTTAATTATTATATCAATTATTTCATCTACATTATTAATTATAGGCTCTTTATAAGATAATATTTTATCATTTATCGTATCATATCTTACTAATTCTCCATCATGTTGTATCCTTAATTTTGCTCTACTTGGTATGCATACAATATTAAATATTTTAGATTCATCTATATTTAATAATTGTGATAATGCTTTTACATGTCCATAATTTTGTTTTATTGGATTGGGATAATTATATTTTCTTTCACCATAATATCTTGTCCAATTCTTACTATGTTTTGAACCTGTTATAAATCCATTAAATTGTTTTGTTTCAATACAAAATATACCATATATTGATACAACTATATGATCTATTTGATGAGTACTATTTCCTGTTGAAATAAGAATATCATTTAATATTCTATATCTATTTGTAGGTAATTTATTTACTGATTGTTTTGTCCAATGTTCACCTAACCAACCAATAATTTCTTTTTCATATAAAATACATATTATTGATGAAATAAATATAAAAATAACTAATGGATTAGTTAAAAAATATTTTAAGAATTCATTCACAAATACACTCATTTATACACCTCTATTAAAATTATACCATAATAAAAACTAACTTATATATTTTTATAAGTTAGTTTTTTATTTTCTTCTTTTTGTTTACTTAATATATATTCATCAGCCCATTTTATAAAAGCTTTTAAATCTATTACTCCTACATCTATTAAATCTAAATCATATATATTTCTTGGATTAGCATCAAATAAATGTATTTTACTATTTTCCCCTATATACCATCTTACATGAGTAAATGCATTTCTTAATCTATTTTTATCATATTCTTTACCATCTATTGTTATTATTTCTTCATCACATAAATGATTTATAACTGCATCTATATACATTATATATGGTATTGCTTGTGAAAAATCTCCATTTGCTAAATGTCTTATTAAATATAATTTATCTATATCTTTCATATTCATTATAGTTTCATATTCTTCTTTTTTACTATATGATTTTCCTATTACTTGTATTATTTGATTAAAATTTAAATTATTACCATCTGTTAAAAGTGATAAATAATATAGTTGTTCATTAAATAAATGTAATTTTAAACCAGGTACTGGTATTAAATCATTTAATATAAAATATAATACATTCTCTTTATTTTCTTCTATTAATTCTGGATTATATTCTCTATATTGTTTTATTAATAATTCCGCTTTCTTTTTTTGATCATGGGTTAAGTCAAATTTAACGGGTGGATTTATAGAACTTCCTAAATCATGTAGTTTTTTACTTTTATCTATTTTTTCTTCATTTGTTAATAAATTTTCTTTATTTAATAATTTAAATTTATTAGATACTTCTTCATCTAATTTTTTATCAAAATAATAGTGACTAAATTTTATTTTGCTTAATTCGTTGTATAATTTGTTTGAATTAATATTAAAATCTTCTGGTATATCAAAACTAGTAAATAATATATTTCTCCCTTTAAATGCGATTAAATTATTTAAATCATCTATATAATTAATATTAAATCTCATTTTTAATGGTTCTTTATTGCCACCTTTAGCTATTTGTCTAGGATATCTTATATCATCTATGTCAATTTCAATATTTTTAGCATTCTTAGATATTTTTAAATTACTGTCTAAACTATGATTAAATGTATTTCTTATTATTTCAAGTAATCTTTTATTAGTCATATTAGATGGTTTTTCTATAAAATTACAATTATGTACAAATGAATCTATATCTGTATTACTTATATTATCATCTCTATTTAAAAAATAATCTTCTGTAATTGAATACATTTTAAATTTTATATATAAATGATATGTTTTAATCATTGTATTAATATATTCATCATTAATTTTATCAATTTGATTATTAGCCCTCATAAATAAATAAAATGAATCAATAAGACTTTTTTCTTTTCTTGCTACAAATCTTTCATTTAAATATGCATAGTCTCTTAAATAATTAATTATTTGTATTTTATCCATTGATATCATATTTATCACCCTTAAAATAATTCATAAGTTAGTTTTTTCTTATTTTCATCTTTTAATATATATTGAACATTATCATTAATTGCTCCAATTGTTGTTTGATTACCTTTTTTACATACTTCATATATTTTAGTTATATCTTTATCAAAAAATAATTTAACCGCATGATATTCAATATTATTTTTAGATGCATATCTTAATATATTACTTTCTGTATCTGTTAATTCTAATTTTTTTGAATAGAACAATGATATAGATCCTTTTACTTCATATAGTTTTACTTCTTTAGTTATATTATTATATACCATAATATCATAACCAAAACCATCACCCACAAATCTAGATACCCATATTATTTGTTCATTTTCTTTTCTATTTTTATTTAAATATTTAAAATATTCTAATTCAGCATAGTTTCCTATATCTTTTTTATATCTATTTTTAATTTCTTTAGTATTATCTTCATTATAATAATTTTCTTTAGCAATATTAAATCTCTCTATTATTTCTTTATCATTATCTGGATATTTTTCTACCCATCCACATCTAGCATCCCTGCCTAGTGATTCAAATTCTATTCCTTCAAATGCGATAAAATTATGTATTTCTTTTATTAATTTATCACCATAACTATTAACAGATAAAAAGAATAATATTTGATCATATGAATCATATTTTAAATTTAATATAGTAGATATTATTTTTTTATCTAATACTGGATTTTTTGAATGTCTAAATGGTAAATAATAATAATTCAATACATCTTGAAATAAAACGTTTTCGTGTGGATTTAAAAGTATTTTATCAAAGTTTTCTACTTCAATTATTTTTTTATCTAAGTATGTTAAAAAATCATTATCAAACTGTGATAACATTCTATGTCCTGGATTTAATTTATAACAATTACCTACTAATTTTATATCATTAAAAGCAGTTTCTCCATTATAATTATATCCTCTTATATAGTTATGTATATTATTAATTGCTTGTACTTCTTCAAGAGTATATTTTATACCTGTGTCTTTAAGTACATCATTTCTTTTTAACATACTTTTTTCTCCTTTTCCGGTGGTATATAATACCAGAAAAAAAGAAAATAATCAAAAATCTTTTTGTTATAACATAAACTTTTTTAAAAAATTTACCATTTTTTAGGGGAATTTTTATTTTTATGACGAATATTTATATTAGGAGGTGATAAAATGATATTTATATATTTAAGATATTTAGCTAGATTTATTAGAAGATTTATCTAAATGGTAAATAATGGTAACTATTATTAAAATTACTTATTTGTTAATATTTGTGTTATAATTAATTAAGTACAAAAAAAAAGAATATATTAATATATTCTTATCGTCTTGGAACACGAGCATTGTTTACACTAGGTCTATCAATAAATAAATCATTTACTTGAACCCCTAATGTATCTGCGATATGTCCAATATAATCAACTCTCATGTTTCTTTTAGCGTTTTCTAAATTAGATATATATGTAGGAGTTGTCCCAAGTTCATCTGCAAAATCTTCTTGAGACCAATTCTTTTTAAGTCTGAAATATCTAATATTGTTTGCTAAAATTTTACGCGCATGTTTTTGATATTTGGTATTAATAAACTTCACTACCTTTCTTTTAAACTTACTAATATTGTAATAAGTTTATCATATCTTAACCATACTAATTATGTAGTAAGTTAATGGTAGTTCTAAGACATTTTGTACTCAATATATATGATTTTGGAGGTTATTCATGAAAACAATAAAAGAACATACATTAGATGAAAATAAGATTATGGCAAATTTCTATGAAACTTCATATAACTATAATATATTATTATTAAATAAGTTAATTGATAATGAACCATTAAAGATATTTAAGAAAAGACATAAAAAGTGGGAAGAAGAAAAAGATATATTAAATGATAAAGTAAATGAATCATTTAATAAATTAAATAGTACATATAAATCTATTGAAGATACAATTTAATAAAACACTAGTTTTTTATAACTGGTGTTTTATTTTACAAAATAATAAAATAGTGATATAATTTTTTCTCAAAGGAAGTGGGGTTATTATGGATAAAGAAAAGTTAGAAAGATTAAAAGAAAACTTAAATATTATTAAAAATAAATTTGGTATTCCTGTTTTATCAGTCGCACTTATTATATCTATAGTTTCTTGCCATAATAAAGGTAATAATTCTCATGATTATAATAATGTTGATAATACTGAATATACTACAGAAGCTTTAACTGAAATGACTACTGAGGAAGTAACTGAAGCATTAACTGAAATGTCTACTGAAGAGGTAACAGAGTATATTACAGAAGAAAAAACAACTGAAGAAGTTATTACTAATGATGAATTAATACTTAATGAATTTGAAGAGAATAAAAAAGAAATAGAAGAATTAATAGATAAAAAAGATATTGAGACTGCGAAAGAAAAAGGAAGAGAATATTTTATTAAATCTGTTGATTTTATATTCTATGATAGTGAAATAAATGGTATAACATATGATGAATTAAAAGAAGATGCTAAAGAAGAGTTATTTGATGAATTATGTGAGATGGACGAATTAATATCTAGTGTTTCTCCTGATTATAAAGAAAATTTATCGAATAAGTATGAACTTGTTAAAGATTTTACTAAAGAAAAATATTATTATTCTTTAGATAAAATAAAAGAATATATTGGTGAAGAAAAATATGATAAAATTGGTGAATTAAAGGATAGTACTAAAGAAAAAATAACTAATTTTAAAGATGATCATCAAGATGAAATAGATAATGCGAAAGAAAAAATAGAAGAAAAATCTGATGAATATAAATTAAAACTTAAAAATTGGTATGAAGATTATAAAGAAGAATAAAAACATATCTTATGATATGTTTTTTTATTCTAAATACTCAGTTGTATCTATTTCGACTTTATTAATTGAATCAAACCTTTTAGTTATTTTATTTGTAGTAGTATGTATTTCTTCTACATCTTTACTTACTGTTTGAATACTTCTAGATAATTTATCCCATCTTTCTTTATATCTTGAAAATTCAACAGATAATTTATTTAATTCTTCGCCTATTACTTTAGCGTATTTATCTCTTTCAATATTTTTTATTATTACTTGAATAGTTGTAAGTGTACTCATTAAAGTAGTTGGAGATGTTATCCATACTCTTTTTTTGTATGCATATTCAAGTATATCACTATGATATGCATTTAGTTCTGCAAATATTGCTTCTGCTGGAAGGAACATAATTGCTTGATTAGAAGTTACTCCTTCTATTATATATTTATCACTAATTGCATCTATATGCTTTTTAACATCACTTTTAAATAGTTTTGTAGCTGTTTCTCTTGTTTTTTGATCTACTTTTTTATCAACCATTATTCTGTAATTTTCAAGTGGAAACTTAGAATCTATTGCAACTACTCCTAGTGGCTCAGGTGCGAACAGTACTGAATCCGCAATTGTACCATTATTAAATGAATATTGTAGTTTAAATATCTTATCATTACCTTCTCCAAATACTGAAGATAATATATGTTTTAAATTTACTTCTCCAAATATACCTCTAGATTTTTTATCTGTTAAAACTGATTGAAGTGATACTATATCAGAAGATAATGAATCTATTTTCTTTTGAGCTTCATCTATTTTAGAAAGTCTTTCAAGTACATTTGTAAATGTTTTATTAGTTTTTTCAAAGTTTTCATCTAATCTTTCATTTACTCTATCATTCATTATATTAAGTCTATTTTCTATTTTTTCATTTAATTTATTTATATCTTCATTTAAATTTCTATTAATATCATTTTCAAAATCACCAAGTTCTTTAGTAATATTAGTCTCTAATCTTCCCATTCTTTCTGTAATATTACCTTCATTAATGTTTTTAAAAAGTCCAATTGTTACTAGTACTACTAAAAGTACTAAAATACCTATAATTATATACTCCATATTTTACTCCTTTATTTAATAAAATTATTTATTACTTTACTTACTAAATACGCTAGTATTAACATTACTATTATCTGAGCCATTGTATATGGATCAGATATACTTTCTAAGAAGCTTTTGCCTATAAATCCCCAAAAGAATACCATTGGAAGTTTACCTATTAAAAGTGCTAGTAAATATCTTTTAGGATCTATATTAGATAGTCCTGCGCCTATATTAATCGCAAATGCTGGTGTAAAAGGAACTGCTATTATTAATACTAAACTACTTAGTGATAGTTTATCAATCTTTTTTCTAAATTTCTTTACTTTACTATCTTTTCTATATTTTTTATCAAATTTTTCTTTTAATTTTCTACATATAGAAAAAGCTAACATACAACCTATTACTGTTGATATCCATGATATTATAAATCCTGTTACTTCACCAAATGTTATTACGTTTAAAGCTATAAATACACCTAATGGTAATATTGGTAATATTGATTCAATCATTATCAATAAAACTCCAGATATTACACCAAAATTACTCATTAAATTTGTAATACTATCAACTGCATTTGTTATTAGTGATTCCATTTTAGCCTCCAATAATATTATAACCATAATAAGTAAAAAAATAAAGTCTTTTAGACTTTATTTTTAATAACCATCTTCGACATTTACTACATTATATCCTTGTACTTCAAGTAACTTACAACATCTCTTACTATGAGTTCCAGTAGAACAATATATATAATATGTCTTATCCTTATCTAAATACATATATGGCATATCTACTAGATTATTTTCATCTATGTTTTTAGCGTTATAAATATGAGATATCATATATTTATGTCTACTTCTAATGTCTATTATATTATATTCTGGTCTAAGTTCATCTTTTGTTATACTTCTCATATTATTCACCACTATATAATATGAAAAAAAGATAAAATCAAATAGGTCAGTTTTACCAGTTTATTTTAGTTATATTATTCTTTTCTAAGAAATTATTAGTTTTAGAAAAAGGTTTACTCCCAAAAAATCCATAATTTGCTGAAAATGGTGATGGATGAGCGGATTCTATTACTAAATGTTTTGGATTTGTTATTAATTTTTTCTTTTCTTTTGCATTATTTCCCCACAGTATAAATACAAGTGGTTTATCTCTTTCATTTAATTTTTGTATAACAGCATCTGTAAATGTATGCCATCCTATATTTTTATGTGAATTAGGTTTATCTTTTTCCACAGTTAAACCTGTATTTAAAAGCATTACACCTTGTCTTACCCATGGCATTAAATTACCATCACTCATATCTTTTTTTATACCTAAATCATCATATAATTCTTTATAAATATTTTTAAGTGATGGGGGTATTGGTTTTTTAAGACAAGAGAATGCAAATCCATGAGCTTCTCCTTCACCATGATATGGATCTTGACCAAGTATTACTACTTTTACATCTTTATATGAAAGTCTAAATGCATTAAATACATCTTTTTTAGGTGGATAAATAGTTTTTTCTTCATACAATTTATTTACTTCTTTTAATATATTATTAAAATATTCTTTTCCTACTTCATCTTTTAAAGCTATATCCCAATCATTATGAAATTCTATCACTTTAAATCCACCTCACTCACTTTAAAACTTACTTATGATATATTTCATTATTGTTAATTTTATAAGTTCTATATATTTGTTCAAGTAACATTACTCTAAATAATTGATGTGGAAAAGTCATTTTAGAAAATGATAAACTATAATTAGATAATTCTTTTATTTCTTTATGAAGTCCATAAGAACCACCTATTATAAATGATATATTACTATTATGGTTAAATATGTCATTTATTTTTTTTGAAAAATCTATACTAGATAACTGATTTCCTTCTATATCTAAAGTAATTATATAATCTTTATTATCAATATATTTTAATATACTATTCTTCTCTGTTTCTAATGTTTTATTTATATCAAAATCTACATCAGGTACTTCAATAATATATATTTTAGTATATTTACCTATTCTTTTTGTATATTCCTTTATGGCATCACTAAGATATTTTTCTTTTATTTTTCCTACTGTTATTATTTTTATCATACTTCTATAAACTCCGTACATTCATTTTGTCTTGCGATCATAATATTATTAAATTTCATATTATTTTTTTCTAATTCCTCTTTAAATGTTTCAAGTACTTTTTCTTCGGTATTATTGTGTTCACTTATATGTGCGAATACTATTTTTTTTGTATTATTACCTATAAATTTACATAGATAAGAACTTGCTTGTTTATTAGATAAGTGTCCTTTATCACTTATTACTCTTTGTTGTAAGTAATATGGATAAGGTCCTTCTCTTAACATTTTAACATCATGATTACTTTCTAAAATATAAACAGTATTATTAGAAAGTACATTATAATATCTACTATTTATATATCCTGTATCAGTTATATATACTAATGATGATTTTTTATGACCTATTATAAAACCTACAGAATCAGTCGCATCATGTGATGTTTTTATTGTATTAATTGTTAAATCTTCAATAACACACATACCATCTTCATATACTTCATAGTTATAATCACCAATAGTATCTTCAAATAATTTTTTTAATTTTTCAGTAACATGTACTATAGGATTATATTTTTTTAAAAATACTTTTAATCCTTTTATATGATCTATATGATCATGGGTAATTAATATATGGGTAATTTCTTTTGGATCTATTTCAATAGAAGATAAAGCCTTCTCAACATAGGCACATGTTGTACCTATATCAAGCAAGACTTTAACTTTGTTTGTTATTATAATTGTAGAATTTCCTTTACTTCCACTAGATAATACTTTTACTCTCATTAATAAAGTGTCCTTGGATTAACTGGATTTCCATTTACTCTTACCTCAAAGTGTAAGTGAGTACCTGTTGAAGATCCACTATTACCCATTGTACCTATAACAGTTCCTCTAGATATTGATTGACCAACATGAACTGTTACTGTATTTAAGTGTCCATATTTAACAATCATACCATTACCATAACTAGCATATACAACGTTACCATAACCTCCACCACATTTGCTACCATAATATCCTTGTCCTGGACAGTTACTAGTAACTTCTGTTACTACACCATTACCTATTGAATATATTGGAGATCCAAATCCACATCCAGATATATCAATACCTGCGTGAAGTCTACCCCAACGATACTTAAATTCACTTGTTACTATGTAAGGAGAAACTGTTGGCCATCCCCAAATACCAGAAGTAACTGCTGGAGTTCCACCACCCGAATAACTTCCATATGCTGAATATGTTTTAGTTCCTTTAAGTACAACTTTATTAATTGGTTCTGTTATTGTTGTATAATTTGTTATAATTGCTGGTTCTGCTTGACCATTAACATACTTTACTTTAGAAGTTACTCTTTGTACACCATTAACACCTTCAGTTTGTACTTTAGTTTGTCCTTGATACATAGTATCATCATCTTTAGTAATTGTTTCATATGTTTTTGGCATATCTTCTACAACGTGTTTTTGAACAATAATACTTATCATAGGATCTATTAAAGAAATATTAACTTTTTGACCTACACTTAATAAGTTATTACTATTTGTAAATTCAGGATTAACTATTAAAAATTCTTCTACACCAAGTTTATTATTAAATGAAACTGTTTCAATTGTATCTCCTGGTTGTACTGTATATTCTTCATCTTTATCAAGAGAACCAAATAATAAATATTTAGTTAATAATGTTTCATCATCAAATATTACTTCATCAGTTGATATATAACTTTCTGTTATTGTTATTTTTTCTTCTATAGAAATGTCTTCTATTAATGTACCTGTAGTTTCTATTGGTGTTTGTGTATCATTTTTATAATTTTTTACATCTTTCTTATTAACAAATACATTTAATACTTTATTAACTGCATTGTTAAACATCTTTTTATCAAGTATATTTATTTTTTCTTCACCATCGTCTGATTTGATGGTAACTACATAACCTTTAATAGTAAAACTAGTCTTCTCTTTTATTTTATTGTATATTTGTTTTTCACTTAATACTTTAGCATTATGAGTTAAACATTTTTCAATATCAAGACCATTAGGTTTATATACTTTTTTTACACCAAATTCTTCTTTTAATTCTTTTTGTTCATTATCTATATATTTTTCAAGTGCATCTTTACTTTTAACTGAGCCAAGAAGTTTACCATCTAAATATACATTATATACTTCTTTTATATTGTTATCTTGTGGAGTTACTATACCTATAATTGTTATAAAAGCAATTGCGATTATTAACGATATTGCAATAGGAATATTTTGTTTTATTTTATCCACAATATTCACCTCACTTAATTATTACTTTAAACAGTTTCTTCTTCTTTACTATAGTTAGCAAATGTAGAAGTATTTTTCTTAAATAATAGTTCTATAGTAGCAGTTGGTCCATTACGATGTTTAGCTACTATAAATTCACTAATACTTATATTTCCATCCATTCTAGCTTCTTTATTATAATAATCATCTCTATAAAGGAATGCGACTATATCAGCATCTTGTTCAATAGATCCTGATTCTCTTAAATCACTCATAAGTGGTCTTTTATCATCTCTTCCTTCAACAGCACGAGAAAGTTGTGCAAGTGCAATTACTGGAACACCTAGTTCTAGTGCCATAGTTTTTAAACTTCTAGATATTTCAGATACTTCTTGTTGTCTATTACCTGAATATTTACTACTTCCAGATATTAATTGTAGATAATCTATTACAACTAAAGCAAGTCCATCTTTAGAAGCTGCAAGTCTTCTACATTTACTTCTAATATCACCTATTGAAACACCTGGTGTATCATCTATAAAAATATTAGTATCAGCAAGTCTTGATATTCCTTCACTAAGTTTAGACCAATCACTATTATCTAGTCTACCATTTCTTATTTTATTACCATCTACTTGTCCAAGTGATGAAAACATACGAGTTACTAGTTGTTCAGCATTCATTTCTAAGTTAAATATAGCAACTGCTTTTTTAGTAGTTTTAGCAACATTTGTAGCTACATTAAGAGCGAATGCTGTTTTACCCATAGCAGGTCTAGCTGCAATTATAATAAGTTCATTTTCATGAAGACCACTAGTTAGTTTATCTATTTCATAAAAACCTGTAGCAAGCCCAGTTATTTCACCTTTTTGATTACATAGTTTTTCTAAATTTTCTTGTGCTTTATATATTACATCTTGTATTTTATGAAATTCTGAAGATTTTCTTGTTTTAACAACATTTAATATCTTCATTTCAGCACCATCTAATATATCATTAACATTACCATTTTCTAAATATGATTCAGATGCGATATCATTAGATACATTTATTAATCTTCTAAGTACTGCTTTTTCATGAACAATACCTATATAATAATCTACATTAGATGCACTTGGTACTGAATTAATTACTTCAAGCACATATTCAATATTACCTACGCTAGCAAGTGTTTTATTTTTTTCAAGTCTATCTGTAACAATTGTAATATCAGCAGGTATACCTTCCTCATTTAATTCAGACAAAACATCAAATATTTTTATATGTGAATCTAAATAAAAATCATCTCTTGTAAGTTCATCACATATTTTTTGAAGTGCATATTTAGATAAAAATGCAGCACCTAAAACTGATTGTTCTGCTTCTAAACTAAATGGCATATTTCTTTTATCCATATACTACTCCTTTACTAAATTTACTTTTAAACTAGCAACTACTTTACTATGTAAATTAATATCTACTAATGTAGTTCCTAATGTATTTATTTGATCCTTTATATTAATCTTTTTCTTATCTATTTTATATCCTTTTTTTGATAATTCTTCACTTATTTGTTTACTGGAAATACTTCCAAATACTTTACCATCTTTACCAGTTTTAACTTTAAAAGTAATATTAGTCTTTTCAAGTTCTTTTTTAATTTGTTCACATTCTTTAATTAAATCTTTTTCATCTTGATTTCTTTTTTCTATTTGTTTGTTAAGTATTTCATTTGATTTTTGTGTATATTTAATTGCATATCCATTTTTAATTAAAAAGTTTTCTGCGTATCCATCTTTTACTTCTTTTATTTCATCTTTTTTGCCTTGACCCCTTAAATCCTTTAAAAATATGACTTTCATAAAAGACACCATCCTTTCAGATTTATATCAAGTATATATATTATACTATAATTTTAAGTTTATGTCAGTATTTAAGACAGAAAAAAATAAGGAATAATTCCTTATTTAGTAAATGGTAAAATTGCCATTATTCTTGCTCTTTTAATTTGATTTGCTACTATTCTTTGATGTTTTGCACATGTACCAGTAACTCTTCTTGGTAATATTTTACCTTTTTCATTAATATATCTGTGTAATGCTTCTGCATCTTTATAATCTAATTCATGACCAGCACATAATTGGCAAACTTTTTTTCTTTTTCTTCTAAATTCAGCCAAGTTAAATACCTCCTTTTATTTATCTTAGAAAGCGATATCATCATCACTGATTTCAATTGAATCACCAAAATCAGCAAAAACTTCTTCACTCATATCTGTAGTAGCAGGTGCACTTTCAGTATTATTGTCTGCAAAGTCAGAAGGTGTTACATTATCCATTCTATTTTGTGATTGAGATTTTGATTCTAAGAATTGAACATTATCTGCAACTATATCAGTTGTATATATTCTTTGTCCATCTTTTTCATAACTACCTGTTTGAATTCTACCTTCAACAGCTACTAAACTTCCTTTTGAAACATATTTTTTAACATTTTCAGCTTGATTTCTCCAAGCAATTATGTTAATAAAATCAGCATCTCTTTCTCCATTTTGGTTTTGAAATGATCTATTAACTGCCAAAGTAAATCTAACACTTGGTATATTTGAACTTGTATATCTAAGTTCTGGATCTCTTGTAATTCTTCCTATTAAACAAACTTTATTCATAATGCACTTACTCCTTTAATACTTATTTTTCTAATTTTATTGTAATGTGACGAATAACATCTTCTGATAAAGTTGCTACTCTTTCAAATTCATTAATTGCTTTTGAATCAGCTTCAACATTTATTAAGAAATAATAACCAGTTTTATGTTTTTTTATTTCATAAGCTAATTCTTTTTGACCTAATTCTTTAGAACTTAATACTTTAGCTTTTTTATCAACTAATACTTTTTCCATTTTTTTAAAAGTATCGTTAATAGCCTTTTCCTCTAAATCAGGTCTAACAATGAATAGAATTTCATATTTCATTCTTTGCACCTCCCTTTGGACTAATGGCCTATAAATAGGCAGAGAGTAAATTAATACTCGTAAAGGTATTATAACAAAAAGTATAAAAAATGTAAACAAACATAACAAAAAAAGTTAAATTTATTTATGTTGATTTTTATTTGTATAAGTGATATACTTTTATTTAGATAAAGGATGCGAAAAATATGGAAAAAAAGGCATTAAAATATTTTATTATTTTATTAATTATACCATTAATAGTTAGTTTATTTATTGCTATATTTTCTGGTAAGACAAATACAAATATTAATAATTCATATAATAGTTTGGATGGGACTTTTAATCATGATAACTATTCATATGAAGAAGAAGTAAAAAGAAGTAATAGCTATATTTATTTAAGCGTATTTTCACTTGTAGTAATAGGTGTTGGTGTTTGGATATATGTAAAAAATAAAGGAAATGTTTAACATTTCCTTTTTTTATACATTAAATCTAAATAAACAAATATCTCCATCTTGCATTTCATATTCTTTTCCTTCAAGGCGTAATTTACCATTTTCTTTAGCACCTTTTTCTCCATCATATTTAACATAATCATCATATGAAATAACTTCTGCTTTTATAAATCCTCTTTCAAAATCACTATGAATAATACCTGCGCAAGCTGGTGCCTTCATACCTTTTTTAAAAGTCCATGCTTTTACTTCTTTTTCACCTGCAGTAAAGTATGTTGCAAGGCCAAGTAATGAATAAGTAGCTTTTATTAATTTATTTAAACCACTATCGTCTATTCCAAGTTCCTCTAAAAATAACTGTTTCTCTTCTTCTTCAAGTTCAGAAAGTTCACTTTCTACTTTAGCACTTATTACTACTACTTCTGAATTTTCTTTACTAGCATATTCTTTTACTTTTTCTACATAATCATTACCTGTATTTATATCTTCTTCTGATACATTAGCAGCATATATTAATGGTTTTTTAGTAAGTAAATTAAAGGATTTTAATATTTTTTCTTCATCTTCATTATAATCTAATCTTCTAGCTGGTATATTGTTTTCTAATGCTTCCTTTATTCTTTTTAAAAGATTAACTTCATTTAATGCATCTTTATCTTTTGTAGATATTGCTTTTTTTTCTGTTTTTCCTATTCTATTATTAATTACTTCTAAATCAGAAAATATAAGCTCTAAATTTATTATTTCTATATCTCTTATTGGATCAGTATTACCTTCAACATGTGTAATATTAGCATCATCAAAACATCTAACTACTTCCACAATAGCATCTACATCTCTTATATGAGATAAGAATTTATTACCAAGTCCTTCACCTTTAGATGCGCCTTTTACTAAACCTGCGATATCAATAAATTCATATGAAGTTGGTACAACAGACTCTGGTGTCCACATTTCTTCTAGTTTTTCAAGCCTTTTATCCGGAACAACAACAACTCCTACATTAGGATCTATAGTTGCGAACGGATAATTAGCAGCCAATATATTTTTCTTTGTAATTGCATTAAATAAAGTAGATTTTCCTACATTAGGAAGTCCTACTATACCTGCGGTCAATCCCATAAATACACCTTCTTTTTCACACTTAAATAGTATATCATTTTATTAATTATTAATCAATTTCTTTTCAAAAGTAATTATATCATCATCAAACGAAACAAAATCAAATTCATTTTTTTCTATTTGAGATACGCTTGGCATATTGCTTTTTAAAATATTAACTCTAACTTTTTGTACATTTAACTCTTTACAATAATCTAGCATTTCTTTTAACAATTTATCTGCGATACCTTTTCTTCTATATCTATAATCTACTATTGAAGATAATTCAGAATATTTTTCATTCTTTTCTATATCATAATTTATTTTAATACAACCTAAAGCAACTAATTCATTATCATTATAAGCACCTATCATTTTTTGCATTAACCATTCTATTCCAGATTCATTATCAAAACTATAAGTATGCCCTGTATCCCAAGATAAAGCTTTCATATAACTATAATATTTATCATATCTATTTTCTATTTTTTTAAATTGTATATTTATTTTAATCACCTTCTTATATAAGAAAAACACGGATTAACGTGTCTTATATTGTTGGAAATACATTAGGTCCAATTGGAACATTTAAAACATACCATCCAAATATTATAAACAACCATAATATTAATGTACTTATAAAGTATGGCCAAATTAGTTTATAACATTTATTTATACTAAAATCACTTTTACTATATAATCCCACAAATCCTAAATATATTACAAAATATGAAAATAATGGTGAAATCATATTTGTAGTTGAAGATGCTAATCTAAATATTGCAGTAGTGAATTCAGGAGTTATATTAGACTTCATAAAAAGTGGTAATAATGTAGGCGCAAATAATGTCCATTTTGTAGATATAGATGGTAAAAATATATTAGAAACTGCGATTGCTAAGAAAGACAATAATATAAGCACTACAAACGATGCATTACTACTTTCAATTAAATTAAATAAATTTGCAGTTATTATATTACCTATATTAGTATATCTAAATATTGAAACTAATCCAGATGCAACAAATACTAATAATAATATTTCACCTATACCATTTATACTATTAGATAATCCTTTTATAATATCTTTATTATTTTTTATTTGCTTAGTAGTCACACCATATATAATTGAACAAACAACAAATGCTAAAGATACTATATAAAGTATTCCATTAACAAATGGTGCATTTGCTCCAAATAATTTATTAACATACATTTTTTGACTTGAATCTAACAAGAAACCTGATAATGGTAAACCTGGTATTATAGAATATATAAATATTACTATCATTATACCTAATGCTATAAATGCTCTTCTTAAACCCTTTTTGTCTAATTTTTCATCAATTGTTTCTTCATCATTACCTATTCTTACTGGTTTATTTTTACTAATTATTTCTGTAAGTATTGTCATTAAAAGTGCAAGTAAAATTGATGAAACAACTATAAAGAATAAATTACCTGTATATCCATAAGTATAATTTGGATCAATTATATCTACAGATGGTTTTGCTATTTCTATTAAACTATAATCTAATGATGTTATAAATAAATTAATATTAGATCCTGCAGCTACTGATGCAAATGCCATTGTCATACCTATAACTTGACTCCTTTTATATTCAGTAAATATAATTGCTGCAAGAGGTATCATTATTATAAATGCTAAATCATTACTAAACCCCATTATAATGCATAATAGAGAAAATATAAAAAGCATAGTCCTTCTTGGTAAAAATTTAGTACATTTTTGAAATATAGACTTAAATAATCCTACTCTTATACCAAATCCTACACCCATTAAACCTACTATTAATGTAGCAAGTGGAACAAACTTCAAGAAATTATTAATAGTTTCTGAAATCATGTATTTTATTCCTTCTTTACTAAGTAAAGATTCTACTGTTAATAAAGATGTTGATGTTGATCCTAGTGATACATCAGTTTGAGTTCCTTGGAAATTTAATAGTGATAAGATTGTACTTATTATAACTGTACATACTATAAGTATTATAAAGAACCATACTGGATGTATTTTTACTTTTTTATTTTCATTATCCATACTAGTTCACCTCACTGCCTTTCATATCCTCTACTACCTTTTTTAATTTTTTATTAAATTCTATTCTAGGAATCATAATTATTCTTCCACAATTAACACATTTTAATTTAATATCAACACCCACTCTAATTATTTCCCATAAATTAGTTCCACATGGATGTCCTTTTTTCATAATAACTTTATCCCCTAATTGATAATCATTTTTCATAAATTCACCACTATTCATCAATATTTATATTCATTATTTCAAGTATTCTATTTAAATCATGTACTGATGAAAACTTAATTGATAATTTATCTTTATTTATTTTTACAGATGTTCCTAATTTTTCTTTTAGATAATTCTCTATATATTTATATTCATCATTTTTTATATTTTTTTCTTTTACATCTTTAGTAGTTTTATTATCATAAATCATACTTTCAAGTGTTCTTACACTTAAATCTTCATCAATGATTCTACTAGCTAAATCTTCTATTTTTTCTTTATCATCTAACTTGCTTAAAACTCTAGCATGACCCATAGATATTTTGTTATATAAAACCATATCTTGTACAGATGCTGGAAGTTTTAAAAGTCCTAATATATTTGTAATATGACTTCTACTTTTACCAACTTTTTTAGCAAGTTCATCTTGAGTAATATTTAATGATTCTATTATTGATTTATACGCTTTAGCTTCTTCTATAGCAGTTAAATTTTCCCTTTGTAAATTTTCAAGAAGTGCGATTTGCATCATTTCATCATCAGAGAAATCTTTTATGATCGCAGGTATTGTTTCTTTTCCAGCAAGTTTACTTGCTCTTACTCTTCTTTCACCGGCTATTATTTCATAACCTTTTATACTTTTTTTAACTATTATTGGTTGAAACACACCATGTTCTCTTATTGATTCTGCAAGTTCATTTAATGCTTCTTCATCAAAATTCTTTCTAGGTTGATATGGATTTGCTCTTAAATCAGATAATGGTATTTCAACTATAGAATCATTTGTCTTTGCTTCTTCTATGATTGAATTTTCAAATTCTTCAAAACTAGATACATTTTCTTTAAATAATTCTTCTAATCCTTTTCCTAATGCTTTACTCATTTCTAGAAATAACCTCCTTTGCTAGGTTTATATATGCTTCTGTCCCTCTACTTGTAGGATCATAATTTACTATTGGTTTCCCATGTGATGGAGCTTCTGTTAATCTTATTAATCTTGGTATTATAGTATCATATACTTTTTCTCTGAAGAAACCCCTTACATTTTCTACTACTTCAAGACCTAAATTAGTTCTTGAATCAAGCATTGTAAGTACAACGCCTTCTATATCTAAAGTAGGATTCAATCCCTTTCTTGCTTGTTTTATTGTATTTAGAAGTTGCATAATACCTTCAAGTGCAAAATATTCACATTGAACTGGTATTAATACTGAATCAGATGCTGTTAATGCATTTATTGTAAGTATTGTTAGTGATGGTGGACAATCTATTAATATAAAATCATAATTATCTCTAATTTCACCAAGAACTCTTTTTAATTGAGCACTTCTAATAAATTCTGGATCTTCTTTTGATTTATCAATAAATTCAACTTCTATACCTGCAAGTGTTATAGTAGATGGCATTAAATCTAAGTTTTTAAATTTAGTTTTTTTAACAGCTTCTATTGGAGTAATTGATCCATTTAATGCTTCATAAACACTTTTAGTTAGATCACCTTTTTCAATTCCAACACCAGTTGTTGAGTTTCCTTGTGGATCTAAATCAACTAGTAATACTTTTTTACCTAACACTCCTAAAGATGCAGCTAAATTAATACTTGTTGTTGTTTTACCTACTCCACCTTTTTGATTAACCAAAGAAATAATTTTACCCATCTTGTAACACTTCCTAACACTTTTATCGCTATATTATATTTTATCAGAAAATAGACTTTTTTTAAATAGTTATTGAGTAAAAAATAAAATAAATAAAAAGAGAAACTAGTTCTCCTTTTATACACCAATAAAATCGTCATCTATAACTTCAACTTTAGTTTTATACATTTTACTTAATTTATTCTTTCTTTTTATTTTAAGTATCATGAAATATATTAAAGTTCCTGCGAGTAATGTAGTAAATATAATTAATAATATAATAACTAAATTAGTGCTTCTTTTTATTTCTATATTATATTCTCTTACATCACCATTTTCTGCTGTTACTTTTATTGTTATAATACTTCCATTTTTTAAATTTTTATTCCCAATAACTTCATAACTAGCATTTTTATTATCTAATGTAATATCCATATTTAATTTATCATCATTTACTGTTAATGTATAATTATATATTTTTTTATTAAATGATAAATCATAGTTTTTTATTTTTATACTTTTTATATAATTATTTGATGATAATTTATATCCATTCTTTTTTCTATTAACTGTAATAGTGTATATTGTTTTCGCACCATTTTCTGCTTCTACAGTTATAATAAATTTATTTTTACCAACTTTTAAATTTTCATTTCCTTCAATTTTCACTTTAGACTTATCTGAAGTAGCAGTCGCATATATTTTAATCTTATCTATTTCATATTCAACATTTACTTTATATGTATATTTATCTGGTTCAAAATCTATATTTCCTTCACTTAAAGTTATTTCTTTTAAAGTAGAATCATTATTTCTTCCGTCATCTCTATTAATATTTAATGTATATGTTCTTATTTCACCTTTTTCGCTTTCAACTTTTAAATATACTGTATTATTTCCTGGATTTAAACTAACTTCTTTTGGTCCAAATCCGCTTACAAATTTAGACTTACTATCATCTAAAACTGCATTTATTTTTATTTTTTCTAATGTTTTATCAACTGTTACATTATATGTAGTTGTTGTTTTACTGTATTTTATTGATCCGTTACTTAGAGTAATGCTTTTTATATAATTATTATCATTTCTATTATCTACTCTAGTAATATTTATATTATATGTTTTTGAACTTCCATCTTCAGCGTATACTTTAATTGAAAATTTATTTACTCCATAGTTTAAAACTTTTTTACCAATATCCCCTGATATTGTAGATTTTGAATCTTCTTTAGTCGCACTTATAATAACTTCTGATGAAGTAGTTGATAGATTATATTCTGTTTTTGTTTTTGAAAAATCTATATTCGTATTTGTTACAAATAAAGATGATAAATAATTATTTTTACTTCTATTATCTACTCTTGTGATTACTATGCTATAAGTCTTAGATATACCTGATTCACTAACAACAACTAAATTAAATGTATTCTTACCATAATTTAAGTTTTTTTCACCTGTTCCTTCTTTTATTGTTGATAATGGATCTACAGTTGATGCACTTATTATTGTCTTTGAATCATTAACAATCCCACTATATGTTGATATGGATGAGTCATAAGATAATGATCCATTTGATAAACTTACATTATTTAATGATGTATCACTTGAAATAACTCTAATTGTTTTACTTATACTATAAGTCTCAATTGAATCATTTGCGATTATACTATTAATTGATATTATATATTTATCATTTGATAATGCATTAGATGGAATGATTAAATTAATTTTTGATATAGTTGATGATGAATCAATAGATATATTATCAACAGATAAAGAACTTTGATCTGAAATAATGCCACCACTAAATGAATATGATCCAGTTACTTTATTTATAATAAAATCAGGATTATTTACATTAACATCGCAAATAATATTTTGTGATGGATTAACAACTTCAGGACATGATAAAGATAAAGAATAACTTTGAGCTAATACTTTATTAGGTAATATAATAAAAATTAAAAATATTATTAAATAAAAACATTTTTTCATAATATCGCCCTTTTATCTTTTTATTGTTAGTATTTATTATATAATTATACTTTTTTTAAATAATTTAATCAATAAAATAGAGTATAATTGTCATAAATTTGATATAATTATTATGGTGATTTTATGGCAGGTACTATTACTCATGCATATTTTGCGAATGATTTATATAAAAAATTAGATAAAAAAACTAAAAATAAATTAAAAAATTATAAAGAAAATTTAAAAACATATAATCAAGGACATGATATTTTCTTTTTTACTTTTAATGTTATAAATCATAACACAAGAAAAATAGGAAATTATATGCATAAAAATAACACAAAAGAATTTTTTAAAAATATAATTATATACATAAAAAAAAATAATTTAGAAAATAATTCTGAAATAATGTCATTTTTATATGGATTTATAGGCCATTATGCGCTTGATTCTACTGTACATCCATATGTTACTTATAAAACTGGTGTTTTTAAAAAGAAAGATAAAAAAACATATAAATATAATTCTAAACACAGTGATCTAGAAAGTTATATAGATGCCTATATGATTAATAAACATGAAAAAATAACTCCAAATAAATTTAAAATACATAAATTTTGTTTTAATACAAAATTATCTAAAGAATTGTCTAAATTAATTGATTATGCATTTTATAAAACATACAATTTTAAACATATGTCTTTATTAATTAAAGAAGGTATTTTTAATATGAAAGTATCATATAGAGTTTTGCGATATGATCCATATAAAATTAAAAAAAATGCTTATAATTTTATAGATAAAATTTTACCTAAATCATTAAAAAAATTAAGTCCAATAAGTTATGCATATGAACTAAATAATAATGAATACTATCTTAATTTAGATCATAAAAAATGGTGTCATCCTAGGTATAAAGATGAAACATACACCTATTCATTCTTAGATTTATATAATAATGCATTAGATATGGCAATTGATATAATAAATAATGTTAATGATATTTTATATAATAATAAATCTATTAATGATTTAGATAATATATTTTTAAATATTTCATTTGCAAGTGGAAAAGAATGTAATGATAAAACTAAAAATAAATATTTTGAATATTAAAAAATAACGATAATTTTATCGTTATTTTTATTCATCAAAGAAGAAATCATCAAAGAAATCATCATAATCTTTATTATCTATTTTTTCATTTTTATCATCAATTATATCAATATCTTCATCCGGTAATTGTGTTTTTTCTTCTACTACTTTTGGATCTTGTTTCATACTAAAGTTTTCAAAATTTACCATATTACTATGAACAATTTCATCAACTTTAGGTGATCCATCAGGAGTATTAACAGGTCTTGTTTTTATTGCTTGTTCTTCTTGTTTTTCTTCTTCTATTGGATTTAAAACTATTTCTTCTTTTGAGTTATCAATTGTATTACTCATTGCTTGTTGTTTTTTCTTTTCTTCTTCTTCCTCTTTTTCTAGTTCTGCGATTTTTGCATCTATTTCTTTAATCATTTTATCTATATCCATTTCTCCTGATGGTGCACCTGGAAATGGAAATGGTGCTGACCCACCAAAAGGATTACCAGCGAATGGATTTGATGCATTGTCATCTAAACCTGCTTCTTTTAATTTTTCTTCTTTTTGTTTTCTAACAAATTCTTTTATATCAAATGTTTTAACTTCAGTCATTTCTCTTTCAGGATATATTACATTTTTACCATAATGATCATTACCTTTACCAAAACCAAAATCAGTTTCATAATCCATCTTTAATTTTCCTTTGAATGGTGGACATCTATGTTTAATCAAAACAATTTCATCTGGTTTCATTCTTTGAAGTTCTGATATAGTAACAAGCGGTCTAGTTTCTTCTTTCTTATCTTTACCTACTCTAACAAGCTTATCTCCACAAAGTTTACTTATTTCTTCTAAGGCAGCTAGTTCACCAGTAAGTAAATATATTAAGTTTGCACAGTTACCACGGATGGTTTCTGCTTCATGATCACCATATTTCTCTTTAATTTGAGCAAAGTTTTGTATTATAAATAAAAATCTTATCTTTCTTGAACGAGCTGCTGTTACCATTGTAGTAATATCTTTAAATTTAGGCATATTTGCAAACTCATCAAGTAAGAAATTAACTCTTACTGGAAGTGATCCTCCATGCTTATGTGCCACTGATATAAGTGATTCATAACATTGTTTAACAAATATTGTCGATAATGCATGATATGTTGTTTTTTCATCTTGTATTATCATAAATACTGCAGTTGGTTTTTCACCTATTGTGTCCATTTCAAAATCATTTTTTGAAAGCATTTCAGATAAGTTTTTAGTAACTGCTAGTGTTTTAACTTTTTGTTTTAATACTGATACTATACCACCTTTTGTTTCATTAGGTGCATTTACTGTACCAAGTGCATTAACACATGCAGGACTTGCTGGATCCTTAGCATTAAAGTATTCTTTTAAGTAATTAGATGCTCCATATCTATCTTCACCTTGTGTCATCATTAAATTAACACTATTAATATTTATTTGTTCTTCACTTTCTGCATCTTCAAATAAAGCAAGTGATAAACCTGTTAAATAAGAAGCTGCTGAATCTTGCCAGAATGGATCATTTCCTTGACCATCTACAACTATATTAGTTGATAGATCATTTAAAAGTTCATTTGCTTTATCAAAATTACCTTCTTTTTGAAATTTATAAGGTAAATGATATGGATTCCAACAATTACCTTTTTGAGGATCACGGAAATTAAGAACTATTATTTCATAGCCAAGTTCTCTAAGTAATCCTGAATTATCTTCATATATTTCACCTTTTGGATCAGATACTATAATAGATTCTCTTGCTTTCATAAGCATCTTCATAGTTGGATTAATGATACCAGCTGTTTTACCTGACCCAGTAGCACCTACAACCATGGTATGGCTTTCTCCATTATCTACAAAGGCTGAATCTTTATCATATACAAGTGGTACTCCACCATATTTAGATTGTTTATCAACATATGGTACCTTTTCAACTTTGGCAGCATTTTTTATTTCATCGGCTTTTGCCCATCTAGAATAACCATCTTCTTTTTTTTCACTAGTAAATCCAAATCCTTTTTCCCTTGAAAAGAAATAACTACTAGTTGAACCAAATAAGAATCCTACTGAAATAAGCCAAAAAATAAATGTTTTTCCAATATTACTAGGAAAAAAAGCTTGAATAGGATTTAATCCATGTGGTACACCATCATTTAATATTGACTGAAAATTTAATAGTAATACTGCGACTAAATAAAGCATAAATCCACATACAACAGCAAATGCGATTACATCTTTTTTCTCAGCTCTAAAATATAATTTCATATAATCATCCCTTTTTAAGTAAATAATCAAATATATTATAACAAAAAAAGGTATTTTTTTAAATACCTTTTATTTAATTATTAATAGTTGTTGCATACTTATCATAATATGTTTTGCAATATGCATTTCTTTCTCCTATTTTATTATATTTATTAGCAGGACTTTCATAATCTAATAAAACTGATCTACACGCTGATTCATAGTTTGTTGTAGTGGTTACTACATTGTATACTGAACCATACGAACTTTCCAATTCTTTATCATAAAACTCAAGCTGCATTTTTAAATCACCAATAGAAGTATTTTGTTCTTTTTTATAATTATATAATGCCTGTTTTCTTGTGTAATATGTCCATTGTGCAAGACCATAACCTCCTCCACCTGGACCTTTATTTACAAAATCATATTCTGATACACTTCCATCATCTACTTTTTCTGTATATAGTTTTGAAATACTATAATCAGGAGTAAAATCACTTTGAACTCTATATGAAATTAAACCTGATTCAGCAAACATATTACCCATAATACCCGCAACACCTGCTTTTGGATATCCTTTTGATAAGAAATAATTCCAAATCTTTTCTTCATCATCACTTCCAGATAATACTCCTCCACTAACACACTCAATGAATAAATTGGTTGGATCTATTGGACTATTATTCTCATTTCTAAATTCAAAATATAACATTTCTTTATCATCAGATGATTTGCCTATTTTACCTATAACATTACCTTTTGATACAGTATCACCTTTTTTTACAGCTGAAAATTGTAAATTTTTATATACTGAATAAAAATTATATTTAGTTTCACCGATTACTATATTTTCGTGCTTTATTTTTATCCATTTTCCGATTGTTTCACTACCAACTTGAGAAGCATCAGTAGTCCCTGCAAGAGAATCATCTGTTCCAACATCTATAACAATTCCGTCAGCAATTGAATATACATTATGTCCAATTCTAACACCAGAATTTTCAAAAGTTAAATTAACACCATTATGCTTTTTGCCATTTACCACTCCAAATGCATCTTCATCACTAAAAGTAATAGTTTGACTAACATCAATTGGTCTTGTTAATTCTTTAACTAATTCTTTGTTAATGGCACCAACACATGAATCTTCGTAATCTTCACTACTCAATTCATTCTTGCCATCACCATATACTTGAACATACCATTCTCTATATTCATACATCTCATTTATTATTGATTCTATTTTTTTATCTTTTTCTTCATCACTTAATCCATCTAAATAATCTTTGAATTCTGTTTTTTTAGGAATATATTTAGTTCTTAAGAATTCTTTAAATTCATCGTCTGAAACTACTTTATTCTTACCATTTAACATATTCTTACATAATAATCTTAATCTTTTTATTTTTCCTTTTGTATATGCAGATGCTGTTTTATCATCTAATGACATTATATCACTAAAGTCTTCACCATCATCATCTTCATCAAGTGAAAAATCAAATTCATTATCACTATTATCAATATCTGTATAAAATAATACACTAAATACTAATGGTACATCTAATTGGCCATTACTTTTGTAATACCATTTGTTTAATTCAGCATAAAATTTATTATTACTATTATTATCAGAGCCAGTATAAATTCCACTTGTAAGGCTTTGAAAATCTTCATTATCATTAAAGAAATTAGTGAATTTTTCCATTGATTCTATTGTTGGTGATATAGATTTATAATAAGATATACCTATAAATAGAAATGCAGATATTATTGAAGCAATTAATAATATTTTAGGTAATTTTTTTATTACATCTGCAGTCCCAGTAAAAGGTTTAGTAAAATTTTTTAAATCTTTACCAGTTTGTTGTGTCTTTTCTCCTACTTTTTCTACTTTTTCTCCTGCATCTTTTGTTATTTTACCTGCTTTTTCAAGGCCATCCCCAAATTTTCTTCCTATTTTACTTCCTAAATCTAATCCTTTGGCACCTGCTTCTACACCCTTAGCACCTGCTTGAACACCTTTACCAGCGGCTTGTTCTGCCATACCAGCTGCTTGCTCAGCTGTTCCTACTCCTTGGGCAACTTTACCTGCTGCTGATGCTGCTGTACCAACTGCATTTAATGGAACACCTGCAACTGCACCAACAACTGTAGCATCTGCTGCTGCTCCTGCTGCATTTATTGCATCACCTGCTGTTCCTACTGCTGTACCTGTAGCCTTTGTAGCAGTTCCTGCTGCTTCTGTAGCTTTACCAGCTGCCTCTAATGCCTTACCTGATTTATCGGCAACTTTAGCACCTTTTTCAACACCTTTTGCTACTTTTTCTCCTGCTTCGCTACCTTTTTTAATCGACTTACCAACTTTTTCCATGCTTTCTCCTGCTTTTTGCATGGTTTTACCAGTATTTTTAATAGTACTTCCAGTTTTTTCAACAGTATTTCTATTATCTAAAACTCCATCCTTTACTTTTTCTATTCCTTCTTTTATATCTCCAGATTTTATATCATTAATTCCAGATTTTACTTGTTGAAAATCTTCTTTTAAAGAACCATCTTGTATTTTTCTTCCAAGTTCAGCACCTTTTTGCTTTCCTTTTTCATAAGCCTTACGAGTACTATTTGGTTCAGAATATGTTTCATAATCCAACACTTCATCTTCAAAAATATAATCATCATTATTATCCATATTCATCACTACCTTATACTAATCCATTATAATTAAATTATATCAAAAAAAGGTATTTTTTTAAATACCTTTTAATTATATATTTAAAGTTTTATAATCCACCTTTAGATCCAAATGAATCTAGTTCTGATTCAGTAGCAATTACATTTATTTGCATACGCTTACTTCCACATACAAATAATGCTTCACCTTGATTATATCTCTTTATACTTTCTTTTTCATTATCATTTAAATCTATTAATTTTGATAAATCTTCAACTGCTTGTTTTCTAAGACCCATAACAACATAATAAGATGAATTATCAAATATTGCTTTTCCTTGTATTAATACTTCAGGTGCAGCAAAATCACTTGGTTGTTGAGTTATTACAATAGAACCAGTATTATATTTTCTTGCTCTTCTTTGTACATTAGCAAGGAAATCTGCACCAAGAGTATTATTATTTGAAAGAAGTGTATGCGCTTCTTCAACTACTAATACTGTATTTTGTGATGGATCTAAACAAAGTCCCCAAGCATGTTTTAATATATTAAAGAACAATGCATTTTTAACATTTGCTTCCGCATTAATCAATTCTTTAATATTAAATACAATAAAATCTGATTTAGGAGCAATTGTTGTATGTCCATCAAAATAAGTTTCAAGTCCACCAAATGTAAGTGGTCTTACTTTTATTTCAAGTTTTTCCATTATATCTCTTTCTCTAGTTGCTTCACCATAAGAAAGTATTCTACCTCTTATAGTAGTATAAACATCTGAGAATGTAGGAAAATCTGCACTTGTTAGTTTTGTAAAATCAGTATTTACATTTATATTAAATCTTTGATATGTTTCTACAACTACTTCATTAAATAATGTTAATACATCTTCTTCAATAGAAGGATCATAATACTTCATAAATGCCTTTAAATTTTGAAGTGATTTAGCTAGTACAGCATAACCAATACCTCTAGCTGCACCTTCTTCATCATAATCTGGTACTATTTCAAGTGGATTTATCATACCATATTCTCCACCTCTACCAAGATCTATAAAGTCACCATTATATAATTTACACATATCCTCATATTCACCTTCAGGATCTATTGCAATTATTTTATATTGATTTCTAATATGTGATCTAAGTAATAATTTAGCTGTTACTGATTTACCTGACCCAGAAGTACCTAGTATTACCATATTAGCATTATTTCTATTATTCTCTTTTTTTATTTGATATAAGAATTGGTTAAATAATATAATACCTCCAGAAAAATCTACACCTAGTAAGCAAGATAATCCTTGATCCTTTATACTATCAAATATAAAAGGATACATAGCTCCAAGTGTTGGAGATGGTATTGGAGTACCGATTCTATCTTCTAAATCCTGTTTATCAAATATAGGTAAGCAAGCTTTTAATACTTTTTCTTGTTCAAATCTAAGTGAAACTGCTCTAAGTTCCATAGCTTCTAAAACATTTCTTACTTGAAGTTTTCTTCTTTCAAGTTCTTCTTTTGTATCGGCAGTTACCATTATATGAAGTTGTAAATCAAATACTTTTGATTGATTAGTTGTTATTACTCTAATAAAAGATTCTAAAGATTCATAATCTTGTCTTAATCTTTCTTGATAAGTAACATCTGATTCTTTTTGATATCTATCTCTAAGTTCTAATAATTGTTTATTAAGCATTTTAGAAACAACATCAAATGCAACTGGTACATGTTTAATAACCATTTTAACTCCTGGAATACCAGTTGTTAAATTTGATAAATAACCAGGTCCAATTACTTTTGGATATGAAACAACAGTTAATATAGTCGCATATTTATCACTTATAAAGAAATCACTTGGATTAAAGCTCATTCCTTTAGGTGCTATTTCGCTTTTTATACTCATTAACTCATCACCGTCCCACTCTTAAAGTTTGAACCCCCATTTAAGAAATTATCTAATATCATTCTTAAATCTTCATTTGATGTTTGAGATGCAATTAAACCACAAGATGCTAAATTAGTTATTAAACTTCTAACTTTCTTTTGAATAGCATCTGTAGATGTTTCTTTAAATAATATAAAATATTCAGTATCAACAACATCATTACTAACAAACATTTCTGCTTTTTGTATATCATCATATATTAATTTTCTAAGTACTGGACTTTGAGAATCATTCATTTTTAATTGAAGTTGTGATATATATAAATTTACATCTACAGGTCTATCAGCAACAATAAGCCAAAATTCATAATCAATTAAATTATAAAATGTTTTTAAACTATCAATAACATTATTTTGAGTTTGTTCATCCAATATAAATATATTTCTTGGTTCTATTTTTACGCCAGTAACCATCTTTTTATTATCAAGTGTAATTATGTTATTTTCAATTGATTTTACGGTAATCCAATTTTCTGTATATATTGAACTATTACTATTTGTACTCATCTTGATAACACCAACCTCTCCATTTATAATTTCTTCTATTATAATAAAACTGAATTAAATCTAATAATACTGTTAATACATTATGATAATTTGCAACAGGTACTACTAATATTCCACATATTAGACCTGGAAGTAAACAAAGTATTGCAAATATAATACTACTAGGTGAAATTAGAAATATTAATAATATTGAAACTAATACACCCGATGAAAATAATATTAAATCAAATGGTCTAAATATATTAAATATTAATTTACCATTATTACTATTTGCAGGTATTAAATAATTCACTATGTATCACACTCCTTTTTATTGAACATCATCTGATGGTCCACCATTATTTCTCCATTGTTGACCAGCTTTTTCAGACAACTCTCTTCGTAATTCATTTATCTCATCTCTATCTTCACTAGTCATAAATGCACCTTTAGCTTGAATATCTCTAATTCTTTGTTCTATTCTTTCCATTGCTCGTGTTAATCTTTCATCAGCTAGAACAGTTTGATCATTATTTGAACTAGTTGAAGTTGTATCTGTATTTTGTCTTGAATCACTATTTGGTATAACTATACCACTATCAGTTCTTGTAAATCCATCTGGTATATTATTTGCATTAATATTTTGACCATTTATTGAACTAGCATTTATATTACCAGCTTGAATATTATCTACATGAATAGTTCCACCATTAATATTTGGAGTACCATTATTATTGTTGATATTTTGATTATTGTTATTATTTGGATTATTATTGTTGTTATTATTGTTTGGATTTGCATTAGTATTTTGACTACTATCTACATGTTTATATCGTTCTTCGTTAACTCCATAATTTTTATCCTTATAATCTTTAACAATTTGTTGATTATGTCTTGATAAATCATCTTGATAACCACTTATTATATTTGAAATATAACTATCTTCACCATGCGCTTTTTTAACATTATCAATTTCACTATTAATTGTTTCCAAAACTCCTTTAATATTCTTATCAGAATTACCTACAATTTGGTCTAACGCACCATTTATGGATGCGCCACCAACATTAAAGCTACCATCTGCATTAACATTAAATAAAGATGATAATTGTGCAATCTTTCCTAATTCATTTGGATCAGAATTAACTAAATCTTCAAGTCTTATTAATCCTTGTTCCTTAGCTTTAATACCATCAATTAAATCATTAGCATATTTTGCATCCATTTTTCCATTATTTGCTAAATCATTTACATTCAATAAAGCATCCGCAAATTTACCCTTATTAACATTATCAAGAATTTGTTGATATCTATTTGCTAAAGCAGCATCTCCATTATTTAATGCAATTTTTCTTAAATCATCTACTTTTTCAACAACCTTTTTTTGCCCATTATTATTTACATCATTAAGTATTTTTCTAACTTCATCATATTTACTTAATCTAGTAGTTAACAATTGTTTTTCATTATCTGTTAATCTACGATCATTATTAATAGTTTCAAGTTCTTTTTCTTTTCCAGTAATACCCTCATTCTTTTTAGTATTACCATTTTCATCAAACCCTCTTGATGCAAAGCTTCTTCTTTCTGCATCTCTTTGGGCTTGAGCTTTTGCTTGTTTACGCTGTTCAGCCATTGATTTACCCATTTCTGTCTTATCTAATGCACCTTGCATTGCTTTAACAGTCTTACCAATATTACCATGTTGAGAAATACCTGCATGAGCTACTTGTCCAGCAGCAGTAATTCCTTGAATAGCTCTATTACTCTTTAATCTATCTAAGAATTCACCATTACCAAATCTATTATCTAATCTATTAATACCTGCTTTTGCACCTGCACCAATAGCACCTAAACCTAAACCTAAAGTAGTTGCTCCTATACCTCTTGCTGTATTTCCTAAAGACTTCCAAGCATTTTGTGCAACTTTACCTACACCAGCCATTTGACTAAGTCTTCCTCCAAGACCACCTTGAAGATTTAATTTAACTCCAATAACTCTTTCTATAAGTTCTGGTACTTTCTTAGCAAATATTAATGTACCTACTATTATAAATATTTTTGCCATATTACTATAATATGATGGTATTTGATCAACAAATGTATTTAAGTTTACTAGTACTAAAGCAATAAATGAAATAGCCGCTACTCTTAAAAAGAAACTTATTGCAGTAGTATATAATTCTCTAAACCATTTTTTTAAAACATCATTACCACCAAAAATATATGCCATTATTGAAACTGGCGCTGTTATCTCTAAAAATGCCATTTTTATTAATCTTACAGCCGAATCTATACAAAATATTATTAATAAATAAACTACTGCTCCACTAGCTATAACACATAGTAGTCCCCAATAATCAAAATCTAAAACATAATAAGATGCATTTTGTCCAGGAACCGGTGTTTCTACACCAACAATCGAATTTATTTGTGGAACTAAATAATCAACATAATCTATACTATCTCCACTAATCGCATTATTATAATTTTCGCAAACATTAGAACCAAGCGACACGTCTATAGGTTTTAATCCAAGCCATGTTTTAATTGGATGAGTTACTGGATTAATAATTGAAACACCTACTCCATTAGAAACACATTTATCTCCAGAAGAATCAGTCTTTGTAGGGTGAAGCGTAGAAGATAATATTTGTTGTGATAAATTTAAACCTATGTTATAAGCAGCTGATTTTCTTTTATAAACATTTTGATACAATTTCTTTGATGACTCACTATCAGTTTCACTCAGTAACTTATCTAATTCAGCTTGTTCTTCATCTGTTAAAGTTTCTTGGGAATAATCAATCCCTAGAATTAATTTTTCAATTAGATTATTATTAATTATTTGAGTTTGAAATTCATAAAAATATTGAAATCCGAACGGAACTGCTACTATTAAAACAAGTGCAATTACAGAACGTTTAAGAACACCTGTAACACCTTTTTTTGAATCCCATAAATTATCTGGATTAACTATTGCTGAAATAGCCTTAGTCGCAAAAGCAAATAACATTACAACACTAACTAGTGTATATATGTTATTTGTTAATTCTCTAATTTCAGCAGTATTAAATATAGTTGGTTGTGCTGCTAATCCATGGAATAAAGCATATAATGTAGGAATAGCTTTTAGAAGCGCTGCACTTATAGTCATGCATAAAGATCTAATAAAATTCATCATATACTATTCACCTCCATTTATAACACAATACATTAAATTACTGTCGGATACATTTCTTGTTCCAAAATTAACTATAATTGTTATTATTGAAGGTACAAGTATTAAAACAATCAAAGCAACAACCCTTTTAGGGAATCTTTTTCTTACTTTTTGCATTTTTTCTTGATCACCTGCAATTACTGCTCTAAAATAATCAACTGTCCCAAATACAACAACTAATGATGGAGCAACAATCCACATAATCATCCATACAGTATGTAACATTTGAACATCTTCACATGTTAATCTATATGAAATATACTGTAAAGATAATTCTCTTACTCGTGCTATTTCACTTTCTATTTTTTCTTTTAATTCTTCTATTTCATCTGCTTCTTGTTTTAATACATTATTTCTAGCTGTAGCATAATTATCATAATCACTTAAATTTTGTTTGAAACAAGCTCTTTGTGCTGAAGAATCTGGAATATTTGCACATTTTGATACAGCTTGCTTACATGCATTGTTTGCACTTGAACATGCAATTATACAACTTGAATTACCACTTTTACAAACACTTAATTGGCAATATAAAGAACAAAAATCTTTTGAATGTGAATTATATGTAGTTTCTTTGTTCTTTAAATTTGCTTGATCAATAAAAGTACTATAAGAAGCTTGTACCTTATCAGTATAATTATCCAAAGTACTTATAGACGATACTTTTGAAAGATTTTGTGAAACAATTGGTAGAGCACTTACGAAATTTTTATAATTTAATGCATTATTTACAGTTGCGACATACTTATATCTTGAATTCCAACATTTTTCTGAAATATTAGTATCTTTACTACTCTTATCAGTAGATGGCATAGAATTATAGTCTTTACTTACATATGTTAAAAAATCTGTTGTACTTTTACCATAATGATTTGCATTTACTAATTTAGTAATATCAGACACATTACAATTTGTTTTAATTTCTGATTCATATTTTTTTAAATATGAATTATAATCAGAAACAACACTATTCATAGCATTAATAGATGGTTCTGAAATGACTTTTGAACCTTGTTCAGTGCTTTGTTTAACCAAAAACATTGGATAATCAGATTTATCAGTAAATATAAATACTTTTTTTTCTTGCCCTGCAGATGCAGAATAGCTTCTTTGATATTTAATAAACTCTTCTATATTATCTAATTCTTTTATTTTTCTATTAGTTGATCCACTAACATAAATGTAATTTGGACATTTTTCAGATTTTATCACACTTTTATCAAACTTTGAGTCTTTAAAATCACCATAAGAATCAGTTATTGTATATTTTGATCCATCCCCTGAATATGTTAAAGTTACATTGCTTGCTTTACTACTTTTTAAATACATTTGATTATTCTCAATATAGTATAAAGGCGGAATCATATTATATTCGCATGACAAAGCATTTATAGATTTTATATCTATAAAAGCACATAAAAATAATATAAATAAAATACTTATAATTTTATATATTTTTTTATTCATAGATTTAGGCCTACTTTCATACAATAATATCATAACATAAAATAAAAAAAAAGAGAATATTTTTTAATAAAATATCTCTTTTTTATTTAACATCATATGGATTATCTACTCCAGTATTAATATCGTTTAAACCTTTATCATTACCGTTCCAGCAAGCTTTCCATTCTTTTCCACCAACCATACCAATTACTAATCCTACGATCCATGGAACTAAGAATACGATAACTGCAGATATAATTCTTTGAACAAAAGGTTTTCTTTTTTCTTTCATTTTCTTTTCGTCGCCTTCGATAACAGCTTTACCTAAATCTAAAGTTCCCCAAACAATTAATGCTACTGGAACTAAAATTTGTAATATTCTAACAACTGTTCTTGCGATTCCAATAATTGCTTCAAATGTATTTGCAGCACTTGTATTACCATTGAATACACCTGCACATGATAGTATATCCATGTCTTTCCCTCCTAACTTTATTTATACACTTATTTTATATTTATTATCAAAAAATGTCAATAGTTATATTTTTTTAATGTATATTTAGTGTATATTATTTTATAGGCATAGTTTTATTTTTATCATCAAACAATATATTTTCTGTATATGCCATATCTTTACACATATCTATTATTTCATCATATTTTTCACTAAATAATTCTCTAGATTCTTCATTCATTTTTAATAAATCCTTAATTATTTGATCTTGGTATTTTCTCATAAATTTTGCATACACCATTTTAAATTCATCATCTACTACATAATAATCATTTGAAGTGATTATTAAAGGGTGCCCCATTTCTTTTGGTAATTTTTCTTGAAATTCTTTAATATCTATTGTTGAAGTTTCTTTATTATCAATTTCTATAATTTTTTCTGGTAATGATTTTTGTGTTTCTTCTTGTTTCTCAACTGGATCAATAAATCTAATCTCTATTCCTGTTAATAATTCAACGCCTATATTATCACCTTTATACTTGAAAATTAAAGGAATAAAGTTATCTTCATAATTTAATCTTTTTTTATCTTCCTGAAACGAAAAATCTAATTTACCATCTAAGAGATTTGATTCAAAAGAAGAAAATGCTTCTGGATACACATATTTAATAATATCTTTTTTTACATCAATACCAAAATATTCACCTTCTACAGGTCCTAGTCCATATCCTACAGGTTCTTTAAATAATTTTATATTTTCATATTCGTCTTTATTATGTTCCTTTAAAAAATATTTATTATCCATATTTATCACCTCTATTATAATATTAACATATTATTTCAAAAAAGAATATATTTATTAAAAAATAAAAGAGCAATCTAATTGCTCTTAGTTCATTTTTAATACTAATTTTTTAACATATTGGTTTTCTTTTTTATATTGTTTTTCTTTTAACAATTCTTTTTGAATATTATATAAATAATATTTTTTATATCTAATTTTTCTTATATTTGTCATTATAATATACCATTTAAATTAAAGTATTTTTTATCTTGTTTATCTATTGTTGGGTAAACATTATAATTTCCTACTATTAATTTATTTTCTTCTTCTATATTTTCTATATTATCAAATTTATCTAGTATATACTTACCATATTTATCAGTTATGTTTTCTTTATTTCTACTTACTATATAAACTTTATTATTTGTTTCAAGTAAATCACCTAATCCTAATATTTTATCAAGTGAATCAAAATTATCTAAAATATAACTATATTTTATATTACTGTTGATAACTTCACTTATAACCACATTAGTAAGTTTATTATAATCTTCATTGCCTATTACAAATATAGCATTTTTTTCATCTTTAGTTAAATCTATTTCATTTGTGCATAATAAGTTTAATAAATTTTCTGTTGAAATGTATTTAGTTAGTTCCATTTTTAAAACTGATACTATGCCTCCTCTTGTTTCATTTGGAGCATTTATAGTTGTTGATAAATAAGTATATTCTGGACTTATTAAATCTAAATTATTAACATATTCTCTTACTTTTGTAAGATCTTTTTCTATTTGTGAAATCATTACTTGAATGCTTGCTAAATTAATTTCTTCTTCTTTAGCTTCTTTAAACAATAGTATTATTAAACCTGTTAGATAAGAAGCTGCTGAATCTGTCCAAAACGGATCCATTACTTCTTGCTTATGCATTAAGCTTTTAGAAAAGTTATCTATTATTCTAATTGCAGTATCTTTATTTCCACTTTTATATAATTTATATGGCATATATAAAGGATTAAATCCATTTGATTTAGTTGAATCTTTAAAATTAATAACATTTATTTTATATCCTTTATTATTTAATTCTTCACCATAAGTTTTATAATATTCTTCTTTATTATCAATAATTAATAAATTTTCTTCGTTTTCTATTAGTTTTTTGATTTCATCAAACATTACTGATGTTTTTCCAATTCCCTTTTTTCCTATTATTAAATTTGTATTTTTCATATTATCCCTCATTTCTATAATTTTTTAATTTTAATATTATTATCCTTATTTTTATTATTTAAAATAATTTTACCTTTAATAATATTACTTCTTAAATAGTCAATTTCTCTAATTTTATCTTGCATATTTTCTATTTCTTTAAATAGTTCTTTTTTCTTATTTAACATAATATTATCATCAAAATTATTCCAATATTTCTTTATTTCTTCTAAAGAAAATGATGCATCTTTTAACATTAATATTACTTTTATATCATCTAATTGATTTTCTGAATAGTATCTATAACCTGTGAATAAATCTATATCTACAGGTTTAAACAGATTAATTTCATCATAATATCTTAAAGTTTTAACACTTACACCACATTTTTTAGAGAAATCTCCTATTTTATATAGCATATTTTCTCCTTTCTGACATCAGTATAACATTACAGTTAGCTGGAGAGTCAAGATTTTTATAGACCTATTATAACATATTAAAACTAAACATGTTATTTATTGTCAATAAAGAAAAAAGAATTAGCTTTCTAATTCTTTTTCTTTTATTTCTTTTTCTAGTTCATCTTTATCACATTCACTTAATATCTTCATTTGTGATATTGCAATTTTATTTAATCTTTCTAATCGATTTGATTGACTAAGTTTATCATTAATAAATACAGAATTCAAGTTTTCTAAATTTGCTAAACAAATTAATTCATTTATGGATGCATAATCTCTAATATTTCCATCTAAATTAGGATGTTCTTCTCTCCATTGTTTAGCAGTAATTCCAAATAATGCCATATTTAATACATCTGCCTCTTCTGCATATATATAATTTATTTGTTCTTTCGTTAGCTTAGCTGGTATTAAATTATGCTTTATTGCACTAGTATGTATCCTATAGTTGATTTTGGATAATTCTCTTTTAGCGTTCCAACCTAGTTTACTTTGTTCTTCTTTCTTTAATCGTTCAAACTCTTTAATAAGCAATAATTTAAATTTTGGACTAATCCACATCCCAAATTCAAATGCAATATCTTTATGTGCATAAGTTCCTCCATATCTACCTACTTTTGATGTAATACCTATAGCATTTGTTTTTTCTACCCATTCTTTAACACTTAATTTATAACTATTTAGCCCCGCTTGACTTTTAATTATGGCGAATTCGCCATAATTAAAATTAGGATTATGTAATTCCTCCCAAATACCCAAAAATTCAATAGTATTTCTGTTTCTTAACCAATCAGTAACAAAGAAATTTCCATCCTTAGATTTTAGCATATCGGTTATTGATATATAATCTTCATCCTCTATTTTCATATAATTAATTATTTGACTATTTACTTTTAATTCCATAAATACTTCCCTCCTAATTTTAGAATAAAAAAAAGCGGAATATACCCCTTCTCTTTAAAAAAAGAGGTATACTCCGCAGCATGCATATTTATTTCCTAGCCTTAAAATAAATAAACCTTAGCGTCCCTAATTGTCATATTAACACTTGGCTAGATAATTAATACATCTTGATAATATCATAGTAAGTTATTATTGTCAACAAAGAAAAAAGAATTAGTTTTCTAATTCTTTTTCTTTTATTTCTTTTTCAAGTTCTGCTTTATCCATTTTTTTATAATTTTTAATGCCTAATTCTTTAGCTTGATCCCTTAGTTCATTTAATTGAGTTTCTTTAGCTATTTCATCCTCTGTAGGCATTTTTCCATATTTTACTAAATAATCTATTTGTTCTTTAGTAATTGTTTCATATTCAAGTAAAGTATTTGCGATTAATTCAAGCAAATCAATATTATCTGTAATTATTTTTTTAGTTACTTCATATTGTTCACTTATTATTCTTCTTACTTCTTTATCTATTTCTAGTGCGATAGCATCTGAGAAATTTTTACTCTTATTATAATCTCTACCTAAGAACACTCTACCTTCAGATTGTTCAAGTTGAACTGGTCCTAAATTACTCATACCATATTCAGTAACCATAGATCTTGCTATTTTAGTTGCTTTTTCAAAATCATTATGAGCACCTGTTGTTATTTCTTTAAATTTTATTTCTTCAGCTACTCTACCACCTAAGAACCCACTAATTGAATCAAGTAATTGATTTTTAGTTGAAAAATAAGTTTCTTCTTTTGGAAGCATTAAATTATAACCACCAGCATCTCCTCTAGGTATAATAGTTATTTTTTGAACATCATTAGCGCCATCAAGTTTAATACCAACTACAGCATGGCCTGCTTCATGATATGCAACTACCTTTTTTTCATGTTCAGTATATTTTCTACTTGTTTTAGCAGGACCAGCGATTACTCTATCATAAGCTTCATCAAGTTCTGCCATACCTATTTCTTTCTTTTTTCTTCTAACAGCTAGAAGTGCTGATTCATTAAGTAAGTTCTCTAAATCTGCACCTGAGAATGATACAGTTCTTTTAGCTATATAAGATAAATTAATATCCTTAGAGAATTTTTTGTTTTTAGCATGTACTTTAAGTATATCTTCTCTTTCATTTACATCTGGAAGTGATACTGTTACTTGTCTATCAAATCTTCCTGGTCTAAGTAGTGCAGGATCAAGTACATCTGGTCTATTTGTAGCTGCTATTATAATTATTCCTTCATTAGCACCAAATCCATCCATTTCAGTAAGTAATTGGTTTAATGTTTGTTCTCTTTCATCATGTCCTCCACCAAGACCTGTACCTCTTTGTCTACCTACAGCATCTATTTCATCAATAAATATTAAACAAGGTGCTGTTTGTTTAGCTTGTCTAAACATATCTCTAACTCTTGATGCACCAACACCAACATAAAGTTCAACAAAATCAGAACCACTTATAAAATAAAATGGTGCATTTGCTTCACCTGCTACTGCTTTAGCAAGTAAAGTTTTACCTGTTCCTGGTGGACCAACTAAAAGTACACCTTTTGGTATTCTAGCACCCATTTCAGTAAATTTCTTAGGGCTTTTCAAAAATTCTATTAATTCTTCAAGTTCTTCTTTTTCTTCTTTTAAACCAGCAACATTTTTAAAAGTCACTTTATTTTTATCTTCTTGAAGTTTTGCTCTACTCTTACCAAAATCCATTGATCCTCTAGCATTTAATTGTTTATAAAGCATAAATAATAATACTCCTAAAATTGCTACTAAAGGAATATAACCTATTATCTTAGATAATATACTAGAAGCTGGATCTGCAGATATATTTAATTTAAAATTATTCTTTTTTTGCATTTTATTAATATATGTTAATGTATCATCTGATAAAGGTGTTACTACATAAAAAGTTTCACCATTTGAATAACTTTTTAATTTACCTGTAATATTATATATTGATCCTTCTTTATTAGGTGATATACTTAATTCTGTAACTTTGTTTTTTTCCAAATTCTTTTGAAATTCAGAATATGATAGTTTATTTGATTTACCACCAAATCCTACAAGTATATATAATACAACCATAATAAATATTAAAGAAATATATGGTGTTATTGTTCTTCTAACATTTTTATTCATTGTATGCCTCCTTTATATACCATAATATTATATCATAATTTTTAGTTTTTAAAACATCATATTTAGATTTTTTTAATCCCGGTATCCAAACTATATTATCATTACTATCAACTACAATTGGATATTTATCCCTAATATCTTTAGGAACTTTTTCATTTATAAATATATCTTTTACTTTTTTCTTGCCATTTAAACCTAATATTTCAATATAATCACCTTTTCTTCTATTTCTAACAAATAAAGGTAATTTTATATCTTTACTATTTAAATGGCATACATAATTATTTGTTAAATTAGTATCATCTATCTTTTTAATAACACCTAAATCAAATTTTACTTCTGATTTTATTTCTTTTTTATAATCAGAATAGTCTTCTATACCTTTAACCTCTATAATATTATATTTTTTAATTAAATTAATAT